>JBEDHL010000220.1:0-6974 GCA_041174145.1 Pseudomonadota bacterium
TGCGGAAACCAGTCCAATAATGCCGCCCAGCGCCAATATCAAAGATGCGAGGGCAGCGCCCGCATAAACCAGCCTGACACCAAGCACCGCCCGCGCCAAAACGGGCGCCGCCAGGGCAAGCAGCGCTAGTCCAGCCAGCGTCAGGGCAAGGGTGATCAACACGATTCGCAGCCATTGCCTTCCATGGCGTCAAGGCTAAGCCCGCAGGCAGCCCCAGAACAACCCGGAAAGCGCGGCTTTCTTACAACATTGCCAAAGGGCGCTTGCGCCGGGGCGGCGGAAAGGCGGCATCCAGTTCGGCGATATCCTCGGCACCAAGCGAAATCTCCCGCGCGGCGGCGTTTTCCCGCACATGGGCAAGCTTGGCAGCCTTGGGGATGCTGACCACACCAGGCTGGCGCAGCGTCCAGGCAATGGCAATTTGCGCGGGGCTTTTGCCATGCCGCGACGCGACACTGACCAGCCCAGGATTGCGTAGCATCCGCCCACCCTGCCCCACCGGCGAATAAGCCATCACCGGCATGGCGCGCCCGGCGCAGAAGGGCAGCAAATCAAACTCAACGCCGCGATGTTCCAGGCTGTAGAGCACCTGATCCGCCGCGCAATCGGCAAGTTCGGCGCCCAGTTCTTCCAGATCATCCACGTCGAGATTCGATACACCCCAGCGCCGGATTTTGCCCGCATCGCGCAGTGCTTCAAACCCCGCCACCGTTTCCGCGAGCGGCACGGAACCGCGCCAATGCAGCAAATAAAGGTCTATCGTTTCAATCCGCATCCGTTTCAGGCTGCGTTCACAGGCCACAACCACGCCACGGCGCGACGCATTATGCGGATAGACCTTGGAGACGATGAAAACCCCATCGCGCCGGCCGGCAATGGCATCACCCACCACTTCTTCAGCGCCGCCTTCGCCATACATCTCAGCCGTGTCAATCAAGGACACGCCAAGATCGAGCCCCGCGCGCAGCGCATCGGCTTCCGCCGCGCGCCGCGTTCGATCCTCACCCATGCCCCAGGTCCCTTGCCCGAGGCGTGGAATGGTGAAAGCGGGCGCCATCACCTATCCGCCACTTCCACCATCACCAATTCAGCATCTTCGCTGGCGGTGATGGTGATGGCGGGCTCCGCGCGAATGGCAAGCCCATCGCGTGCGCTGGCAGCAACACCATTCACTTCCACCGCACCGCGCGCCAGCACCAGATAGGCGGCGCGGCCCTCGGCCAGCTTCTGCGTCAGGCTTTGCCCTTTGCCGAGCGTCGCCGCCATCACCGCGCCATCCACATTGATGCCAAGCGCGCCCGAAGAAGCATCGGCGGGGCGGCCAGAGGCTAAAACCTCAAACGCCGCGTCGCGCTTTTCCTTGGGAAATTTCTTGGCCCCCCAGGAAGGCGGCAGGCCGGTACGGTCAGGCATGATCCAAATCTGAAACAGCGTGGTCACACCTGGTTCCAGATTATATTCGGCATGCACCACACCGGTGCCGGCACTCATGACCTGCACATCGCCAGCTTCGGTGCGGCCTTCATTGCCCATGCTGTCCTTATGCGTAATGGCGCCTTGGCGGACATAGGTGATGATTTCCATGTCGCGATGCGGGTGCGGGTCAAAGCCCATACCGGGCGCGATTTCATCATCATTCCACACGCGCAAGCGGCCCCAATTCATGCGGCCCGCATCACGGTATTGCCCGAAGGAGAAATGATAATTGGCGTTCAGCCAGCCGTAATTCGCCTTGCCCAGGCCAATGAAGGGGCGATGTTCAATCATGGGTCTTCCGTGTGGCCCTTGCGGATCAGATAGGGGCGCGCGGCGGGCGGTGCCATACCGCCCGCGCAATACTGTCATGCTTGGGGCAGGCTCACCGACACATCAGCACGGGAATTTCCGCATTCTCCAGCACATGGCGCGTCACACCACCCAGGATCAATTGCCTGAGGCGTGAATGGCTATAGGCACCCATGGAAAGCATATCGGCGCCAAAATCACGCACCGCGCCCAAAAGCCCCGCACCGACATCGCGGGTTTGCGGCTTGAAGGGCATCAATTCGGCATCAATGCCATGCCAGCGCAAATAGGCCTGAATGCCCTCGGCCTTCGGGCCGCGGCGTTGATATTCATCGGCGCAGAGGATCCGCACGGCGGAAGCCTGGTGCAGCCAGGGCAAGGCCGCCGCCACCGCTGCCGCGCTTTCCGCCGTGCCATTCCAGGCGATGCAAATGCGCGTGCCAATCACCGCTGGCGGCGTTCGGGGTGCGATCAGCACGGGCCGGCCAGAATCGAACAGAATGGCGTGCAGTGCATCGCTGCTGGAGACATCCTCACCGGCTTCCGGGTGCGGCACCACGGCCAGATCATAAAGCCGGGATTGCTGCGCGACGATATCTTCTTCCCGCCCCACCATGGATTCGAAGGACAGCGTCGGCCCATCGGTTTTCGCGGCGCTATCGGGGTTATCGGCCAGCGTAACACCGCCAAGATTGGCGGTGAATTTCTGGAACAGAGACTTCACACGGTCGGCGCGTTCGCCGCTTTCGCGTTCGGTCGCGGCCATCATTTCTTCAATCATGGCGCCGGAAAGCCCTTCCCCGGCCAAGGGCGCAACATCGCGCGCATCCACCCGCACATGCAGGCAATGAACATGGGCACCCCAAATGCGCGCGGCAATCAGTGCGGTACCCAGCGCGGATTCACCCGCGGCCGTACCGGTCAATGGCAGCAATAGACGGCGATAGGCCATAGCCATGCCTCCTCTAAGTTTTGGTTTTGTTTTACGTCGTCCCAGATATGGGGCGGATTAGCGCATATTTCAGCCTGTGACGCCAAGGGCCTTGCGCGCCGCCGCCTGCGCCTCCCCCGCCGCATCCAGCCGTATCCAATCAATCGGCCCCGGGTCGGCCTTTGCGGCGCGTTCCAGCACCGCAATCGTCGCGTCCGAGGCATCCCCGCGCCGCGCCAGGATGCGGGATTTCAAGATTTCCATTGGCGCTTCAAGCCAAAAACCCTGGAAGGGCACGCCCGCCCGCGCCGCGATTTCCGCCGCATGGCGCCGATGATCCGGGTCCAGAAACACCGCATCCAGCGCCACCGCATGGCCTTGGCGCAACGCCACCTCGGCAATTATGAACAATTCTTCATGTACGGCACGGCTGACTTCTTCGGCATAGGCCTCGGGCGGGAGGGACGCTTCCGGCGCCAGGCCGAAACGCCGTTTGCGCAGTTCATCAGATCGCAGCAGCAAGGCGCCCGGGGCAGCACCAAGGGCGGGCGCCAAGCCGCGCGCCAGGGTGGATTTGCCGGTGCCTTGCAACCCGCCCACCGCAATCAGCAGCGGCGGGGAGGGCGCCAAATAGGCCTTGGCCGCGCGCAATAGTTTCGCGCCATCCCGCCCGCGCGCCGCATGGACATGGGCGCGCACCAAAGCGCGCAAGGCAAGCCATAGTGGCAAGGGGCCGAGCAAGTCGTAATCGCCCGATCGCGCCAAATAGCGGTTCAGCACACGGTTCGCCGCCGCGCGCCCCGCCTGCTGGTCAAGATCCATCAGCAGAAAGGCCAGATCATAGCCGGTATCAATCCGCGCCAGGGCTTCATCGAATTCCAAAGCGTCGAAGGGCGTAGGCTTGCCCTGCCACAAGCACAGATTGCCCAAATGCAGATCGCCATGGCAGCGGCGGATGCGCCCTTCTGCAGCGCGCGCCGCGAGCAGGGGTGTCAGGCGCGCCAAACCCGCCTGCAGCGCCGCTTCCAGCGGGGCGATTGCGGCCTCTGGCAGGCCTGCGGCGCGGGCGGCGCGCAGGTTACCAGCCAGCACCGAAGCCATGGCGGCGGGCGCATCCAGCCCCGCCACCGGTGGCGCCGCCTGATGCAGGGCGAAAACCGTATCGCCCATGGTATCCAGAAGCTTGTCATCCAGGCCACCGCAGGCCGCCACCCTATCCAGGAAATCTCCGGTGGGGATGGGCGCCATACGCAGCACCCATTCCACCACCTCACCCCCGCCGCCTTGCTGCAAATTTCCATCGGGGGCGCGGGTGACTGCCACTACATCGCGGTAAATGCCGGGGGCGGCGGGTTGGTTCACCTCCAATTCCCGCCGGCAGAAATGCCCGCGTGCTTCCAGGCTGCTGAAATCCAGAAAGCCCAGCGCCACGGCTTTTTTAATCTTCCAGGCGGTCTCCCGCCCGACAAAAATCGCCGAAATATGGGTTTCAATCGGCGTGGCGCCGGCAAGCCCGGCCAGAAAGGCGGCCACCTCCGCCTGGGCGGAGGGAATGCCGCCCGCTTGTGTCACGGATAAAGCGCCTCAAGCCGCCAAGCTGCGCCATCGCGGTGAAATACCCGCCGTTCATGCAGGCGGAAGGGCATGTCGCGCCAGAATTCAATCCGCGCTGGCAATACGCGAAAGCCGGACCAGAAGGGCGGGCGCGGGATATCCCCCACCGCGTATTTCAGCCCATATTCCGCCACCGCCTTTTCCAGCGCAAAGCGGCTTTCCAGCGGGCGGGATTGCTTGGACGCCCAGGCCCCCAGGCGCGAAGTGCGCGCGCGGGAGGCGTAATAGGCATCAGCCTCAGCTTCCGAAACCGCTTCCACCGCCCCTTCCACGCGAATGCTGCGTTGCAATGTTTTCCAGTGAAAACACAGCGCGGCGAAAGGATTGGCGGCCAATTCCCCGCCCTTGCGGCTTTCCAGATTGGTGTAGAAAACAAAACCCCGCGCATCCACGCCCTTCAGCAGCACCATCCGGGCCGAAGGCCGGCCATCCGGCGTGGCGGTGGCTAGGCATACCGCATTGGGGTCATTGATCTCCCCCTTGGTGGCTTCCGCCATCCAATCCTGAAACAGGGCGTAGGGGTCTTCGGTGGTGGTGACGGTGCCGTCCATGGTGATCTCCTTAATCCTGCCCTGTATCGGGACGCTTTGCGAAAGGGCAAGGCCCTTGCCCGGCATTCAGGGGCGTGGCAGACGGCGGAAACGACATCAGCCGGATGGTCCATCACCCCATGAACGACGCCGATCCAGCACCCAGCATCCCCACAGGCACCCTGATGGCCGGCAAGCGCGGCCTGATCATGGGCGTTGCGAATGACCGTTCCATCGCCTGGGGCATTGCACAGGCGATTGCCGCGCAAGGGGGCGAAGTGGGCTTCACCTATCAGGGAGAGGCTTTGGAAAAGCGCGTGCGCCCCTTGGCGGAAAGCCTGGGGTCAAGCCTGGTGGTGCCCTGCGATGTGGCCGATGATGCCGATATGGATGCCGCCTTTGCCGCCGTGGAAAAGGCCTGGGGCAAGCTGGATTATCTGGTGCATGCGATTGGCTTTGCCGATAAGCAGTATTTGCGCGGGCGCTATCTGGACACGCCGCGCGATGCCTTCCTGCAAGCGATGGATATTTCCTGCTATTCCTTCGTGGCAGTCGGCCGCCGCGCCGCCGCGCTGATGACGCCGGGCGGGTCCATGCTGACGCTTTCCTATCTCGGCGCCGAACGTGTCACGCCGCATTACAATGTGATGGGTGTCGCCAAGGCCGCGCTGGAAGCCAGTGTGCGCTATATGGCAACTGATTTGGGTGAAGCCGGCATTCGCGTGAATGCCATCAGCGCCGGCCCGATCAAAACGCTGGCGGCCAGCGGGATTGGTGATTTCCGCTACATCCTGAAATGGAACCAGTATAATTCGCCGCTCCGGCGCAATGTGACGATCGAAGAAGTGGGCGGCGCTGGCCTGTATTTGCTGTCTGATCTTTCCGCCGGTGTCACGGGCGAAGTGCATCACGTGGATAGCGGCTATCATATTGTTGGCATGAAAAATCCGGATGCGCCGGATATTTCAACGGTTTGAACGTGGCATGGGCGGTTTTCCCTCCGCTTGTCCCGCGCCAGAGTGCGGGATAGACCGCCCTTATGTCGCATAACAGCTTCGGCCATCTTTTCCGCGTCACCACCTGGGGCGAAAGCCATGGGCCAGCGATTGGCTGCGTGGTGGATGGCGCGCCGCCGCGCCTTGGGCTTACGGAAGCCGATATCCAGCCCTTTCTGGACCGCCGCCGGCCTGGCCAATCCAAATTCGTGACGCAACGCCAGGAAGCGGATCAGGTGCGGATTCTGTCCGGGGTGTTTGAAGGCCAGACCACCGGCACGCCGATTGCGCTGATGATCGAAAACACTGATCAGCGTTCCAAGGATTACGGGGAAATCAAGGATCGCTTCCGCCCCGGCCATGCCGATATTGCCTATGAACTGAAATACGGCATTCGCGATTATCGCGGCGGCGGGCGTTCCAGCGCGCGGGAAACCGCCATGCGCGTTGCCGCCGGCGCCATTGCGCGCAAGGTACTGGGCGATGGCGTGCGTATTCGTGGTGCCTTGGTGGCGATGGGCGGTGATGCGGTGGACCGGGCTGCCTGGGATTGGGCGGCGGTGGATGAAAACGACTTCTTCTGCCCAGACCGCGCCGCGGCCGCGCGCTGGGAAGAACAGCTGCTTGGGCTGCGTAAATCCGGCAATTCAGTGGGTGCGGTGATTGAGGTGGTGGCCGAAGGCGTGCCCCCCGGCCTGGGCGCCCCCATCTACAGCAAGCTGGATGCGGATTTGGCCAGCGCGCTGATGGGCATTAATGCCGTCAAGGGCGTTGAGATTGGCGATGGCTTCGCCGCCGCTAGCCTGACCGGCACGGCCAATGCGGATGAAATGCGCATGGGTGCGGGCGGATTGGTGGATTACCAGGCCAATCATGCCGGCGGCATTCTGGGTGGCATCAGCACCGGCCAGCCGATTGTTGCGCGCTTCGCCGTCAAACCCACCAGTTCGATTCTTGAACCTCGGCTGGGCGTTGATCGCTTCGGTCAAGACGTGGAGATCATCACCAAGGGCCGCCACGACCCTTGTGTTGGCATCCGCGCCGTGCCGGTGGGCGAAGCCATGATGGCGCTGGTGCTGGCCGACCACCTGCTACGCCACCGCGCGCAGAATCCAGATG
>JBEDHL010000221.1:0-2916 GCA_041174145.1 Pseudomonadota bacterium
GTCCAGCCATAGCCGGCCTACGCCGCGGGGCGGCGGGCTTGGCATTGTGGTGGCCTTCACCCTCGGCATGGGGGTTTTGTATTGGCAGGCGGAATATGCGCGCCTGCCGGGGCCGCAATTCCTGGGCGTGATCGGCGCTGCGTTGGCCATCGCGGCAGTATCACTTTGGGATGATGCGCGGGATTTGCGCTTTGCGGTGAAGCTTGCGGCGCAGGCGGTGGCGGCGCTGGTGGCCATCGGTAGCGGGCTTGAATTGCAGCGCCTGGCGGTACCGGGTTTGGGGATTGTGCAGCTTGGCGCCTTGGGGCCGCTGCTGACGCTGTTCTGGATTCTGGGCTGCACCAATGCGGTGAATTTCATGGATGGGCTGGATGGGCTGGTGGGTGGCAGCGTCTTTATTGCAATGCTGATCCTTTGCGCCATTGCCGGGCATCAGGGGGGATGGTTCGTCTATCTGGCGGCGCTGATGCTGGCGGCGGGCTTGCTTGGCTTTCTGCCCTTCAACCTGCACCCGGCGCGGATTTTCATGGGCGATGTCGGCAGCCAATTCCTGGGCTTCATGGTGGCGATTCTGGCCGTGGCGGCGGCGCGGTTTGATGCGGCCGAGGTCTCCTTCATGCTGCTGCCGCTACTATTATTCGGCCTGTTTTTCGATGCCGCCTTTACGCTGATCCGCCGCGCGGCGATGGGGCTGAATATCACCGCGGCGCATCGCACCCATTTGTATCAAATGGCGCAACGAAGCGGGCTTGGCGTCCGGCAGGTGGCCGCTGTGCATTGGGGTTTCGTGCTGGCCCATGGTCTGCTCGCCTGGGCGTTTCTTGGCTTGTCGCCGAGCATGAAGCCGCTGGTGCTACTGCCAGCGCTGGGCTTGCAAGTGATCTGGCTTGCCTATGTGCGCGCGCGCATGGCGCGCGCCGGACTTTCCTGGCGGGAAAGCTGAATTCAGCCTGCGTGCCAAAGCCTCAACGCTGTGGCGCGTTGGATGGGTTTTGCTGCCGTGTCGCCGGTTTTGCTGATTGAGGGCGCTGCGTATTATTCGCCGCACTACCCTGTTCCACCCGCTGCGCCGGGCGCGCTGCCGGCCGGGGCGGGGCACTTGGCTGGCGATAGGCCACCTGCGCGGCTGGTTGACGATTGGGCGTGGCGGCAACTTGCTGCTGCGTCCGGCGCTGCGGCGCCGCCTGCACCAAGCGCGTATTGCCTTGCTGAACAGGGCGGGCGGCAGGTGGCGTGCGGCGCGGCGCATTGGCCGCGGCCATCACCGATGAAGGCGCGCGCGGCGCCACCCCCATCCGGGCGAAGCCTTGGTCCAGCAGCGCCCCCATGTGCCGGTCGCGTTCCACCCAGGAGGAGCCACCAAAAGTCGCCCCCACAAGGCGCACGCCATCGCGCTGCGCAGAAGTTACGATATTGAAGCCGGAAGCATTAATGAAGCCGGTCTTGATGCCATCCGCGCCATCATAATCGCCAAGCATCCGGTTATGGTTGCGGATTTGCGCCCGCCCCCAGGCGAAATGCACCGTGCCGAAATAATGGTAGCGATTGGGGAAATCGAGAAAGAGCCGCCTGCCCAAGGTGGCCATATCCCGCGCCGTGGTCACCTGATCCAGATCCGGCAGGCCAGAGGCATTGCGAAAGCGCGTTTGTGTCATGCCGAGAGAACGTGCGCGCATGGTCATCATTTGCGCGAAGCGTTCTTCAGACCCCCCAACATGTTCGCCCAAGGCGGTTGCCACGTCATTGGCGCTTTTGGTCACCAGGGCGAGGATCGCCTGTTCCACCGTCAGCCCGCTGCCAGGGGGGATGCCAAGTTTGGAAGGCGGTCGGGAAGACGCATATTCACTCATGACCACGCGGCTGTTGAGTTGCGTTTTGCCGTCGCGCAACGCCTCAAATGTCATATAAAGCGTCATCATTTTGGTGAGCGAAGCCGGGTAGCGCGGTTGGTCCGCGCCCGCATCGATCAGCACATTCCCTGTACGGGCTTCCATGACAATGGCGGAATAACGCGCGCTGCCGATTTGTGCTTCGGCCCCGCGCAAAGGCAGTACCGCGAGCGCGAACCCGCAGATTACCCCGGCGAATCGACCGGCAAGGCCCCCCAAGCCTTGGCGACGAATCCTCATACCGCAAACCCCCTAAAGCCGCCCCAGCGCGCTGACTGCGCGATGAGATTTCTCTATATCATTGTTTTAGCACATTTTTCGGCCAACCAGGTGATTCCTTTTGGCCGGAAAATGTCCCAACGACCTGAAGCTTTGCAGCGCCAAGCCTTTGGATCCCCTGAGAAAGTTTATAAGTCACACTCAGTGGTAGGTCTAGCAAAAAAATTGGTGAATTCCCATTCCGGTCAGATAGTTAACGAAAGTATTTCAGGTTCAACCCGAATACCCCAGAGGTCTGGCTGATCGGCGGGCATCAAAAATTTTTGTGCAGTGCAAAAAAATGCTTGCAATACGCCCGGCGCCGAGCGTAGAAGCCGCTCATGTTGCAGCGCAGCAAATCTTCCCGGCCCTCCCGGTCGGCACGCAAAGTCCGGGTCGCTGTGCCCCGGAAAGGCAAAGAAAAGGTTGAGATCATGGCGCAAAGCAAGAGCCAGGTGGTGAGCAAGGTTGCGGAAGAAGCCGCGGCGCAAGCTCAAAAAGTTATGACCGATGGTGCGGCGCAGGCTCGCATCGCAATGGAGACGAACATGGAACAGATCACCAAGGGTGCCGAGAGCATCTTCAAGGCGGCGGAAGAAGCTGCTGATTTCGGCCGCGGTAATGTGGAGGCCTTCACCAAGGCCGCGCAGACCTGGGCCTCGGGCTCTCAGGACCTCGCTCGCCAGTATATGGCGCTGGCGCAGGGCCTGACCGACCAAGCCCTGGAAGGCGCCAAGGCGCTTGCCGGTGTCAAGAGCGTGAATGAAGC
>JBEDHL010000222.1:0-9046 GCA_041174145.1 Pseudomonadota bacterium
TATGTTGCGGCGGGGTTCCGCGCCGCGCAGCGTTATTTCAAGAATTTCGCCCGGTTTCATTTGGTCAAGCGCCAGGCGCACCAGCACGAATGTCATCGGGCAGGTCTCCTCCGAAATATCAATCCGCTGGTCCGCGACGATGTTGTCCTTGGTCATCAAGCTTCTGGTCCCATCCTGCTTTTCCTTAGCTTTTTACGGCGCGCTGAAATACCCCGCGCATCAACCTTATAATTGATGCTTGAAAATAATTTTATCTCAAACTAAAATAGTTTCATTACGCAATAATCGGAGAAAACTGATGGCTGACACACCGCTCAATGGGGATATTCTTAGCCTTACTGCTCAGATTGTCTCGGCGCATGTGTCGCATAATTCAGTGCCCGCCAATGCCGTGCCATCGCTGATCCAGGAAGTCTATCGAACCCTGACATCGATTGAACGCGGACCAGCACCCGTGGCCGAAAGGCCGGAACCCGCGGTGCCGGTCAAGAAATCCATCACGCCAGATTATATCATCTGCCTGGAAGACGGCAAAAAGCTGAAAATGCTGAAGCGCCATTTGAAGACCTCCTTCAACCTGACGCCGGATCAGTATCGTGAACGCTGGGGCCTGGGCGCTGATTACCCCATGGTTGCGCCGCGTTATGCCAAGCATCGTTCCAGCCTGGCCAAGAAAATTGGCCTTGGCACCGCGCCCCGCCAAAGGGCCAACGGCAAGGCCTGAAGCTGCCTGCCACGCATTTTCTCTGGCTCTCCCCGCCATGGCGCCCGGATCCTAGGCCCAAGATTGCCGAAGTGCTGACATGGGTGATCAGAATACCCGCTGCCATGTCATGCATTCGCCTGAAGGCGCCCCAGCTTGCATCTGCTGGGTAATTTCGCCCGGCTGAAAACTGGTATAGAAGACGCCGAGCGGCAGATGCCTTGGGGCATTCCCGGATGCGGGCCGCCTCCCCCCTTCGACGGATCGGCCCATCAGCATGAGCGAAACCCGCAAAACCGAGACTGAGCCTGGCTTCGGCGAAATCCGAGCCGGTAACCTTGGGGTGCGCTTGGCGGTCAATCAGGCTGAAATTGATGCCGTACAGGCGCTCCGCTTTCGCGTCTTTTACCAGGAAATGGGCGCCCGCCCGGATGCCGGCACGGCCGCCAGCCACCGTGACCGCGACGATTTCGACGCCGTGGCTGACCACCTTCTGGTGGTGGATCATGACCGTGGAGAGGGGCCGGAATCAGTTGTCGGCACCTATCGCCTGATCCGCCGGCATGCGGCCGAAGCGCTGGGGCGTTGGTATTCTGAAGCGGAATATGATGTCTCTCGGCTGGTGGCCTATCCTGGGCCAGTGCTGGAACTGGGCAGATCCTGCGTTGATGCCGCCTATCGCAGCCGCGGCACGTTGCAGTTACTGTGGGATGGCATCGCAGCTTACGTGTTTCAGCATGAAATCGCGCTGATGTTCGGCTGCGCGTCCCTGCCGGGCACAGATCTGGATGTCCTGGCCGATCAATTGACCTATCTGCACGCGTTTCATCTGGCACCAGAGGAATTGCGCCCGCGCGCTATTGCGGATCGTTATGTGGAAATGCGCCGCAAGGACCCGGACAGCATTGATAAAAGGGCCACCCTGGCCGCCTTGCCGCCACTCGTGAAAGGCTATTTGCGCCTTGGCGGATTTGTGGGCGATGGCGCCGTGCTGGATTTGCCTTTCAACACCACCGATGTGGCGGTGGTGGTGAAGACCGATCAGATTACGCAGAAATACCTGAAGCACTACGAACGCAAACACGCTGAGCGTTAAGCGCGCCGGGCCGGGCTAGCATATGGCGCAAGCCCGGCGCGGTCACTTTAAAATGGCAAGATCGCGTCCAGCAATTCCTGCCCGTAGCGCGGGCGCTGCACATCACTGATGGTGCCGCGGCCACCATAGGCAATGCGCGCTTCGGCAAGCCTATCGTGGCGCACTGTATTGTCTGAACCGATATCCTGCGGCCGAATGATCCCGCCCACTTGCAGATCGCGCAATTCTTGATTGACGCGCACTTGCTGCCGCCCGGTCACCACCAGATTACCATTCGGCAGCACCTGCGTGACGGTGGCCGCCACGCGCAAATTGATCTGTTCCGAACGCTTCAAGGTGCCATTGCCATCAACGCCACTGGCGGAACTGGCTGAAACCATCTTGGAAGGATCAAAGCCCGCCGGGAAAAGCCGACCATAGGATGATTCAAGCCCCAGCAAATTGGGGATCCCCATACTTTCGCTATTATCGCGATTGCGCTTGGTGGAATTTTCCATATCCGCATCGTCTTGGATGGAAACCAGCACCGTCACCAAATCACCAACCGTCGCGGCGCGCTGGTCTCGTAAGAAGGTGCGGCTGCCCTGCCGCCACAGGCTATTGTTCTGTAGCGGCGGTTCGCCCGGATTGGGCATCGGCATGGTCACCGGCCGCCAGCGCGGATCGGTTGTTGGATTTTCGATATTCGCCAAGTCAGGCCCTTGGCCAAGGCGCGCAAGCCGCTCAGCGGTGCCGCAGGCGGAAAGGCTGGCGGCTGCCAGCAACAACATGGGTAAATGGCGCATCTTCAACCCCTTTCCGCCATGCGTAGCGGCAAGGCGCCAAGGCGCACCCGCACGCGACCTGGGCCGATTGCTTCTGCCTCCACCACACTGCGGGAGGAGAGATTCATGACATTCACCTTGGCGCCACGCGCGGCGGCTTCCAAGGCGCGGCCCTGTGCGGTCAGTGAAAGGCCGGGCCCTTCCAAAAGCATCAGGACATTATCGTTTTTGGCGATGACATGCGGTGTCATCAAATCGGCCGACATGAAGGGCAGATCCGTCCCCAAAGGCCGGCGCAATTGCAAACCAACCACATCTTCCAGGCGCTGCGCTGTTCCAGGACGCACCCGTTCAGCGCGGAGCTGCACCAAGCGCGCATCACCGGGCCCAACAACTTCACCAATCGCCAACCGGCGCGTGGCGATAATGGCGGGGACTGTGGCAATGGCACGGCCCGCGATACGCATGCGAATGCTGGGTATGCCATCAGCCAGCACAATCAATGTTGCGGCAAAGCGGTTCGAAGCGGGGTCGAAATGGCCGCCTTCGGCCGCAAGCCGGGGCAGGGCATTCAGCGGCAAAATGGGCGGTGAAAATGTTGCCAGTTCCAATTCCGCTTCAGCGGGCAGGCCAAGGCCAATGAGTTCGCTGCGCAAAGCATCCAGCACCGCATCACGCGATAGGGCCTGGCCAGGGCGTTCAATCACGCATCGCTCGGCCCCGGATAGGGGGCGCCAATCCACACCAAAACGCCGGGCAATACTGGCCAATTGTGATGCTTCAATGATGATGCGTTGGCCCGGTGCCGGGGCGGCGCCGAGCACGACATCCCCACGAGATGTTCCTTCGAAGATATCGGCAATGCGAATAACCTGGTCTTCGACCAAGGTTTGCGACCGCAGGATGGCGGCCTGCCCATGCGCCAGCCGTGGCAAAGCCAGCAGGCCAGCAGGCAGGGCAAGTAAATACCGGCGCTGCATCAGCGCAGCCTGGTCAGGGTGGATAGCATTTCATCGCTGGCCGTGATCACGCGCGAATTCATTTCGTAGGCGCGCTGTGCGGTGATCAATGCCGTGATTTCCTGCACCACATTGACGTTGGAAGTTTCAATGAAGCCCTGCAGCACCTGCCCATAGCCCGCTTGGCCAGGTGCGGCCTGCTGTGCGTCACCAGAACCGGGTGTGGCCAAAAACAGGTTTTCACCAACAGCTTCCAGCCCGCCTTCATTGGCGAAAATTGCCAACTGAATCTGGCCAACATTCTGTGGCTGGACCTGCCCATCCAACTTGGCCAGTACTTCACCTGTGGCATTGATGGTAACATCGCGTGCCGCCGCCGGCACAGTAATGCCCGGCTGCACAATGAAGCCTTCGGCAGTCACAATGGTGCCATCTGCCGAAAGCCCGAAGGTACCATCGCGGGTATAGGCGGTTTCCCCTGATGGCAAGCGCACCTGGAAATAGCCATTGCCACGGATCGCCAGGTCAAAGCGGTTTTCGGTTTGTTGCAGATTGCCCTGTTCGCTGATGCGGTAAATGGCGGCGGTGCGAACACCAAGGCCAAGCTGCGCGCCAGATGGTAGAAGCGTACCCGTATCCGCGCTTTGGGAACCGTTGCGGCGGATATTCTGATACAGCAAATCCTGAAATTCCGCACGGCGCCGCTTGAAGCCGGTTGTTGATATATTGGCGATATTATTCGAAATGACCTCAACATTGGTTTGTTGGGCCTGCATCCCGGTGGCCGCGATGTGCAGTGAACGCATGGCGTTTATTCCTTATCTTTGTCTCAGCTACGGCGGCGCAAAATGCGCTCAACCGAGTTATTGATCCGCTCACCCTCACGTTCCGTGAATTGGCTGGCGTATTGAAATTCGCGCATTTCCGCGGTCAGCCGGGTCATTTCCAGGATTGGGTGGACATTGCTGCCTTCCAGCGCGCCTTGTGTGATGGCGGGGCGATCCACGAGCAAGGGCACTTCATTCTTCGCATCCATCAGCCGATTGCCTTCGGCGATAAGATTTTGCGGCTTTTCGAAGCGCACTACCTTTAATCTCGCGATATCGCCGTTTTCGGTGCGGATGCTGCCATCACCGGCAATGTCAATTTGCGTATCCTGCGCCGAAAAGGCGATCGGCCGGCTTCGGTCATCCAACACCGCATTGCCTTCCTGATCCACCAGGCGGCCATTGGCGCCAATGGAAAAGCGCCCGGCCCGCGTGTAACGCTCACCCCGCGGGGTTTCGACAACAAAAAACCCCTCGCTATTCAAGGCCACGTCCAGCACGTTGCCGGTGCTTTGCACGCTGCCCTGGTCCATATCCCGCCAGGTTGCCCGGTCCTGCGGGAAGGCCATGCCCTTATCCCCCTTCAGAGCGCCCGCCCCTTGGGTAGCCACCATCATCTGGCCGAAAACCGGCCGCATGGCCCGGAAACCGGGGGTATCGGCATTGGCGATGTTATGCGCCAGCACCTGCGTGGAGCGTTCCTGCAGCGCTAGGCGGGCGAGCAAAATATAGCCGGGCGAATCCATAACCACTCCATCCGTTGCAAGGGGCGCCCAATCCGGCGACAAACATTGCAAAATTAGATAAAGTGTCCTGGTGCAAATGATGTGCCAGGGAATATATTATGTCTTGGGGCATAACTTGCCGCCTTGCGCCATCTGGCCCCGGCAAGCAGTGCCGCAATGCTTCCTTAATCGGGGGCTGGCAGAATAGGCGTTGAAGGAGACATGGATGTCTGGGCAGATCGAGGCCAGTGAGGAAGCGCCGGCGGAAAAAAAGGGCTTGGGGCGGAAGAAGATCCTGCTCCTGGCCGTGCCAGTGCTTTTGGCCGTGATCGGGGCTGGCTTGTGGTTTGGGGGGATCCTGCCGCCATTGCTGGGCATGGGTCAGCCCCCTGCCATGGCCGAAAGCAGGGATTCCGGCCCGCGCGCGGTCGCCTTTCTGGATCTTCCGGAAATCGTCACCAACCTGAACACCACGGGCCGGCGGCCGGTTTATGTGAAGCTCCGCAGCAAGCTTGAATTGGCCCGGGCTGAAGATAGCGCCCTGATCCAGGCCTCCATGCCGCGGCTGCTTGATCTGTTTCAGACCTACCTGCGGGAAATGCGCCCTGAGGAATTGCGCGGTTCGCTTGGAACCCAGCGCTTGCGGGAAGAACTGGTCGCGCGGGCCAATATTGCCGTGGCGCAGGCCGGGCGGGGCGATGCGCAGCAAATCCGTATCAATGATATTCTGTTCCTGGAGCTTCTGGTCCAATGAGCGGCACGGGCGAAGAAGACTTGGCGGCGGCCTGGGGCGCTGCGCTTGAGGAAGACGTTGCTGCTGCTGGGGCGGCGGCTTCCAGCACAACAGCGGATGCGGCGCGGGTGCTCAATCAGGCGGAGATCGACAGCCTGCTGGGCTTTGGCGCCGGACCGACGCGTGAGGCTGAGGAAAGCGGGATCCAAAAGATCATTTCCTCGGGCCTGGTTTCCTATGAACGCTTGCCGATGCTGGAAATTGTCTTTGACCGGCTGGTGCGGCTGCTATCGACGACATTGCGTAATTTCACGTCGGACAATGTCGATGTTTCGATTGATGGCATTGTTTCCCTGCGCTTCGGGGATTATCTGAATTCTGTGCCGCTGCCGGCCATGTTGGGTGTCACCCGCGCGGATGAATGGGATAATTACGGCCTGGCGGTGGTGGATTCCGCGCTGATTTATTCCGTGGTGGATGTGCTGCTGGGCGGGCGGCGCGGCACGGCGGCGATGCGCATTGAAGGCCGGCCCTACACGACCATTGAACGCACCTTGGTGGAACGTCTGGTCAATGTGGTGCTGGATGATTTGACTTCGGCCTTTGAACCGCTCTGCCCCGTGCATTTCAAATTCGAACGGTTGGAAGTGAACCCGCGCTTCGCGGTCATCAGCCGCCCGGCCAATGCCTGTGTGCTGGTGCGGTTGCGCGTGGATATGGAAGATCGGGGCGGGAAGCTTGAAATCCTGCTGCCCTATGCCACGCTGGAACCCGTGCGCGAATTGCTCTTGCAGCAATTCATGGGCGAGAAATTTGGCCGTGACAGTATCTGGGAAACCCATCTGGCCGAGGAATTGCGCCATACCGATATCGGCCTTGATGTGGTGCTGGATGAGCAGATTATGCCGCTATCCGCAGTGCTTAATCTAAAAGTGGGGGATCGGATTTCGCTTGGCGTTGCGCCCGGCGCGCCGGTCAGCCTGCGCTGCGGGGAAGTGCCACTTTTTGAAGGTGAGATGGGCCGCAAGGGTCAACGCCTGGCGGTGCGCATTGATAAGGAAATAGATCGCCGTAAGGGGGCTTCTTCATGATGTCCTTTGCCTGGCTGGAATGGGGCCTGCAATTGGCCCTGCTGGGGCTTTTGGGGGCCGCTATTCCTTTCGCCATCCGCCTGGAACGGGCCTTGCGCGAAATCCGCAAGGATCGCTCGGCCATGGAAACCAGCGCCCAGGGGCTTTCAGAAGCCGCTGGCGCGGCTGAATCAGCCATTCTGCGCCTGCGCGCCACGGCCGAGCTTGCGGCCAGGCAAGTGCAGGAACGTGTCACCGTTGCCGAACCCTTGCGCGATGATCTGCGCTTCTTGATTGAACGCGCAGAAACGCTGGCTGATCGGCTGGAATCGGTGGTGCGCGCTGGTCGGCCCTTGGCGGGGCAGGAATCCCCCATCCCGCCAACGCCTGCCAACCCATTGGCGGCGCAGGACAATGAGGGCAGCACGCTGCGCAGCCAGGCGGAACGCGATTTGCTGCGCGCCCTTTCCATCGGTACCGGAAAGGGGGCGCGCTGATGTTCAAACCGCGGCTTTTACCCTTGGCGATCATCGCCATGGGGGGCTTATTCCTTGTAAAATCAGAAAATATTATTCGGTCCGTGCTGCAAGGTGACTTGCCTGAAGCGACCTCTATGGCCCCGGCCAGGGCGGCAGATCTTGTCCCACCCCTTGGCATTCCGCCGGCCACGGATCGTTCCCCGGGCGGCTTCCGGCGGCTGGACCCTGGTTCGGATGGCTTGGCCCCCGATGCGCCCAATGCCATTTCGCAGGCGGAACGCGCCTTGTTGGAACAACTCCGCACGCGGCGGGGTGAATTGGAAGCGCGCGAACAATCCATCGTGTCGCGCGAATTGGTCCTGGCCGCCGCGGAACGCCGCCTGACTCAGCGCATTGAGGAACTGACCCAGCTTCAGCAACGCCTTGAATCGATGGAACGCACCCGTGGTGAGCGTGAAGACGCCGGGTGGCGGGGCTTGGTGCGTACCTATGAAAACATGCGCCCGCGTGAAGCCGCGGCCATTTTTGAGGAATTGGAATTACCAGTGGTGATCCAAATCCTGGATCGGATGGGGGAACGGAAAATGGCGCCTGTTATCGGTGCGATGCGGCCTGAAAAGGCGCGGATTCTGACTGCCGAACTGGCGCGGCACCGCGCCAATAGGCCAGGCAGCGAGTAAGCCGTAAAGCCCGGGCGGCAGATGGTGGAACGACATGGATAAATCCATCAATGTCCTGATTGTCGATGATTACCGGAGCATGCTGCGCATCATCCAGAATTTGTTGAAGCAGCTTGAATTCAACAATGTTGATGAAGCCATGGATGGTGAGCAAGCCTTGGCCAAGCTGCGCGCGGGCAATTTCGGATTGGTGCTGAGTGATTGGAATATGGCGCCCATGACCGGGCTTGACCTGCTCAAGGAAGTGCGCGCCGATGGCAGGTTGAAAAGCCTGCCTTTCATTATGGTCACGGCAGAAAGCAAAACCGAAAATGTCCTCGCCGCCAAGCGGGCGGGCGTCTCCAATTATATTATGAAGCCCTTCAACGCTGAAACACTGCGCGACAAGATTGCAAAAGTCCTGGTCCATGACTGACCGTGGCGCCCTTGGGCGGCAAGGCAGCGGGATCAGGCCCATGAGGCACGCAGTATTGGCTGCCATCGCATCGGATCATTTGCCAGGAAGGGTTACTCGGATATACCAAGCCTGTTTCGTCCAGGGCATCACAGAAAGGCCGACCATGGTTCCGCTGTTTGCGGGTTTGGGCGCTTCGCCAAGCGACATTGGCGGTCCAAGGGCGGGCTTCGCTTGATGCGCCTTGCGGCTTTCTTGTTGCTGATCTGCTTCGGCTTGGGTGCCCCGGCCTTTGGTCAGCAAGCACCGCTGGTCGGCATTCGGGTAGGCAATCACCCAACCTATGGCCGGGTCGTCTTGGATTGGCCCAATCCTGTGACCTATCGCGCTGAGGAAGCCGGTGATCGGCTGACGCTGCGCTTTGAGGCGCCGGCCCGGTTCGACCTTTCCGCCGCGCTACGCCTGCCGAAAAATGTCCTTGCTATGTCGGCCATTGAAGGCGGGGTTGCATTGCAAGCACCGCCTGGGACGCAGTTTCGCCACTACCGGCTGGGGAACCGCGTGGTGATTGATGTGCTGGATGGCAATCAGGCCGCTGCACCGGCCGCCCAAGCGG
>JBEDHL010000223.1:0-4990 GCA_041174145.1 Pseudomonadota bacterium
GGCAATGGCAGGGCCCTGTACCAGCATGGGCCGGGGCGGCGCTTCGGGCGCTGCCGGGGCCGGGCCAGGCGCTTCTTCAAGGCTGGCCTTGGCAGGCGTAGCTTCCGGCTTTGGATCCGCAGGCTGGGGGTCTTGGCCCGCAGCAGCGGCAGGCGTGGCCTTGGCCTTGGATTTGGGCGCAGCCTTGGGCGGGGTAGACGGCGCTTCAGGCTTCACCACCGCTTCGGCCGGTGCCGCAGCAGGCTTCGCTGCGGGTTTTTCAGCCTTGGGGGGCGCCGCCGGCTTGGCGGGCGCTTCTGGCTTGGCCGCTTCCGGCTTCGCCATCGCTTTCTCGGCCTTGGCCGGCGCTGCCGGCTTGGCGGGCGTTTCAGGAGCCACCACCAATGGCTTGGCTGCTGTTTTCTCCGCTTTCGGCGGTTTTGCGAGCATGGCCGCGCCAGAAGGTTGGGCCACGGGCTTCGCCGCCACCTTGGGCAGGGGCTTCGCAGCTTCCTTCACTGCGGGTTTAGGCGCGGCTTTCGCCGCTGGCTTGGCAGCAGGCTTTGCCGCCGGAGCCGGAGAGGCTTTTGCGGCGGGCTTGGGGGCTGGCTTGGCCTTGGCGGGCGTTGCCGCCGACTTGGCAGCAGGCTTCGGCGTCGGCTTCGCGGCAGGCTTGCTGGCTGGCTTGGCCGCTGGTTTTGCGTTTTGCTTAGGCGCAGGCTTGGCAATAGGCTTGGTAACAGGCTTCTTCACAGGCTTCGGCGCCACCTTCTTGTTGGACTTCGTGGTCGCCTTTGGCTTGGCGGAAGATTTCTTCGCGGCCGGCTTGGCCGCCGATTTCGCCTTGCTGGCCGGCTTTTTGGCCGGGGCACTGGCCGGCTTGGCGCGGCTTTTAGCAGACGCCTTGGACACAGGCTTACGTGTCATGGCAATGGGGCTCCCAACGCAGAACCCGGTTCATCGCGAACCGGTCGAGAATGCAGACCTTCATCCCAGGCCATCAGCTGGATTAATCCAGATGCTGAAACGAAAGTCGGCGCCCATAACACAAAAAACGCCCAGGGTCACCCGCAAAGCCGTGATGGCAAGCGGAATTCATCAGCACTTCAACGGGAAAAGTGCCCCCAAATGGCTCAGGGCTTGCCGGGATTGGGGCTCAGCAGCGCCAGCTTGCCGGGCTTGTCCTTCCAATCATCCGCATCCGCGGGTGCTTCGCCCTTGCGGGTGATATTGGGCCATTGGCCTGCGTAATCGCGGTTGAGTTCTACCCAGGGGGTCGCCTTGTCGTCGCTATCGGGCAGAATCGCCTCAGCGGGGCATTCCGGTTCGCAGACGCCGCAATCAATGCATTCATCCGGGTGGATCACCAGCATGTTTTCGCCGACATAGAAGCAGTCCACCGGACAGACCTCCACGCAATCCATGTATTTGCAGTTGATGCAATTTTCGGTGACGACATAGGTCACTGGCGCGATTCCCCGGGGCTAAGCCTGTACAATTGGCGCCAAAATGGCCGCGTCAGACGTTTTAGACAAGGTGGCTTGACGCATAGCTGTCAAGATTCAGGTGAGGACCTCATATAGCAGCCGCGCCTCGGAAGCGGGCCCGCGCCGTTCGGCGAGCGCCAGCACACGCCACAGGATGATCTGCCCCGAAGCGCCCTGCCCCAGCGCCAGCGTCAGCACATCACCGGGGCGGAGCTTGGCATGGGGCTTGTCGGTCGGCAGGCGATTGATCCGCACCACGCCCTTTTCCACCTGCCGCGCGCATTCCGACCGCGTCTTGCGAAAGCGCGCGCACCAGAGCCAGGCATCCAGCCGCTGATAATCCCGCCCTTCAGCCTCGGCTGTCACCGACCCTTGCTCAGTCCTTCTTGAGCTTCAACGCGGCGAGCACCGCAAAGGGGCTATCGGGGCGCGGCATGGGGGGCAGCGCTACCCGATCCTCACGCGGCGGGCGCGGGCCGCGTGGGCGGTCATTGCCGCCTTTCTGGCCATAATGCTGGCGCTGGTCTTGGCGTTGCTGGTTTTGCCCGCGCTGTTGCTGCCCGCCTTCCGGCTTGGGGCGGCGATCCGGGCGCTGATCTGGCCGGCGTTCCGGGCGCTGCTGCTGTTCGGCCGGCGCCTGATCCGGCGCGGCGCCTTCGGCCGGCTTATCCTCTGGCCGGCGGTGATCTGGGCGCGGGCCGCGCCGATCCGGGCGCTTGTCATCCCGGCGTGGGCCCTGGTGCTGGCGCGGCTCAAAGCGCGGGGCGCGTTGCTGGCCAATCCGCGCCGGGGCGGGCGGGCCAAATTGCTTTTCATCCGGGGTTTCAGCCGGGATCAGCCGGAAGCCCATGGCTTCCAGCACCGTTGCCAAATTCTCGCCCTTGATGCCGAGGCGGCTGGCAAGGTCCCCCGGCAAAAGCGCTGGTGCCTTGCGCGTCAGATGGCCCAATTCGCCGGCGATGCGTTCCGCCACATCAAGGCGCAGCAGCACCGGACCGGCGGGTAGCCAGCCCATGGTTTCGGCAAAGCCGCGCGGCCAATCGGCGGGCGGCGCCACCGCGATCAAACCGCCAGAAGGCAGCTTGGGCGTTTCAATGCCGCGCAACAGGGACCAAAGCTGCGCACGCAAAGCCATGGCGCGCGGCTTCAGCACTTCCGGCACGTAAAGCGCGTAGCGGCCGGCGCGAATGCCAATGGCCTTCAGCTTCTGGCGCAGATCGGGGCGAATTTCCCCATCCGTCGCCCCCATGGCCAGGCCCAATTCTTCCCGTAGCCGAAAGGCCGGGCCGCGCAGCGTATTGTCTTCAGCCGCCTTTTCCTCAGCCGTGAAAATCGCGCCCAGATCGCGCTTCACCAGCGCTTCGATCCAGGTCGCAAGCCGCGCGCGGATGCGTTCACGCTGCGCGCCATCCAGAAATTCCGAGGGTAGCACTTCAATCTGTGGCTTGCCCGGTTCGGAACCGTGCTTCAGCTTCGCCACTTCCGCGATATCGCCAAGCCCCGCTGGCATATTCGGCGCATGGGAATAGGCCCAGGTCACGCCATGCTGCGGCGTGAGCGCAAAAGCCTCATCCTTCGCGGTCTCAAGCATGGTGACACGGCGCGGGATTTCCGCCCCCAAAGCGCGCCGCGCCGCGCGCAGCACCACGCGGCGTTCTTCTTCCTTCACCGCCGATGAATCAGGCTCGAACAGAAAGCCCTTCACATGGCCAACGGGATGGCCTTCCACCACGACTTCCCCGCGCCGCGTCACGGCGGAAAGCAATTCCTCATCGCTTTCATCCAGCGCGCGGATCAAATGCGCCGCGCGCCGATCCACAAAGCGTTCGGTCAGGCTTTGGTGCAGGGCGTCAGAGACCATGTCTTCGGTCTTGCGCGCTTCGGCCTGCAATTCCTCGGCCCCATCCAGCCAATCCGCGCGGGCGGAGACATAGGCCCAGACGCGAATGGCCGAAAGCCGCGCCATCAGCGTATCAAGATCACCTTCCGCCATGCCAAGCTGCGCGATGGAAGATGCCACCCAATCGCGCGGCAGGCGGCCTTCGCGCGCCAAATGCGTGAAAATGCGCGCGCAAAGCCTTGTGTGGCTATCATCGGCCAGCTTGCGGAAATCCGGCACCTGGCAGGCTTCCCAGAGCAGGCGCACGCGCGATGCGGTATCGGCAAGGCCGCGAATTTCTTCTTCCCGCACCAGCATGGAAAGCGTGATGTGGTCCACCGCATCATGGCCCTTGGCAAGGCCAGGCAAAGGCGCCGGCGCGCCAAGGCTATCCAGCAGCGCCTCGACCGAGGAAAAATCCAAATCCGAATTGCGCCAGGCGAGCGTGTTCAGCGGTTCAAAGGCATGGGTTTCGATTTGCGTGATGATAGCGTCATCCAGCATCGGCGCATCCGCCGTGGTGCCGAAAGTGCCATCACGCATGCCGCGCCCGGCGCGGCCCGCAATTTGCGCGATTTCCTGTGCGGTCAAGGGGCGCGGTTGATGGCCATCAAACTTATTCAGCGCGGCCAGCGCCACATGGTCCACATCCATATTGAGGCCCATGCCAATCGCATCCGTCGCCACCAGGAAATCTACTTCCCGGTTTTGATAAAGTGCGACCTGCGCATTGCGGGTGCGCGGCGAAAGCCGGCCCATCACCACGGCGCATCCGCCGCGCCGGCGGCGCACCGCTTCGGCAATGGCGTAAACTTCCTGCGCGCTGAAGGCGACAATGGCGGAACGCGCCGGCAGGCGCGACAGTTTGGCCGGGCCCGCGTAAGTCAATTGCGAAAGCCGCGCGCGGGTTTCAATTTCGGCGCGCGGGATCAGGCGGCGCAAAAGCGGCGCGATGGTCTCAGCGCCCAGGAACATGGTTTCCACCATGCCGCGCGCATTGAGCAGCCGATCGGTAAAGACATGCCCGCGATCCGGGTCCGCGCAAAGCTGGATTTCATCCACGGCAAGGAATTCCACCGGGCGATCCAGCGGCATCGCTTCCACCGTGCAGGCGAAATATTTTGCCTCAGGCGGGACGATTTTTTCCTCCCCGGTGATCAGGGCAACGTAGCGTTCGCCCTTCATCGCCACCATGCGATCATAATTTTCACGCGCCAGCAGCCTGAGCGGAAAGCCGATACTGCCCGAGGCATGGGCGAGCATCCGCTCAATCGCGAGGTGGGTCTTGCCGGTATTAGTCGGGCCGAGGATGGCGCGAACCCTGGGTTCGAACATGCGGGGGTCAATGTCCAAGAAAGAAAAACGCGTCGTTCCGTGGCATGATGCGGCGCGCTTGTCCATGGTGGCGGCGCGGGGCAGGGTGAGCAAGCCGTGATGAACCCCGCCACCCGCTTCGCCCTGATCTTTGCCGCGCAATTCGCTGCCTTTGGCGTGATGATGCCCTTCCTGCCGCCGCTTTTGCTGGCGCGCGGGCTGACGCCGGCTGATTTGGGCACGGTTTTGGCCGCGGGCAGTGCGCTGAAATTACTGGCGGGGCCCGCGGGCGGCAGGCTGGCGGATTGGCTGGGTGATCCGCGCCTGGTGC
>JBEDHL010000224.1:0-2832 GCA_041174145.1 Pseudomonadota bacterium
GCCCAGATTATCCGGCAGATCGCCAAAGCGGAATCGAGAGCCATCGGCCAGCAGCGCATCAATCGCCAGCACATTATCCGCCATCAGCCCGTAGCGGATGGATTTGGACCCGCAGGAATTATTCCCCGCCATCCCGCCGATGGTGCAGCGCTGCCAGGTGGAAGGGTCCACCGGGTAGAAAACGCCATGCGCCTTCAGCGCGTCATTCAAGGCGCCCAAGGTAATGCCTGGTTCCACCCGCGCGACACCCGCCTTGGCATCCACGTCCAGCACGCGCCTGAGGTATTTGGTGCAATCCAGCACCAAGGCGCGGTTCACCGTCTGCCCGCATTGGCTGGTGCCGCCGCCCCTTAGCAGCACCGCCACCCCTTCTTCCCGGCAAATCGCCAGGGCCGCTTCCACATCGGCAAGGGACCGAGGCACAATCACCCCAATCGGTTCCTGCTGATAGATCGAAGCATCCGTGGCATAGCGCCCGCGATCGGCTGGGCGGAACAGCACCTCGGCCTGGGTTTCACGCCGCAGCCGATTGGCCAGGCGGGGGTCTCCGGGGACAATACGACCAGGGGGCAGGGCATTCATTCTTGATGGTCCTGAAACATCTTATGCAGGGGTGGTCTTGGCATCTATGGGGGGTTTCGCCCATGTAGGGGCCACAAACAAGGATTCCATCATGGCTTATTTCCAATCCAAGCCCACTGCCGGGCGCCATTTCCTGCAAATCCCGGGGCCGAGCAATGTGCCGGACCGCGTGCTGCGCGCGATAGACAACCCCACCATGGACCATCGCGGCCCGGATTTTGGCTTGTTTGGCAAGGCCTTGCTGGAAAAAGTCCGCCATGTCTTCAAGACCCAGGGCCCAGTGGTGATCTACCCCGCCAGCGGCACCGGCGCCTGGGAAGCCGCACTCACCAATACCCTTTCCCCCGGCGACCGCGTGCTGATGTGCGAAACCGGCTGGTTCGCCCATCTTTGGGAAGAAATGGCATCCCGCCTTGGGATCGTGACAGATTTCGTGAAAACCGATTGGCGCCGCGGCGCCGATGTGGAAGGCATTGAAGCGAGGCTCCGCGAAGACAAGGGCCATGCCATCAAGGCTGTCGCCGTGGTGCATAATGAAACCAGTACTGGCGCCACGTCACGCATCGCGGAAGTGCGACGCGCCATGGATGCGGTGGGGCATCCGGCGCTTTTGCTGGTGGATACGATTTCCTCGCTCGGTTCCATGGATTACCGGCATGATGAATGGGGCGTGGATGTCACCATCTCCGGCTCTCAGAAAGGCATGATGCTGCCGCCGGGGCTATCCTTCAATGCCATCAGCGCCAAGGCGCTCAAGGCCAGTGAAACGGCGAAGTTGCCGCGCAGCTTCTGGGATTGGAAGCCGATGCTCGCTTCCAACGCGACGGGCTATTTCCCCTATACGCCCGCGACCAATCTTTTGTACGGGCTGGATACGGCGGTGGATATGCTGCTGGAAGAAGGGCTGGATAACGTGTTTGCCAGGCACGATCGGCACGCAGAAGCCGCGCGCCGCGCCGTGCGCCATTGGGGCTTCGAAATCCAATGCGCCGACCCGCGCCATTATTCTTCCGTGCTGACCGCGGTGCGCCTGCCAGAAGGCCATAGCGCCAATGCGCTGCGCGCCACCATTCTGGAACGCTTCAACATGAGCCTTGGGAATGGCCTCGGCCAATTGAATGACCGCGTCTTCCGCATCGGCCACCTTGGCGATTTTGGCGATCTGCAACTGACCGGCACGCTCAGCGGCGTGGAGATGGGGCTGCGCGCCGCCGGCATTCCGCACCAATCAGGCGGTGTGCAAGCCGCGATGGATTACCTGAGCGGCAACGCCTGATTTTCCCATTGCGCGCAGAAAGCTTCCATATCTTCGGATTGGAAGCTTTCCAGTCGCGCCATGATGATCTCGAACGGCCAATCCCACCAGGCAATGCGCTGTAGCCGCGCCGCGATATCGCGCGGGAAGCGTTCCTTGATCACACGCGCCGGCACGCCACCCACAATGGTGTAAGGCGCGACATCGCGCGCCACCACCGCACCGGCGGCCAGCACCGCGCCATCGCCCACTGTGACACCGGCCAGTACCGTCACGCCATGACCAATCCAGACATCATGGCCAATCTTCACGCGCGCCGCGCGGCGTTCGGCGAAAAACGCGCCGTCGCGCTGCTTTGTCGCATCATAATATTCCGGCACATAGGTAAAGCGATGCTGCGCCGGGCGGCCCATCGGGTGATTGGGCGGGCCGATGCGCACACAGGCCGCAATGGCGCAGAACTTGCCAATCGCCGCATCCGCCACCTGGCAATCATGGCCGAGATAGGATGCATCGCCGATCGTCGTATATTCGACCGAGGATCGTTCCAGAATCTCACAACGCGCGCCAATCTCAGCCTGCCGCAGTTTCACGCTTGGGTGAATGAAGGTCTCGGCGATTTTCGGCCCGGGTGCAGTCATCACGGTATTCCCAAAGAATTTAGGCCAAAACGCCGCAATGAAGCGGCCTGGTCAATCGGATGGGTTGCGGGCCTGTCGAACCGCCACATGAATTCTTGATCCTGCTCAATATACGCACCCCAAGCCGGCGCATGATGGATGGGCGGAGAGATGCTGTGGCAGAACAAAGCGCCGCTTTGGGGGTAACATGGCTGAAATCGACCATCTTGTGATTGGCGCTGCCTCGCTGGAAGCGGGTGCGGCCTGGCTGGAACGGCATTTGGGCGTGCGTCCTGTCCCTGGCGGGGCGCATCCTGGCGCGGGCACGCATAACATGCTGCTGGGGCTTGGGCCGGACCTGTCTCTTATACACAT
>JBEDHL010000225.1:0-11637 GCA_041174145.1 Pseudomonadota bacterium
CGCGCAGGCTGGCTCCTTCCAACCCAGCCTCAGCGAACAGTGCCTTGGCGGCGGCAAGGATATGGTCGCGCTTGGCGGCGTTCTTGTCGGGGCGGGTCATTGACATGAAATTCTAACAGCGTTAGATTTTATCCGTCAACCGGTTATGGGAAACCCTTATCATGCTGATGTCCGCCGCTGATTATCGGGAATCGCTCCGTGCCCTGAAGCCGCGCGTTTTCGTGAATGGCCGACAGGTGGCGAGTGTGGCGGATGAACCGCTGCTGGCGCCGGGCATCAATGCCATTGGCGTGACCTATGATTTCGCCCATCGCCCTGATTACGCGACGCTGATGACAGCAACCCAGCAGGGTAGTGGCAGGCTTGCCAATCGCATGCTGCATGTGAATGGCAGCCGCGATGATTTGCTTGCAAAGTTGGAAGCCGTGCGCCTGGTGTGCCGTGAATCAGGCTGCGCGCAGCGCTATCTGGCGCATGATGCGCTGAATGCGTTGCATCAGGGCACGAAGCTTGCCGATGATGTGCATGGCGGAGAGCGGCACCAGCGCTTCCTGGCCTATTTGGATGATGTGCAGGCGCGTGATCTGACGCTTGGCATCGCGATGACAGATGCGAAGGGCGATCGTTCCGCCCGCCCCGGCAAGCAGGCGAATCGTGATGTGCATGTGCATATCAAGGAACGCCGCGCCGATGGCATCATCATTCGCGGCACCAAGGCGATTGTGACCGGCGCGCCCTATGTCCATGAATTCCTGGTCATGGCCTGCCGCACCATGACAGCGGAAGATGCCGATTTCGCGCTGCATTGCGCCGTGCCGGCGGATGCACCGGGCGTCATGATTGTGGCACGCCCCGCCGGCCGCCCCGGTGAGGCAGCCGCGAAATTCAGCGCCAAATACGGCCAGGCCACCGGCGTTGTTGTGTTTGATGATGTCTTCGTGCCCTGGGACCGCGTGTTCATGGCGGGTGAGCATGTGGAAGCCGGCTACACCACCACCAGTTATGCCACGCATCATCGCCATTCCTGTATCGCCGCGCGTGCAGGCTTTGGTGATTTGCTGATTGGCGCCGGCGCGCTGATGATTGAAGCGAATGGGCTGGACACGGACCGCCACGGGCATATCCGTGATGCCATGGTGGATCTGATCAAGATTGTGGAAGGCTTCTTCGCCTGCGGTGTGGCGGCGAGTGTTTATGGCACCGGCGCAGCGTCGGGCGCCTTCATGCCGGATTCGGTATTCAGCAATATCGGTAAATTGCTGTTGGCGACACAGATTTATGATATGCATCGCCTCGCGCATTATGTCTCCGGCGGCTTGATCGTGGCGCTGCCCGGCCCGGATGAGGATCACAATCCGGAAACGGCTGCTTCGCTTGCCGCAGTGCTTGCCGGACGCGCGGATGTGCCTGCCGAAAAACGCCTGGAAGTGGCGCGCTTCATGGAAGATTTGACTGCCTCCAACCAGGGCGGTTGGTATTCCGTGATTTCGCTGCATGGTGGCGGCAGCCCGGAAGCGATGAAGCGGGAGATTTGGCGTAATTACCCGGTCGAAGAACGTTCGGCTCTCGTGGAACGCCTGCTTGATCGCGGTATTCTGGATGAGGGCAAGCGCATTTCCAAGCAACCCGGGCGCTGCTGCGATACAGGATGTGAGGCGCCGCGCGCGCCGGCCATTCCGGAAGGCAGCTTCATCGGGCGCGCGGCGGAATAAGCGCATCCCGCTTGACCCGCCCAATTCCATCGCCCCAGATTTCCGGGAACACCAAGGAAACGCCCCATGTCTGAAACCGCTTCAGAAGCCCGTGTATTACCGCTGGAAGGGGTGCGCGTCATTGACGTTTCCACCTTTATTTCCGGCCCCTTTGCCACCACGCAATTGGCGGAATTCGGCGCCGAGGTGATCAAGCTTGAATTGCCGGTGGTGGGCGACCCCTTGCGTAAATTCGGCACCGTCACACCCAATGGCGATACGCTGCCCTGGCTTTCGGAATGTCGGAACAAGAAATCCGCCACGCTGGATTTGCGCAAGCCCGAAGGGGCGGAATTGCTCAAGCGCATGTGTGCGGAAGCGGATATTCTGGTGGAAAATTTCCAGCCGGGCACAATGGAAAAATGGGGCATTGGCTGGGACGTACTGCATGCGATCAATCCGCGCCTGATCATGGTGCGGATTTCTGGCTATGGGCAAACAGGGCCCTATAGCGGCCGCCCTGGCTTTGGGCGCATTGGCAATGCTTTTGGGGGGCTTTCCTATCTGGCGGGCTTCCCAGATCGACCACCGGTCACGCCTGGTTCAGCCACCATCCCGGATTATCTTTCCGGCATTTATGGCGCCATGGGCGCCATGCTGGCCATGGAAGCGCGGCGCAAAACCGGGCGCGGCCAGGTGGTGGATATTGGGCTTTATGAACCCGTCTTTCGCATCTTGGATGAATTGGCCCCGGCCTTTCAGCATAAGGGCTATGTGCGTGAACGCATGGGGCCGGGTACGGTCAATGTTGTACCGCATAGCCATTATCCGACCAAGGATGGCCGCTGGATCGCCATTGCCTGCACATCAGATAAAATTTTCGCACGCCTCGCTGAAGCGATGGGCGCGCCAGAACTTGCCAATGATGGAAAATGGGGCACCATCCGTCAGCGCGAAGCCGCGCGGGCGGAAGTGGATGCTTATGTCGGTGCCTGGACCAGCCGCTTCACGCGCGATGAATTGCTGCAAACCTGCGAAGAAGCGCAGGTGCCTTGCGGCCCGGTTTATGCCATCGATGAAATCTTCGAAGACCCGCAATACAAGGCGCGCGGCAATATCCTAACCATGCAAGACCCACGCATTGGCGAATTGGCCATTCCCAATCTGGTGCCGCGGCTTTCCGAAACACCTGGTGAAGTAAAATGGCTCGGCCCCGCCATGGGTGAGCATAACGGCGAAATCTATCGTGACTGGCTAAAACTGTCTGAAGCGGAAATGGAAGCGCTTGCCGCCGCGCGGGTTATCTGAAACCAGACCCGCGCAGCGGCGCTATTGATCAGGAAGCGAGATACCCGCCATCCACATGCATTTCTGACCCGGTCATATAGGATGACTCGTCAGATGCCAGGAACAGGATGGCGTAGGCAACCTCATCCACCTCACCCGTGCGGCCCATCGGCACATGGCCCAGCATTTTCGCGCGGAACACGGGGTCAGCCGTGGCACCGCTGGTGCGCATGGGCGGCATAAGGCCAGGATGCACGGTGTTGAGGCGAATGCCCGAAGCGCCTTCCTGCACGGCGATGGATTTCGTCAGCAATCGCACCGCGGCCTTGGATGCATTATAGGCGCAATGGATGCGATCCTGCCCGACCACGCCAGAGATTGAGGACAGGTTGATGATGGACCCGCCGCCCGATTTCCGCATGGCGGCAACACCATGCTTCACGCCAAGGAACACGCCGCGCGCATTCACCGCCATGATCCGGTCCCACAGCGCGGTATCATAAAGGTTATTGGTATTGCTGCCGGAAATGCCGGCATTATTCACCAGCACATCAAGCCGGCCATGCGCGGCAAGCACGCCGGCAATGGCGGCTTCCCATTGCGCTTCATCGGCCACATCCAAATTCAGATAGCTGGCGCTACCACCGGCCTTGACGATTTCCGCCACCACGGCGCGGCCTTCGGCTTCCATCATATCGGCCACCACCACCTTGGCCCCTTCGCGCGCCAAAAGCCGTGCGGTGGCCGCGCCCATGCCGGAAGCGGCACCCGTAATAAGTGCGACCTTGTTTGCAACGCGCATGATGTTTCCTCCTGGTCATTCTTGATCAGGAAGCCTTGCAAGGCTTGGGCGGTTCCGCAAGTCAGCCGTAGGTCATGCCGGATTCAGCGCCGCGGCTCATGTCGCGCGGGATGGGCTGGCCGGTCAGGGTCAGCGCCAAAGCCTCGGCCACACGAATGCCATCCACGCCGGCGCTAAGGATACCGCCGGCATAGCCAGCGCCCTCCCCTGCCGGGAAAAGCCCCACCGTATTCACGCTTTGAAAATCAAAGCCGCGCGGGATGCGAATGGGGCTGCTGGTGCGGGTTTCAACGCCGGTCATCACCGCATCTGGCCGTGCAAAGCCGGACAATTGCTGATCAAAAGCCAGCAGCGCTTCACGCATCGCTTCCACCGCGAAATCGGGTAGGCAGCGCGCGAGATCGGTTGGCGTCACGCCCGGCTTATAGCTTGGCAGCACATCGCCCAGCGCGGTGCTGGGGCGGCCCGCCAGGAAATCGCTCACCAACTGCGCGGGCGCGCGGTAATCACCTCCGCCCGCGGCAAAGGCCGCGCTTTCCCAATGGCGTTGATAGTCAATGCCAGCCAGCACATTGCCCGGATAATCATCCGGCGAGATCGCCACCACCATGCCGGCATTAGCATTGCGTTCGGCGCGCGAATATTGGCTCATGCCATTGGTCACCACGCGCCCGGCCTCACTGGTGGCGGCCACCACTGTGCCGCCGGGGCACATGCAAAAACTATAGACCGCGCGGCCATTCTTCGCGTGATGCACCAGCTTGTAATCCGCGGCACCCAAAAGCGGATTGCCAGCATTGGGGCCAAAGCGCGCGCGGTCAATCATACCTTGCGGGTGTTCAATGCGCACGCCAATAGAAAAGGGCTTAGCCTGCATGGCAACACCACGCGCTTGCAGCATGGCGAAGCTGTCACGCGCGCTATGGCCAAGGGCGAGGATGGCGTGATCCGCCTCAATCACCTCACCATCCTGAAGTACCAGGCCGCGCAAGCGCCGCGTGCCATCGGTGCCTGCTTCGATGATCAGGTCATCCACCCGCGCGCCGAAGCGGTATTCACCACCCAGCGCTCCGATCTCCGCGCGGATATGTTCCACCATGGAAACCAGCCGAAAGGTGCCGATATGCGGCTTGGAGACATAAAGGATCTCCTCAGGCGCGCCAGCCTTCACGAATTCCGCCAGCACCTTGCGCCCGTAATGGCGCGGGTCGCGGATTTGGCTATAGAGCTTGCCATCGGAAAAAGTGCCGGCGCCGCCTTCGCCATATTGCACATTGCTTTCCGGGTTCAGCACCCCGCGCCGCCAAAGCCCCCAGGTATCCTTGGTGCGTTCGCGCACCACCTTGCCGCGTTCCAGAATCAGCGGGCGGAAGCCCATTTGTGCCAACAATAGCGCCGCCATGAAGCCGCAGGGCCCGGTACCGACCACCACCGGGCGACGAATACCTTCCGGCGCGCGCGCCACAAAGCGATAGGCGGTATCCGGCGCGGGGCCGATGCGTTGATCGCCCATATGGCGCGCCAAGAGCGCGGCCTCATCGGTCACGTCCACATCTAACGTATAGACCAGCATGATCGCCTGAGGCTTGCGCGCATCATAGCCGCGACGAAAGACATGCATCGCCTTCAGCGCCGCATCCGCAATGTCAAGCCGCGCCAGCACGGCGGCGCGCAAGGCGTCTTCCGGATGGTTCAGCGGCAGGCGCAATTCGGTCAGGCGGATCATGGGGGTTCTATAGTCCGTCTTGCGGCTCGCTTGAAATCCTCCCTTTCATCGGCCAAGCATGGGGCATGGCTGATATTCTTTGCCTCGGCGAACCCATGCTGGAATTCAACGCCCAGAAACCGGGCGCGGATGGCAGGCGCTATTACTTGGAAGGCCATGGGGGCGATACCTCCAACGCCGCCATCGCCGCCGCGCGGGCGGGTGCTTCGGTTGGCATGTTGACGGCGCTTGGGCAGGATGGACCGGGCGAAAGCTTCATGCAGCTTTGGGCTGAAGAAGGCGTGGATACATCCAACGTCATCCGCAACCCTGCCGCGCCAACCGGGATTTACTTCGTCACGCATGATGCGCGTGGGCATCATTTCAGCTTTTATCGCAGCGGCAGCGCGGCATCGCTTTATGGCGCGGCGGATGTGCCGGAAGCCGCCATTCGCCAGGCGAAATTCCTGCATCTATCCGGCATCAGCCAGGCGATTTCGACCAGCGCCTGTGACGCTGGCTTCCGGGCCATGGAAATCGCGCGCGCCGCTGGCACCAGGATTTCCTATGACACCAATCTCCGCCTCAGGCTTTGGCCAGCGGCGCGGGCGGCTTCGGTTATCCATGCCGCCATCGCCATGGCCGATATCGCGCTACCATCCTTGGATGATGCAGTGGCGCTGACTGGCCTGCAAAACCCTGATGCAATCTGTGATTTCTATTTGCGCCTCGCCCCCTTGGTGGTGCTGAAATGCGGGGCTGAGGGCGCCATCCTGGCCACGCGGGAAGCCCGCCACCGCATCCCCGCTTACAAAGTGGCGACGGTTGATGCGACCGGCGCGGGGGATTGCTTTGCCGGCAATTTCCTCGCGCGCTTGCTTGCTGGCGATGCACCGCTTGAAGCCGCGCACTACGCCAATGCGGCGGCTGCGCTTTCCACCACGGGTTATGGCGCGGTGGCGCCCTTGCCAAAGCCCGATGCGGTGCGCGCGCTGCTCGAAAGCGTCTGAGTCACCCCCAGGCGCGATTATCGCCGGGGCGGAGCCGCAAGCCGGGGCGCAGATTGGTGAAGGGCAAAATCGCCGGGTCCGCCACCACCGGGCCGGGCGCGGTCACCACAATAACCTCGGACGAAATCGGCTGGAAATGCGCGCGGAAATGCACGCTGGATTTCACCGCGACAATCGCCTGTTCCGCAGGTTCCACGCCCACCTGGCGGAATAATTCCTGATCATGGCCCTGCATTTTGCGGCTGACCACCACCACGCGCACGCCAGGCGCAACCCGGATCAAGGCGGAAGGCCCAAGATCAGCCGGATTGCCCTTGCCCATCGGCCCGCTCAGCGTAAAGCGGCCATTGCTAAGCTTTTCAACCAATGCTTCCACCCGCAAGGGCACGCCATCGCTTTTGCCACCAAGGTCGAGCGTGATGCGCGCACCTTCGCCCGCCGCATGGCAAGCGGCGGCGGCTTCCGCGTCATTCATCGGTGCCAATACGGCACCTTGCGCGTTCTGGCGGATCAATTCCGCGAGTAAGCCCGTTGTGTCGCCATGGCCGCCTCCGCCCGGATTATCCTGCGTATCGGCCAGAACAACCGGGCCTTTGCCGCCGCGCGCGGCAATGGCACGCGCCACGCCTTCGGCGGCGGTTGCGACACCAAGGGCGAATTCCGGTTCTTTACTGGCGATGAAAGTGGCCAGCGCTTCCGCCGCTGCGCCGGCTTGATCAACCGTGTCAGCATAGGCCGCTATCGCCATGCCGCAGCCGGGAAAATCCGCGTAAGGAAAGCCGAAGCAGAAGCCCAATTCCCAAACACCTGGCGCCGCGCCTAGCTTTGCCCGTTCGGCCATGACATCAGCCATGGGGGCGACCATGGTGCATTGGCCGGGTAAGGGCGTCCAGAAATCCAAATCGCGAAACAGCTTGGCGGGCTTGCGATTTTCTTTGATCATCCGCAGCAATAGCCGCGTCGCCTGCGCGCCGGCTGGCTTCATATCCACATGCGGATAGGTGCGGAACGGCACCAGCACATCGGAAAGGGCGACCATCTCCGCAGTCTTGTTCGCATGCGGATCAAGGCTGACGGCGATGGGCAAATCCGGGCCCACCACGGCGCGCACGCGGCGCAGCACTTCGGCTTCCGCATCATCGAAACCCACCGCCACCATGGCGCCGTGCAAATCAAGATAGACGCCATCAATCGGGCCGGCTTCCATGGCATCGGAAAGGCTCGCGACCAATAATGCCGCGATGCGTTCGAACGCCTCGGCGGTTACTGGCCCGGCGGGGTTGGCAAAGCACCAAACCAGCGGCGCCAGTTCAACGCCCGCTTCTTCCGCCACCATGATCGCGCCGGCGATGGGCGCACTGGTGGGGCGCATGGCTTCAATCAAGCCAGCGGGGCGTTGCAGCGGCGGGAAGCCGCCGGGTTTGACGAATTCCTGCCAGCCGGTCGGCAGCGGCGCGAAGGAATGGCTTTCATGCAAAAAGCCGCCAATGGCGATGCGTGTCATGTCACTTTTCCTTTGCAATACCGGCAGTAGCTAAAACCGCATCAGCCAGCACCCGCAGGCCTGCTTCCGCCCAGGCAGGCGTGATGCTTTCCGCTTCATTATGGCTGATGCCGCCATGGCAGGGGCAGAAAATCATCGCCGCCGGAACGCGTCGCGCGACATAAACCGCATCATGCCCAATGCCGGTTGGCATATCCATATGCGGCAGGCCAAGCCGAGACGCCGCATCACGCACCCGCCCGACCAGCGCCGCATCAAACGGCGTCAGCGGCGATTGCCAGAAATCCGAGATGGTGATGGCAACACCCCGCGCAGCAGATAGTTCCGCCGCCTTGGCGCGAATTTCGCTACCCATGCGCGCCAGCATCGCCGGGTCGCCATGGCGCGTATCAATACTGAACCAGATGCGCGACGGCGCGATATTGCGGCTATCGGGATAGACTGTCAGGCGCCCAACCGTGGCACGGCCAGGCTCCCCGGCGGGGCTGATGGCGTTCAGCGCAATTTCTTCAATCGCTGCCATCAAGGGGGCCGCGGCCATCATGGCATCGCGGCGCCCCGCCATGGGTGAACCGCCATGCGATTCAGCGCCTTCAATCGTCACCTCATACCAGGCTTGCGCCAAGGCATGCGTGACGACGCCAATATCCTTGCCGGCGTTTTCCAGCAGCGCGCCTTGTTCGATATGTAATTCGAAATAGGCCGCAAGATCAGCCAGGCCCGCGGGATCAGAATCTCCGCGCCAGCCGATGCGCGTCAGCTCATCGCCAAAGGCCTTGCCGTCGCTGTCGCGCAGGGCCAGCACATCAGCTTCAGGGAAAATTCCCATAGCACCGCCGCTGCCCATCATGGGGGGTGAAAAACGGGCACCTTCTTCATTGGTCCAATTGATCAGCACCAAAGGCGCTTCGGTCTCGATCCCCGCTTCATGCAGGGCACGCAGCACTTCCAGCCCGGCCAGCACGCCAAGCGGGCCATCGAACTTTCCGCCAGTTGGTTGCGTATCCAAATGGCTGCCCATGGCGACAGGCTTGCGGCTTGGGTCTCGGCCCTCGCGGCGCAGCACCATATTGCCCAGGCGATCAACGGAAAGCGTACACCCAATCGCCTCCCCCCAACGGCGCAGCAAATGGCGGCCTTCGGAATCGAGATCGGTCAGAGTCTGGCGATTGCAGCCGCCTTTGGGCGTGCCGCCGATTTGCGCCAATTCCATCAGGCTATCCCAAAGCCGGGCGCCGGAAAGGGGTAGGTTTGTTGTGCTCATCACGCTTTCTCCACCCCGCACCATTCGGCCATGGTCAGCGCAATGGTGCGGGTAATGTCATGCATGGAATCAAGGCCGACACTTTCATCAATGCCGTGAATATCCTGCGCATCGGGGCCAAAGCACGCGACTGGTGTGCCCTGATGCAGCACGAAATGCCGCCCATCGGTCAGCCCTGCGGAGGGGTAATCGCGGAGCGCACCGCCAGAGATATCGGTGAAATGCCGCTTGGCCAGTTTCACAATCGGCGCCTGCATATCGAAGACGCAGGGCTCTGCCATAAAACCCTTGAATTCAAGCTTCACCTTGGCACCGCGCAGCTTTTCATCGCCAGCCGCCTTCGCGACCAGCCGTTCAATATCGGCTTTCACTGCGGCGGCGCTATTGCCCATCATCACGCCAACCCGAAGCCCGATCCGCGCGCGTGTGGGCACGGATGAATTCCATTCGCCCCCTTCAATCGTGCCGAGATTCACATTCACCGGATGATTCACGCCATGGAAGGAGGCATGGATATTCTCAGCCCGGTTCATCTGGGCTTCGTATTCCTTGAAATAGGCGGCGATGGTGCTGGCGGCTTCAATGGCATTCACCCCGGCCTGCATATCGCGCACATGGGCCGGGCGGCCGGAGACAGTGACCCAGGCCCAGATCACGCCAACTTCCGCGCTATACATGGCGGGCAGGCCAGGCCCCGGCTCGGGGATGATCACGGCATCAGTGCGCGGCAAGGCGAGCATCGCGGCCAGCGCACCATTGCCGGTGCATTCTTCTTCAATGACTGAGTGCATCTGCACTTCGGCGGCGGGCTGCAAACCGGCGCGGTTCAAGGCGCGAAAGGCCGTTACGTAAGAAATAATGCCGGCCTTCATATCCCCCGCGCCGCGGCCATACATGCGGCCATCGCGAATGGCGGGTTCATAGGGCGGCGTTTCCCACATATCCGCTGCCCCTTCCGGCACCACATCCACATGGCCTTGCAAGGTCAGGCTGCGGCCCTTTTTCTCACGCGGGGTGAAGACCGCGACGACATTATCGCGCCCCTCATAAGAAATGAGTGGCGGCGAAAAACCAGGATGCCCTTCAAGCGCGGCCGGCACGGTTGGGACGCGCTGGGGTGTCAGGCCAAGCCCCTCATAAATCCGCGCCATTTCATTCAAGGCCGAGGCTTCATTGCCAAGCGTGGAGGGGCAACGCACCAGGCGCGTGAGCATGGCGATGCTTTCCGCGCGCAGCTCATCCACCGCTGCCAGAATGGCGCGCCGCGCGCCGGGGTCGAGAGCTTGCATATCGCCTGGGTCCTTAACTTCAAGTCCGGGGACGCTACCCATCCCAGGAAGGCGCAGCAAGCGCGGCAGCTTCGCAGCGGGGGCAAAACTGGTTAGCCTTTGCCCATGAAAACCTTCGCCCATCCGGATCATGCCGGGCATCAACCGGCTTTCTTCCTGATTCGCGGCCGTACGCGCGCGAATTTCGAAATCCCCGCCCGTGCGGCTTCGCTGGAAGCGGCGCTGCATCGGCTTGGGCTTGCGCCCAGCGTGCCAGAAGCCTTGCCGCTAGCCGCGCTGCACGCCATTCATAGCACGGATTATCTGGCTTTTCTGGCAGAAGCCGCGCGGGATTGGGCAACGCTTGCCGATGCGGGGCCAGAGGTGGTCGCGAATATGCACCCCTCGCCGGAAATGCTGGCGCAAGGTGCTGTTTGTGCGGATGGCATTGTCGCCCGCGCCGGCTGGTATATGGCCGATGCCGCCTGCCCGATTGGTCCCGGCACATGGGCAGCCATTCAAGGTGCGGCGGCTTGCGCCTTGGCCGCTGCGCGTGAAGCCGCTGCCGGACGCAGCGCCTATGCTTTGTGTCGTCCACCTGGGCATCATGCTTATGCCGCGCGCGCTGGCGGGCATTGCTATGTGAACAACGCCGCGCTTGCCGCGCAGGCTTTGGTGGATGCAGGTGCGAAGCGCGTCGCGGTGCTGGATATTGATAGCCATCACGGCAATGGCACCCAGGGTATTTTCTGGGAACGCGGCGATGTGCTGACCATTTCCATCCATGCCGATCCTGACAAATACTACCCCTGGTTCGTCGGCCGCACGCGCGAACGCGGCGCGGGCGCGGGCGATGGGCGCAATATGAACATGCCGCTTGCCTTCGGCACGGGTGATGAAGGCTGGCTGGATGCAATCCGCTACGCCATGGCCGCGATTCGCGACCACAAGACGGAAGCGCTGGTGCTGCCGCTTGGCTTTGATGCCTCGGAACATGAACCGCTTGCCGCGCTGAAGGTCACCGCTGAAGGCTTCGCCCGCGCGGGCGCGATGATTGGCGGCCTGAAGCTGCCCACCGCCATCACTCAGGAAGGCGGCTATAATGT
>JBEDHL010000226.1:0-3756 GCA_041174145.1 Pseudomonadota bacterium
CCGTTTTGTTCCAGCGGCACAAAACGCATCCGCCCCATGGCCTGCAAACCCATCATCAGGGAAGCGACATGCGCCGATTGCAGAAAGGCGCCAGAGGCGACCAGCGCGGGAATATCGGCCAAAGGCAGAAGCTCCACCGCGATTTCCTCACCCGCATCCAGGCTTTGCACATCATCAGCAAAGGCACCCAGCGCCAGCACGGTATGGATACGGTTGGTATGCGTCGCCGAATTGGGGCTGAGGCTGGTGATATGGCGAAATTCCCGCGCGGCGAAACCGGTTTCTTCGCGCAATTCGCGCGCGGCGGCGGCAAGCGCGCCATCATCCGCCGCATCCATCACACCACCCGGCAATTCCAGATGCACACAGCCCGCGCCATGGCGATATTGATGGTTCACCACCAACCGATCATCATCGGTAACCGCCACAACATGCACCCAATCGGCGTATTCCAGCACGTAATAGGGATCCAGCACCGCGCCTTCCGGCGTGATGCAGCTATCCGCGCGGAGCCTGATCCAGCGGTCCGCATGGATCAAACGAGAACCGGCCACGCGCCAGGCACCTGGCCGGCGCATTGCTATTCCGCCGCGATTTGCTGAGCGTAGCTTTCAAGCGGCGCGCAGGTGCAAACCAGATTGCGGTCACCATAGACATTGTCCACGCGCTTCACCGGCGGCCAATATTTGCGCGCCTTGACGAAGGGCAGCGGGAAGGCAGCTTCTTCGCGGCTATAGGGATGCGTCCACGCCTCCGCCATCACTTCAGCGGCCGTATGCGGCGCGTTCTTCAGCGGGTTATCAGCCTTGTCCATCCGGCCTTGCTCAACCGCACGGATTTCGGCGCGGATCGCAATCATGGCGTCAATGAAGCGATCCAATTCTGCCTTCGGTTCGCTTTCCGTCGGTTCCACCATCAGCGTACCGGCCACGGGCCAAGACATGGTGGGCGCATGGAAGCCGTAATCCTGCAAGCGCTTGGCGATATCTTCCACCAGCACGCCGCCGCCTTGCTGGAAGCCGCGGCAATCCAGGATGCATTCATGCGCGACCATACCATTCGCACCCTTGTAGAGCACCGGGAAATGCCCATCCAAGCGCTTGGCGATGTAATTGGCGGAAAGGATCGCGACCTCGGTCGCGCGGCGCAACGCCTCAAGCCCCATCATGCGGATATAGGCATAGGAAATCGGCAGGATAGAGGCTGAGCCAAACGGCGCTGCACTCACGGGACCAAAGCCTGTCGCCGGCCCGGCTTCCGCCAGCATGGGGTGATTGGGCAAATGCGGCGCCAGATGCGCAGCAACGCCGATTGGCCCCACACCAGGCCCGCCGCCGCCATGCGGAATGCAGAAGGTTTTATGCAGGTTCAAATGGCACACATCGGCGCCGATGGTGCCGGGGCTGGTGAGGCCCACCTGCGCATTCATATTGGCGCCATCCATGTAAACTTGCCCGCCCTTGGCATGGACCAGAGCGCAGATTTCCTTGATCTCGGCTTCAAAAACGCCATGGGTGCTGGGATAGGTCACCATCAGCGCCGCAAGCTTGGCGCCGTGTTGATCGAGCTTCGCCTTCAGATCAGCGATATCCACATTGCCATCGCGGTCGCAGCCAACCACCACCACCTGCATGCCCGCCATGACGGCAGAGGCCGGGTTGGTGCCATGCGCCGATGATGGGATCAGGCAAATGGTGCGGTCCGCATCGCCGCGCGAAAGATGCCAGGCGCGAATGGCAAGAAGCCCCGCATATTCGCCTTGGCTGCCGGCATTGGGTTGCAAGGACACAGCCGCAAAACCAGTGATGCGCGCCAACCAGGCTTCCAGCCGGCGGATCATGGTGATGTAGCCCGCCGCCTGATCAACCGGCGCGAAAGGATGGATATTGCCGAAACCCGGGAAGGTCACCGGAATCATCTCGGCTGTTGCGTTCAACTTCATCGTGCAGGACCCAAGCGGGATCATGCTGCGATTGAGCGCCACATCCTTGTCTTCCAGCGATTTCATGTAGCGCAGCATGCCGTGTTCGGAATGATGGCTATTGAAAACGGAAGCAGTCAGAAAGGATGAAGTGCGACGCAAAGCTTCCGGCAAATCGCCGGCCAGCATCAGCGCATCCAAAGCAGGCGCCGTTTTGCCCGCAGCTTCCGCCAAAGCACCAAGCAAACGTGTCAAATCATCGCGCGTCACGGTTTCATCCATGGCAATCGCGACCGCACCCGCATCCACGCGGCGCAGATTGAAGCCATGCGTCAATGCCGCCGCCATCAGGGCATCGGCACGCGCGCCCGCTTCCAGCGTGATGGTATCAAAGAAACCCTGATGGCGCAGCGTAAAGCCAAGGCGCGCAGCAGCATCGCCCGCCAGCCGCGCCAACAGGCGCACGCGCTTGGCAATACGGGTAAGCCCTTCCGGCCCATGCCATACGGCATACATCCCGGCCATGACAGCCAGCAGCACTTGCGCGGTGCAGATATTGGAAGTCGCCTTTTCGCGGCGGATATGCTGTTCGCGCGTTTGCAGCGCAAGCCGCATCGCGGGCGCCCCGGCCGCATCCACGGAAACACCCACAAGCCGGCCGGGCATCAGGCGCTTATGCGCATCCGTCACCGCCATGAAGGCAGCATGCGGGCCGCCATAACCCATCGGCACACCAAAACGCTGCGCGCTGCCCACCACCACATCGGCGCCCATTTCCCCAGGCGGCTTCAGCAAAGTCAGCGAAAGCGGATCAGCCGCGACAATCGCCAAGCCTCCCGCCGCATGCACGGCGGCGATCTCGGCGGTCAGGTCACGCACTTCGCCTGTGGTTCCCGGATATTGCAGCACCAGCGCGAAGGGTTTTTCGGCAGCACAAGCCGCGGCAATGCCCGCCACTTCCGCCACCACCACGCGATAACCAAGCGGGGCGGCGCGGGTTTCCACCACGGCGCGGGTTTGCGGGTGCAAATCAGCGGCCAGCACAAGCACATTGCTCTTGGCCCGCGTGGCGGCATGGGCCAGCGCCATGGCTTCCGCCACCGCAGTCGCCTCATCCAATAGCGATGCATTGGCAACCGGCAGCCCGGTCAAATCCGTCACCATGGTCTGGAAATTCACCAGCGCTTCCAGGCGGCCCTGCGCGATTTCTGCCTGATAGGGCGTATAGGCCGTGTACCAGCCAGGATTTTCCAGAATGTTCCGCAGGATCACCGGCGGCGTCAGCGTGCCATGATAGCCAAGCCCGATCAGGGATTTGATATCGGCGCGATTCTGTTCCGCCAAGCCGCGCAATTCCGCAATCGCCTCAGCCTCGCCCACCGCTGGTGGCAAAGCGGAAAGATCAGCTTCCAGAATCGCGGCCGGCACGGTGCGCGCGGCAAGCTCGGTCAGGCTTTTTGCGCCCACCACGCGGAGCATTTCGGTGATTTCTGCTTCCGATGGCCCAATATGGCGCCGATCAAAGGCGTAATGCGCTTCAAGCGCGGAAAGTTCCGCCGCGCTCATGCAAGGCTATCCACAAAAGCGTGATAGGCGCCCTCATCCATCAACGCGGCGATTTCGCCCGCATCGGCGGGTTCAATGCGGAAGAACCAGCCGCCTTCCGTCGGTTCACGATTAACCAGGCCAGGGTCATCGGACAGCGCGGCATTCACTTCAATGATCTTGCCCGCAATCGGCGCATAAACATCAGAAGCGGCCTTCACGCTTTCCACCACGGCGCAGGCTTCACCAGCAGCAACCACGCGGCCCACTTCCGGCAAATCCACAAACAC
>JBEDHL010000227.1:0-7832 GCA_041174145.1 Pseudomonadota bacterium
GCTATGACCGTGCCAGCTTCAAGGGCCTGACCTTCCATGATGCTGTTGCGGGTTTCCAATCCGGCCAGGATACGCCCCGCGCCTATTTGGAACGCTGCCTGGCCGCCATTGCGGAACGCGATGGTGTGGTGCGCGCCTTTGTTGTGCTGAATGAAGCGGGCGCGCGCGCGGCCGCCGATGCCGCCACCGCGCGCTACAAGGCAGGCCGCGCGCTATCGCCCATTGATGGCATGCCGATCGGCATCAAGGATTTGATCGAAACCATCGATATGCCAACACAAATGGGCTGCGGCGCCTTCACTGGGAATTTCCCGAAGCGCGATAGCATCATGGTGCGCGCTTTGCGCGATGCGGGCGCGGTCATCATCGGCAAGACGGTGACCGCAGAATTGGGTATGGCGCATCCGGGCCCCACGACCAATCCCTTTGATCCGCGCCGCACGCCGGGCGGGTCATCCTCAGGTTCCGCTGCGGCGGTCGCGGCGAATATGATCCCGGCGGCGATTGGCACGCAGGTCGGCGGTTCCATCATTCGCCCCGCATCTTATTGTGGCAATATCGCGCTGAAGCCGACGCAAGGCGCGATTAATCGGGGGGAGAGGCAATCGCTCAGCCAATCCACCGCAGGCGTTCACGCCAATAGCTTCGCCGATATGTGGGCTGTGGCGATTGAAATCGCCAAACGCGCCGGGGGTGATCCCGGCGCGCCGGGGCTATTCGGCCCAGCAAGCGCGCCGGCGCCCGCCAAACCCGCACGGTTGATCGTGATGGAAACAGAAGGTTGGGCGGATTTGGATGCGGCGTCCCTCGCGGCGTTTGAGGCGCTGCTGGACCGGCTGCGCGCGGCGGGGGTGGAAATTTGGCGCCGCGCCGATCATCCGCTGATTGAAGGTTTTGAACGCGCCTTGGCGCATGCGAAGGCCATCACCGCAGATATTTGCGCCTTTGAACAACGCGCAGGCTTGCAGCATTTGGCGGAAACCGCCGCGGATCGCGTCAGCCCCAGGCTTTTCACGCGCTTGCAGCATGGCACCAAGGTTGATCTGGAAACCTATCGCGCGCGTTTGCTGGAACGCGATGAATTACGCCGCCGCTTGGCTTCGCTGGCACCGCTGGCGGATGGGCTGATCGCCCCGTCATCCCCCGGCCCGGCGCCGATCTGGCTTGGCGATCAGCCAGGCCAGCCGCCTGTGCCGCGCCCGACCGGGGATATCAGCTTCAATGCCGGCACATCGGCTTTGGGCTGCCCGGCGGTGAATGTGCCGCTGCTGGAGGTGGCGGGCATGCCGCTTGGCGTGCAGATTATCGGCCAATGGCATGAAGATGCACGGGCAACCGCCATCGCGGCTTGGGTGGCGGGGGTGGCTTAATCCAGCAAGGCCGCTCGGAAGCTGGCCAGTCGCGCTGGTGTCAGCCCCAGCCCATCTGCCAGCAGCCCGGCCTCTGACCTGAAGGGAGCTACCGCCGCATCCAAAGCGGCGGCCAACAGCGCAGGGTGGGTATCAAGGATGGCCTGCTTGGCTTCTTCCGGCGCTTCCTCAGGCAAAGGATGGTCGCGGCGCCAGAAGCGGTCGGTCGCAACATAATCTGCCAAAATATCCTCCCGCGAAACGCCAAGCGCGGTCAGGATCAGCGCCGCGCCAAGCCCGGTGCGGTCCTTGCCCGCCGAGCAATGAAACAGCAGCGGGCGGCGCTCATCTTCAAGGATGAGATCAAAAAGCTGGCGGTAAACCGGCAACTGCTCGGTCGCGTAATTCAGATAGGCCACGCCAAGCAGCCTTGTGGTCTCCGCCCGCGTCGCCGCGCCATTGGCCAGAAGGTCGCGCAAGGATGCGCCGATGCGCGGTTCAATCGGCAAAGGCACCGCCCGCGCGCCAGCCGGCAGGCGGGAAGGGGATGCCGCAGCCTCATGCCGGCCGCGCAAATCACACACGGTGGCAAGCCCGGTTTCGGCAAGCCGGGTTAAATCCTGGTCCGTCAGCTTATGCAGCGCGTCTGAACGGAACAGCACCCCATGGCGCAAAGCCCTGCCTTCATGGCCGCGCCAGCCACCCAGGTCACGCAGGTTGGAAGCACCTTCAAGCGGGATCAGGCGGGGGAGTGGTTGGGTCATGCGACCAAGATGCCAGAAAGCGCCCAACCCGCCCATAGCAGGGTGATTTCACCCTGGCGCGAAACTATTTTACAAGGCGCGCGGCATTTGCCGCCTGGGAACAAGAAATGGGCACGGCCCTAGAGATTTTGATCATCCTGCTGCTGGTTCTGCTGAATGGCGCCTTCGCCATGTCCGAATTGGCGATTGTATCGTCACGCCGGTCGCGCCTGCTTGCCCTGCAAAAGCGCGGCGTCCGGGGCGCGGATACCGCGCTTGCCCTGGCCGATGACCCGCAGCGCTTCCTGCCCACCGTGCAGGTGGGCATTACCATGGTGGGGATCATCGCCGGTGCCTTTGGTGGCGCGCGGCTTGCCGGCACAATTGCCGATGCCCTGGAAATGCTGCCCTTTCCGGTGCCTTTCGCGCCGGAAATCGCCTTTGCGCTGGTGGTGCTGGCCATTACCTATCTCAGCCTGATCCTGGGCGAATTGGTGCCCAAGCAACTAGCGCTGCGGGAGCCTGAGAAACTCGCCATCCTGGTCGCGCGCCCGCTGGCAGCGCTGGCGCGCATCACGGCGCCGATGGTTTGGCTGTTGGGCGCTTCTTCGGCCCTGGTGCTGCGGTTTTTTGGCCCGGCGCCCAGTTCCGATCTTTCCGTAACGGAAGAAGAAGTGAAGGCCGTGGTGGCGGAAGGTGCGCAGGCTGGCGCGCTGGAAACCGAAGAACGCCACATGATCGAACGCGTGCTGCGGCTTGGGGACAAGCCCGTGCGCGCGCTGATGACGCCACGCAACGACATCGCCTGGCTGGATCGCGCCGAGGCACCGGAAAACCTGCCCGAGCGGCTGCGCGCTTCGCATGTCACGCGCTTTATCGTGGCGGATGGGCGGGTGGATAATGTCGTCGGCGTGGTCGCCGCCAAGGATCTGCTGGACCAGCTTTTGGCGGGCGGGCCCATTTCCCTTGATGCCGCTTTGCGCCAGCCCATGGTGCTGCCGGATACGCTGACCGCGCTTGATGCGCTGGAAAGGCTCCGCGGGGATCCTTTGGGCATGGCGCTGGTGCTGGATGAATATGGGTCCTTCGAAGGCATGGTGACGGCTTCCGATTTGCTGGAAGCGATCATTGGCGAATTGGGCCCATCCGAGCCGATGCCGGCGGAAGCGGCGGTGCTGCGCTTTGATGGATCGCTACTGCTGGATGGCAGCATGCCATCCGATGAATTGCGCGCCCGGCTTGATTTGCCGGAAATGCCGGGGGCGGGCACCTATCACACCGTCGCTGGGTTGATGCTTGCGCTGTTGCAGCGCGTCCCGCGTGAGGGGGACCGGATTGTTTGGGCCGGCTGGCGTTTTGAGATTGTGGATATGGATGGCAGGCGCGTGGATAAGGTGCTGGCCAGCCGGGAAGAAGTGGGGGCTGATGGCGGTGGGTGAGGATAGAGAGATAGCAATTTGATCTAGGGCGGAGGTACCTAAGCTTTGCCGCTGACCTGGCACCAAAGGCCTTCTGCCGCAGCTAGTTAAGGCATTTCCTGGCGAATAAGCCTGTCCGGCCAGGAAATGTTTTCAGCCGCCAGTAATTTACTGCCCCGCCGTTTTCGCAATCGGCGCGATGAATTGCGGCTCCGTATCCCAGGGGAACAGGATCCAGGTATCCTGGCTTACTTCCGTAATGAAGGTATCCACCATCGGCTTGCCGGCGGGCTTGGCATAGACCGTTGCGAAATGCGCCTTGGGCAGCAAGGCGCGCACCACGCGCGCCGTGGTGCCGGTATCCACCAGATCATCCAAAAGCAGCCAGCCTTCGCCATCGCCCGCTGCCTGGGGCAGCTTCACTACTTTGGGTTCGCCCTTGGTTTCCTCCTCATAAGTCAGGACGGAAACGGTTTCGATCAACCGGCAATCCAATTCCCGCGCCACCACGGCGGCCGGGATCAGCCCGCCGCGGGTGATGGCCACCACGCCGCGCCAGGGGCCGCGTTCCAAAAGCCGCCAAGCCAGAGCCTTCGCATCGCGGTGCAACTGGTCCCAGGAAACCGTGTAATATTTCTGCGCCATCAAAACATCCTTCCGCCATTCGGCACGCGCTGATCCGGCGCCAGCAGTACCACCGCGCCCGCCTCATCCGGCATTCCCAGCACCAGAACCTCGCTCATGAAGCCCGCGATGCGGCGTGGGGCGAAATTCACCACCGCCGCCACCTGCCGCCCCACCAGCGCTTCCGGCGTGTAATGCACCGTCAACTGCGCCGAGGACCGCTTCACCCCGATCTCCGCCCCGAAATCAATGCTGAGCTTGATCGCGGGTTTGCGCGCCTCCGGGAAGGGCTCAGCGGTCAAGATGGTGCCAACCCGGATATCAATCCGGTGAAATTCATCAAGGCTGGCTACGGGTTCCATGACAAGCGTTTAATGCAGATTCGCTTGGGGCGAAACCGCCCCTGGGGCTTTTCCCGGCGCGCAAGAGGGGGCATGAGGGGGGCTTATCTTTGCTCCTGATGAAAGTCCGAACCCCGATGCGTGATCTTCACCTTGCTGGCCGCAGCCCCGCCTATGGCGTTCATGGCATGGCCGCAACCTCTATGCCCCAGGCCACCTTTGCCGCGCTGGAAATCCTGCGCGCTGGCGGCAATGCCATGGATGCGGCGATTGCCGCCTGCGCCGTGCAATGCGTGATCGAACCCGAATCCACCGGCATTGGCGGGGATTGCTTCTGCCTTTACGTGCCCGCCGGCAGCAGCACGGTGATTGCGCTGAATGGTTCCGGCCGCGCGCCAGGCGCTGCGACGCCCGAGGCTATTCGCGCCACCGGCACGACCAAGCTTGAAAATACCTCGGCCCATTCGGTCACGGTGCCGGGGGCGATTTCGGCTTGGGAATTGCTGAACCGCACGCATGGCAAGCTTGGGCTTGATCGCATCCTGCAAGCGGCAATCCATTACGCCGAAGAAGGCTTCCCCATTACGCCGCGCGTATCAGCGGATTGGGAGGGTTCGGTCGGGAAATTGCTGAAGCACCCCGCCTCGGCACGGCGGTTCCTGAATAATGGCGCGGCGCCCAAGCTTGGCACGCGCTTCCGCCAGCCAGAATTGGCCAAGACGCTGCGCGCCATCGCGGCACGCGGTGCGGCGGCTTTCTATCAGGGCGAAGTGGCGGCTGATATTGTGGCCACACTGCGCGCAGCGGGCGGCCTGCATACGGAAGAAGATTTCGCCAATGGCCAAAGCGCGGCGGAATTCGTGACACCCATTTCCATCCCCTGGCGCGGGATGGAGGTTTATCAATGCCCACCCAATGGGTCTGGCATGCATGCGCTGCAAATCCTGGGCACGCTCGCCAATCTGCCAACGCCTGATGGTGGGCCGCTTTCGGCGACGCGTTTGCATCGGCATATCGAAGCCGCGCGCATGGCCTATCGGGACCGCGATGCTTTCCTGGCAGATCCTTCGCAGGTGAATGTGCCGGTCGAAAAGCTGTTGAATGCGGATTATCTGAAGCGCCTGGCCGGCTTGATCCGCGATGACGCGACGCTGCCGGAATTGCCCGCTGCGGGTGAGAGCGATCTGAACAAGCACAAGGATACGGTCTATCTTTGCGTGGTGGATAAGGATGGCAATGCGTGTTCCTTCATCAATTCGCTGTTTGAAGGTTTCGGTTCCGGCATCCTCGCGGAAAAATCCGGCGTAATGCTGCAAAATCGCGGTTTTGGTTTCCGCTTGCAGGATGGCCATCCGAATTGCATCGCGCCCAATAAGCGCCCGCTGCATACCATCATCCCCGGCATGGTGATGAAGAATGGCCGCGCCATTATGCCCTATGGCGTGATGGGTGGGCGGTATCAGCCGACAGGGCATAGCTACTTCCTGACCAATCACTTCGAATTCGGCCTGGATGTGCAGGAAGCGATCGATCTGCCGCGCCTGATGCCGCAGGATGGCAAGGTGCAGGTGGAACGCGGCTTCAGCGGCGCGGTGATTGATCAACTCAATCGCCTTGGCCATGTCTGCGAAGGCATCGACAAGCCCCATGGCGGCGGTCAGGCGATTTTCATTGACCATGAAAAGGGCTGCCTGGTGGGTGGGTCTGACCCCCGCAAGGATGGCTGCGCGATGGGCTACTGATTCCCAAAGCGCGCGCGACATCAAGAAATATAAGGAAACGTCCATGACCGAGCCCTGCGACCTGACTGCCCTTGAAGCGCGCCGCCTGATTGGGCGGCGCAAGCTTTCCCCAGTTGAATTGCTGGAAAGCTGCCTGAAGCGCATTGGTGAGGTGAACCACGCGGTGAATGCCGTGGTGGCCTTGGATGAGGACCGCGCCCGCGCTGCCGCGAAGGAAGCCGAAGCGGCGGTGATGCGTGGTGATGAACTTGGCCCGCTGCATGGCCTGCCCATCGGCATCAAGGATCTTGAGGAAACCGAGGGGCTGCGCACCACCTGTGGCAGCCCGATCTTCCGCGATTTCATCCCGGACGCGGATTGCGGCATGGTCGCCAATCTGCGCGCCAATGGCGCGATTGTCGCGGGCAAGACAAATACGCCGGAATTCGGCGCCGGCGCCAATACGCGCAACGCCGTCTATGGCGTGACCGGCAATCCTTTCGACCCAACGAAATCCGCCGCTGGGTCCTCCGGCGGTTCGGGGGTGGCGCTGGCCACCAATATGTTCCCGATCTGCTCCGGTTCCGATACCGGCGGTTCGCTCCGCAACCCGGCGGCCTTCAATGGCATTGTCGGCTATCGGCCCTCGCCCGGCTTGGTGCCGTCCGAAAAGCGCGCCCATGGCTGGTCTGGCCTGCCGGTGCTGGGCCCCATGGCGCGCAATGTGCCGGATGTCTGCCTGCTGCTGTCGGCCATGGCATCTGACGATGGGCGCGATCCGCTGGCTTATACCCTGCATGATGGCTATGTGCGCGAAGAACCGAGCCTTTACTTCCCCGTCCCGCGCTATGATCTGGCGAGCCTTCGCCTGGCCTTCAGCCCGGATTTTGGCCAGGCGCCGACCGAAAAGCACATCCGAGAGATTTTCGCCGATCGCGCCGGCGCCATCGCGCCCATGTTCGGCGGGGCGGAAGCCGCCCACCCGGATTGCACCGGCGGCGATGAAGCGTTTGAGGTGCTGCGCGCCGCGGGCTTTCTGACCTCCCACCTTGAGAAATGCCAGACGCGTCCGCAGGATGTTGGCCCCAATGTCCGCGCCAATGTCGAAGAAGGGCTGCGCTATAGCCTGAATGATTACGCCCGCGCGGCAGCGGCGCAGACCAAGATGTATCGCGCCTGGCAGGGCTTTTTTGCCGCGCATGATGTGCTGATCACGCCCGCGATCACCGTTTCGCCCCGGCCTTGGAAGGAACTCTACCCGGCGGAAATTGATGGCAAGCCGACACGGACCTACTTCCACTGGCTTGCCATGGCGTATTACCCGACGCTTTGCGGCCATCCGGCGATTTCGATCCCGATGGGCCTGGACCGCAACGGCATGCCTTTCGGCCTGCAAGTGGTCGGCCCGCGTGGGGGTGACAGGCTTGTGCTTGGCGTTGCGGCGGCGATTGAGGAAGCCTTCGCGGGCGATGCGGCCCGCTGCCGCCCGGTGCCGGATTTGGCCAAGCTGAAAGCGGCCAAGCCGGTGAAGGAAATGCCGGGCGCGGTGGGCTGGGACTGAGGGTCCCGGCTTCTTAAATAAAATACATAAAATCAAAGAGTTGTTTTGATCTGGCCTTTGCGGACCCCGCAAAGG
>JBEDHL010000228.1:0-6823 GCA_041174145.1 Pseudomonadota bacterium
CGTCGCATCCCCTGGGCCGCGCCGTGGCGCAGCTTTTGGACACTTATATTGTTGCCGAAGCCGCTGATGGCGCGCTGGTGCTGGTTGATCAGCACGCCGCACATGAACGCCTGACGCATGAGGCACTCACCGCGCAATTGCGCGAAGGCAGTGTGCGCTCCCAGCCGCTATTGGTCCCGGCCGTGGTGGATATGCCGCCCGCCGATGCCGCGCGGCTTTTGGGCGCTTCTGAAGCGCTGGCGCGTTTGGGCCTGGAAATTGAGGGCTTCGGCGCCGGCGCGGTGCTGGTGCGAAGCCTGCCCGCCTTGCTTGGCGCCGCCGACCCCGCGCCTTTGCTCCGCGATATGGCGGAGGAATTGGCCGAGGATGCCGAAAGCACCGCTTTGGACCGCAAGCTGGATGCGGCAATCGCGCGCCTCGCCTGCCATGGCAGCATCCGTGCAGGGCGGCGCCTGAATGCGGCTGAGATGGATGCGCTGCTGCGGCAAATGGAAGCAACGCCGCGCGCCGCCACCTGCAGCCATGGCCGGCCTACGGTGTTGAAGCTGGACCGTGCCGCGCTGGAGCGGATGTTTGGGCGGCGCTGAAAGATTTTCCAGCCAAGTGAAATCCTTGGCTCTTCGGGACACTCACCCGAACAAAGACTGAAGCTATCTCACCGCACCCGCCCAGGATGCAACGGCGGTAGCGCTGGATGGGCCGCCGCGCATGGACGCCCAAGCCATGGGATGCCTATCATCCTACCGAGCCCCCAAGGCGATAATACCCAGAGGTGAGGAAATAATGGACGTGTTTGCCCAACAGCTTGAGGCATTTCAGGCCGCACAGGCGCATCAGCGTTGCGCGCTGGACTGGCTGAACGACTTCGAAGCGGCATTATCAGCGGGTGATGCCAAGCAGATCGCCAGCTTATTTCATGAAGATTCCCATTGGCGCGATGTGCTGGCCTTTACCTGGCACATGACCCCGGTTGCGGGGCGGGATCAAATTGCGGCGCGGCTTGTCGCGGAACAAATGCGCGTTGGCGCCCATGCTTTCCAACTACCGCGTGACCGCAAGGCGCCACGCAAAGCGATGCGCGTTGGCATTGAATGCATTGAAGCCATTTTCGAATTCACCACCAGCATCGGCAAAGGTGCCGGTATTTTCCGGCTGTCGCCAGACTTGACCGATGGCGGCAAGCTGAAGGCGTGGCTGATTTCCACCACGCTGCAATCCATCACGGGGCATGAGGAAAAAATCGGCGCAAATCGCCCCTCGGGCTCGGCCTATTCACGCAATTTCGGCGGCGATAACTGGGCCGATATCCGGCGCAAGGCCGCGGCTTACGAAGACCGTGATCCGGCCGTGATTGTGGTGGGTGGCGCGCAATCAGGGCTTTCCATCGCAGCACGGCTCAATCAATTGGGTGTTGATACGCTGGTGGTCGAAAAATGGCCGCGCATCGGCGATAGCTGGCGCCGGCGCTACCATTCCCTGGCGCTGCATAATTCAATTCACATCAATCATTTGCCCTATATGCCTTTCCCGCCCACCTGGCCCACCTATATCCCGAAGGACATGCTCGGCAATTGGTTTGAATTCTATGCCGATGCCATGGAAATCAATTGCTGGACCGATACCGAATTCGTCAGCGCCACATGGGATGAACAGGCGAAATGCTGGACCGCGCGCCTGCGCCGCGGCGATGGCACAGAACGGGTCTTGCGGCCGCGCCATATTGTATCGGCCAATGGGGTCAGCAGCTATCCGATGATCCCGGATGTGCCGGGGCTGAAAGATTTCAAGGGAACGGTGCTGCATTCCGAAGGGTTTGACAGCGGCGCAGGCTGGACCGGCAAGCGCGCCCTGATTCTGGGCACGGGCAGCAGCGCCAATGACATCGCGCAGGATCTGCATAGCTTTGGCGTGCACACAACGCTGATCCAACGCGGTTCCACTACCGTGGTTTCCATCAATCCCAGCGCCCGGCTGAATGAAGCGATCTGGAATGAACCCGGCACGCTGGAAGATGCTGATCTGGTGGTGTGTTCCGCCCCGCCACCTTTGGTGCTGAAGAACTACAAATCTGTCGTCAAGCGCATGGCCGAATTGGACAAGGACCTGATCGCAGGCCTGAAGCGCATCGGCTTCAAGCATGATTTTGGCGAGGATGAGACCGGCCACCAAATGAAATATTATCGCCGCGGCGGCGGTTATAATCTGGATGCCGGCAGTTCCGAGCTGATGATCAAGGGCGAAATTGGCCTGCTGCAATATGACCGCATCAAGCATTTTGTTGCTGATGGGGCGTTGCTGCATGATGGCACTATCGTGCCCGCGGATCTGATCATTCTGGCAACCGGTTATTTCCCGCAACGTGAAATGATCCGCCGCACCATGGGGGATGCCATGGCGGAAAAAATCGGCCCAGTCTGGGGCATTGCCCCGGATGGTGAATTAAACAACATGTATAAACGCACCCCGCAACAAGGGCTTTGGTTCATCTCTGGCGGGCTTGCTGTCTGCCGCATCAATTCGAAATTCCTCGCCCTTCAGATCAAGGCGATGGAATTGGGCTTGCTGCAACCCTTGTCATGATCACCGGGCGCGGCGGGGCGGGCCTCGCCGCGCCTTCCTGAAGGCAGCAGCATGCGCGCCAGCATTCGCGGTACGGAAATCTACTTCGATATTGAAGGCATGGGCCTGGTGCCGGAAGGCACCAGAATGATCGAACGTCCCGCCGCCTTTGTCATTCATGGCGGGCCGGGTGGTGATCACACTGGCTTCAAGCCGGGGTTTTCACCCCTCGCGCAGCATATGCAGCTTGTCTATTTTGATCATCGCGGCCAGGGGCGTTCCGGCAAAGCTGATCCGGCAAGCTATACGCTGGATGAAAATGTCGAGGATATGGAAGCGCTCAGGCAATATCTCGGCCTTGGCCCCATTATCAGCATCGGCACAAGTTACGGCGGCATGGTCGCCATGGCGCATGCCGCGCGCTACCCATCTTCCGTGTCGCATCTTGTGCTGCTGGTGACTGCGGCACATGCGGGCTTCAATGCGCGCGCGGCAGAAATTGTCGCGGCGCGCGGCACCGCCGAACAGCAACATGTAGCGGCCATGCTATGGGCTGGCACGCTTGATACGCCAGAAAAGCTCCGCCGCTACTATGATGTCATGGGCCCGCTTTATGCGCGCAGCCATGACGCCAAAAAGGCCGGCATGGCCCGTGACAGAGGCATTCTCTCCCCGGAAGCGCTCAACCGCGCCTTTGCGCCAGGCGGCTTTCTGCGGCGCTTTGACCTGCGGCCGGAGCTTAAAAACATCACCGCGCCCACGCTGATCATTGGCGGGCAGCATGATTGGATTTGCGCGCCGGAATTTTCGGCAGAAATTCACCAACTGATCCCAGGATCAAAGCTGCAGATTTTTGAACAAAGCAGCCATTCAATCCGTGCGGATGAACCAGAAAGATTGATGGCCGCGATTGCCAATTTCATCGCAGGCCGGCCAGACCAACCAGCAAAACCCGGCTGATTGATCTGGCCGCACGCGCCCGAAAAAGCTGAAAAGGCGCTATTCAACCCGCCCAATGCGGTTCACCGCCGCCTGCACCCGCGCAAAATCCGCGTCCAGAAAATCCTGGAAGGCCTTGCCGTCGCGGTGGTCCAATTCCAGCCCCGCCGCTTCCAATTGGCGGAGCATTTCCGGGTCTTTCGCGACCGCCGCCGTGCTTTGGCGCCAGGCTTCCCTTTCGGCGGCGGGCGTGGCCGGCTGGCTGAAAATCCCAACCCAAAGGTAAAATTCCACCCCCGCCAGGCCCAATTCCAGCGCGGTTGGCACATCCGGCAGCAGCGCCACGCGCCGCGCGCCCGTATTCACCAAAGCGCGCATGGCGCCAGAGCGGATTTGCGGCGCCATCACCGCCGCGGTGCTGGCGGTAGCCGCCACATGCCCACCCAGCACGGCGGTAATGGCCGGCCCGCCCCCTGAATAGGGCACGTGGTTCAGCCGGAAGCCCCCGGCATGGGCCAGCATCTCAAAAGGTAAATGCACAGCGCTATAGGGGCCCGAGGAACCATAGGCGATTTCACCGGGCCGGCGCTTCGCGTCTTCGGCGAATTCCTGAAAATTCCGCCAGGGCGCATCCGCCTTCACCACAATGATCAGGGGGTCGGCTGTCAGCAGCGCAATGGGGGCAAGGCTGGCGCGTTCAAAGGAAGCCGGGCGCTGGAATAGCGCATCAGCCGCCGGGATCGAGGAATAGGAAACATGCGCGATCACGCCCGTATAGCCATCGGGCCGCGCCATGGCCCCGGCATTCATGCCAAGCGCGCCGCCCGCCCCGCCGCGATTTTGCAAAACCACGGATTGGTTCCAATGGCGCTGCAGCGCCGCGCCATAGGGCCGGGCAATCAGGTCTTTGGCCCCACCCGGCGGGAAGGGCACGATGATATTGACCGCCCGGTTCGGGAAGCCGGGCTGCGCCAAGGCCGTGCTGCCCGCGCCGGCGGCAAGCGCCAACCCAAGTGCCTCACGGCGAGAAAATTGCTGTTTCATGAACCAAACCCCTGCGCTTCGCCTTCTGTATTGCGTGAAAGACCCTGCGCCGCGGCGCGGGCCAGAACACTCGGCTCCCAGGCAACCTTGCCGGCATCCGGCCCGCCGATCAGGGTCAGCAGCGTGCCGCGCCCTTCGCCCACATAGCGGAAGCCCCGATAGACCCCCACCGGAACATGAATGCAATCAAAGGGCTGCAGGATGATTTCCTGCTCCCCTGCGTCATTCAGCCAGGTCACGGCCCAGGGGCCGACCAGGGGCATGAAGACTTCCTCAGTCGTGTGGGAATGGAGAGAGGCGCCATTGCCGGGGTCACATTGGATCATACCAAGATTGAAACCCATGGCCGGCAACGGGATATTGGGGCGGAGTTCCGGCACATTGCTGCGTTCCACCACCCCCATGCCGATCAGGTTGATCTTGAAGCGCCGCGCGCCAGGCAGGCGGGAATCGACAAAGGCTTCCTCCGACCCGTGCAGATTCTGGAAACGGGCCACATAGCCTTCCATTTCACTGGGCGAGATATTGGCGGCGACTGGGGTATTTTCCTCCGGCACGGCTTCCTCCTTTGGCTTGTTTTGTTGGAAGGCTTGGTCAGGGGGCGGGGGAAGTCAATGGCCCCGCGCCAAGGGGTTGGTTTGGCCAATGACCCATACCCACCGGTTGAAGAAGCCCGGGCCCGGCGGCCATTCACATAATGGAAATAAATACCATTGCAAAAATATCACAGCAGGTGACTGATACGTCACGCCCGACGAAAAACAGGCAGGTTTCGGCTCGCCTTGCCTGATTTTGGTGCTAAACAACAATACGTTGATTTCGGAATTAATTCGGATATCGGATTAATTGATCCGAAACAGAGATGAGGAAAGACAATGAGCTTGAAAAAGACCCTTCTGGCCGCCGCGGCGGTGGTAGCGCTGCCAGTGCTGGCGCAGGCCCAGCCGGTGAGCGGGCTTTATCTTGGCGCGGGTGTTGGTGGGAATTACCTGGATAAGACTGACGTCACTGGCGCGACGGCGGCAGACAAGACCACTCTTGACGCTGCCCTGGGCTCCAACCTGTCCGCTGACTTCGCTTGGGGTTATGTCGGTGTGCTCAGCCTCGGCTGGGGTTTCGGCAATGGCCTGCGCGCGGAAATTGAAGGCAGCTATCGCTCGAACGATGTCGCCGACATTAAGTCAGGTAGCGCTAACCGGAGCGGTCATACCGGCACGGCGACCAGCTATGGCGCAATGCTCAACCTGCTTTACGATATCAATATCGGCAATGCGCTTGGTGGCATCACGCCTTATGTCGGTGTCGGCGGTGGCTACATCTGGCATGATTACGACGAAGTTGGCACCAATGTCGGCGGCGTCAAGCAAGTGCTGAACGGTGACAGCGGCAATTGGGGCGGTCAAGCGATTGCTGGCCTTTCACTGCCGATCTCCGCGGTACCCGGCTTGGCCATGACGGCGGAATACCGCTTCATGATGACGGCGGGTCACGAAATTGAGTCAGTTAATGCTGGAACACGCACCAAGGTTGACGTGGACAACGTGAACCACTCGCTCCTCGTCGGCCTGCGCTACGCCTTCAACGCCGCGCCGGTGGTTGCCGCAGCTGCTGCACCTGTTGCCGCTGCCAAGACCTACCTGGTGTTCTTTGATTGGAACAAGGCTGACCTGACCGATCGTGCGCGCCAGATCATTGGCGAAGCCGCCGGTGCGCGTGGCACGGGCGTGACCCGCATTGAAGTGAATGGCTATACGGACCGTTCCGGTTCTGACCAATACAACCAGGGCCTGTCAGTGCGCCGCGCCAACGCCGTTGCCGCCGAACTGGTGCGCCGTGGTGTGCCGCGGAATGAAATCATGACCCGCGGCTTCGGTGAAGCCAACCCGCTGGTGCCGACCGCCGATGGTGTGCGTGAACCGCAGAACCGCCGCGTGGAAATCATCCTGAAGTAATTCAGGAAGGTTACCTCCAGAAAAAATTAAGGGCGCCGCAAGGCGCCCTTTTTTGTTGAAACATGCGCTGAAAAACTCAGCCGGAAAGCTTGATTCCGGTGAGGTCCACCAACGCCTTCCAGCGCGCCAATTCCGCCTTCTGGAATTCCGCGAAAGGCGCCGATGCCATGGGGGCGGCGACGAAACCCTGGCCTTGCAGCCGCTCACGCATGGCGGCCTCCGCCAGAATACGCAGCAGCGCATCCGAAAGCCGCGTGATGATCTCGGTCGGCGTGCGCGCTGGCGCCCAAAGCCCGAACCAGGCATCCACAGCCAGATCCGGCGCATTC
>JBEDHL010000229.1:0-9088 GCA_041174145.1 Pseudomonadota bacterium
GCATATCAATCGCGCGCTTGCGAAGTGCGGCTGCAGGCAGGTTTTCATGCGCGCGGATGGTTTCCATGATCTGATCGCCAATGGAAAACACTGGGTTCAGCGATGTCATGGGTTCCTGGAAAATCATCGCAATGCCAGGCCCACGAATGCGTTGCATCTCACGCGCGCTGAGTTTTGTCAGATCCTGGCCTTGGAACATGACGCTGCCGGCGGCAATACGCGCCGGCGGCCTTGGCAGCAGCCCCATAATAGTAAGCGCTGTCACACTTTTGCCGCTGCCGGATTCACCCACAATGCCCAGGATTTCCCCTTCCTTGAGGGAAAAGGACACACCTTCGATCGCGGTGATTTCGCCGCGCCCGGTCATGAAGGCCGTGGTTAGCCCCTGAACATCAAGTAAAGTCACTGTTGAATCCTGAGCCGTGGGTCGAGAACATCGCGCAGCCCATCACCAAGGAAATTGAGCCCCATGACGGTGATCATCAGCGCAATGCCGGGGATGGTGATGATCCAGGGCGCTTCGCGCATGAAATCGCGGCCTTCGGCCATGATGTTGCCCCAGGTTGGTGTGGGCGGCACGGCGCCAACGCCAAGGAAGGAAAGCGTTGCTTCCGAAAGCACAGCGAAGGCGAAAAGGAAGGAAAGCTGCACAATCACTGGCGCCATGGCATTGGGCAGAATATGGCGTGTCAGGATACGCCAATGGCCGGCACCCGCCGCCACCGCCGCCTGCACGAACTCCATTTCCCGCAGGACAATGACCGAGACCGCACAATGCGTGCCGTACGCGGAATATAGACAATTCCAAGCGCCAGAATGACATTGAAGGTGGATGGCCCCAGCACCGAAGTGACGGCGATTGCCAGCAGAATGGCCGGGAAGGCCATCAGCGCGTCATTGATGCGCATCAGAAGATTATCAATGCGGCGAAAATAGCCAGCGGCGGCACCAATCAAAATGCCGAACACCGCATTGAGCGCCACCACGGATGCGCCAATCAGCATGGAAAGCTGCGCGCCCCACACAACGCGGGACCAAAGGCTGCGCCCAAAACTATCCGTACCAAAAATCCAGCCCTCACCAGGGGGCTTGAACTTGTTGCGCATGGAAAGGCGGTTGGGATCCGTATCGGTAATCCAAGGCGCCAGGATTGCGATACCGGCAATGATCAGGAATAGCACCAGCCCAGTCATAAACAGCCGATGGCGGAGCAGGCGCTTGATGGTTGCGCGCGCCGGGTGTTCGCGCTTGAGCGCAATACCTTCTGCATCTATCGCGGCGGCGGCATCACTCATAGCGGACCCGGGGATCAATCAGGGCATAGAGGATATCGACCAGAATATTCACCACCACCAGAAAAGTTGTCACCAGCAATAGCCCGCCTTGCACCATGGGGTAATCGCGGCTGAGCACCGCTTGCGTCAGCAATTGGCCCATGCCGGGCAGGGAAAACAGCGCCTCTGTCACCACCGCGCCTGATAGCAATAGTGAGATGATAATACCCACCACCGTGACAATCGGGATCAGTGCATTGGCTAGAGCGTGCTTGAAAATCACCTGCCGTTCCGGCAGCCCCTTGGCGCGGGCGGTTCGGACATAATCCTGGCGCAACACCTCCAGCATGCCGGAACGCGTGATGCGCGCCAGCAGCCCCGCTTGCAGCAAGGCCAGCGATATGGCCGGCATGGTGGTGCTGCGCAGCCAGCCGATCGGATCTTGCGCAAAGGGCACATAGCCGCCGCTTGGCAACCAGCCGAGTTGCACGGCGAAGAAGACGATCATCAAAAGGCCTAGAAAGAAATTCGGGATGGAAATGCCGAGCATGGCAATCATCATCGCGAATTGATCAATCCAGGTATTTTGCCGCAAGGCGGCTATGATGCCGCTAAGAACGCCGATCAGTAGCGTCAGTACCAGGGCGTAAAGCGAAAGCCCAATCGTCACCGGCAGGCGTTCCATGGTGGCGGCCAGCACGCCCTTGCCCAGCAGCAGGGATTTGCCGAAATCGCCCTGCAGCAGCCCTTGATAGTAATGCAGTAGTTGCAGGACCAGTGGTTCATCCAGGCCCAAATCACGGCGCAGCTGCTCGATCTGCGCCGGCGTGGCTGAGGTGCCGGCAATCGCTGCCGCTGGGTCACCAGGGATCAGCCGCATCAGCCCAAAGCTGATGAGGCTGACAATGAATAATACCGGAATAGCGCTGAGCAGCCGGCGGAGCGCGACAAAAATCAAGGTAGATCGCGCTCCCTAAACATAAACCTCAACGCTCAATCCACACATTGGAAAAGCGCGGAATGCGGAAGGGGGTGAAGCCCTTCACATTGGCGCGGGACGCCTGGACCTTGGTGAGCGATCCGAAAGGATAGGCATAGGCGCGTTCCAGCACCAAGCGCTGCATACGCGCAAAGGCTTCCTGACGCGCCGCCGGATCGCGCAGATTATTCATGTCATTCCAGGCGGCCATCACCTCCGGATCATCCTTGTCATCCCGCGGGCGATAGGCGGCATTGGGGGAGACCAGGAATTGCATGGTGGCGAGTGCCCCAAGCGCAGGCTGCGTGCCCCAGCCGGAATGGAAGAAATGCCATTCGGTTGAATTCAACCGCTGAGACATTTGCACCGAAGTCGGCCAATCCACCACGCGGAGTGATGCATTGATGCCAATCGCCTTCAATTGCTGTTCCATGACTAGCGCCGAATTATACATCGGCGGATAGTCGCGATTGGTCAGGATCACAATCGGTTCGTTGCGATAGCCGGCTTCACGCAGCAGGGCGCGGGCGCGCTGCTGATTGTTGATGTTGTAGGTTTCCTTGCCGGCATCCGTATAGCTAGGCTGGTTCGGATATTGGAAACCAACATTCAGCCGATAATTGTTATCCGTTGCCGCATCCATGATGTCTTCCATATTCATTGCGGCCTGCACGGCGCGGCGGAAGGCAATATTGTCGGTGGGTGCAAGGGATGTATTGGGCAGCGCAATCTGGATCCACCAATTCTGCAACGGCAGGATGGTGAGGGCGCTATTGCGGCGCAGCCCTTCCAGCGAACGTGTGGGCACATCTTCCACCACATGCAGCGCGCCGGTTTCCAACCCTGCCACACGGGCGGAAGCTTCCGTCACGATGCGGAAGGTCACGGTATCAAGGCAGGCGACACGATAGCCACCAAAGCCAGTGCGTTGTTCATAAGCCGTATTGGGCTTATAGCCATCAAAACGGCCAAGCCTCGCATGGCTGCCAGGCACGAATTCCAGCAGGCGGAAGGGGCCGGTGCCCACTGGGCGAAGCTGCTGGCGTTCATCATCCTTATGCTCGGCAGGGATGATGACAATGGGGACCGAGAAGGAAGACAGCGCCTCAACAAAGGTGGGCTGCACCTGCTTCATGCGAATGATGAAGGTTTGCGCATCCGGCGTTTCCCAGCCCGCGACATTATCCAGCGTGCTGCGCTGCAGGCCAATGCGGTTGTAGCGATCAAAGGAAGCCGCGACATCGGCTGACGTCAGCGCCTTGCCGTTGTGGAAGGTGATCCCCTGGCGGAGCTTAAAAGTATAGCTCATGCCATCCGGGGCTTCCTGCATGGATTCCGCCAGTTCCGGGATGGGCTTGTTGTTCTCATCGCGCGTAATCAGCGTCTCGTAGATGTTCATCGCGATATTGCGCGTTGAAATCGTGCTGGACGTCATCTGATCCAGCGAATTGACATTGGCTTCCTGGCCAAACACCAGATCGCCGCCGCGCGTGGGGCAGGTGAAAGGGGCGGCCATCAGCGGTGCGGCCGACAAGGCCATGGCGGCAGCAACAAGGCCCGTGCTCAAACTCAGGCGTTTCATCCATGCTCTCCCGTTATTTGTGGTGACTAAGCTTCATGCGCGCGCCCGGCCGCGTCAACCATTATCCGGCAGTTCGGCGAAGCGGCGCAGCACATTTTCCGTCAGGCGACTGATCGGCCCTTCAAAGCCCTGGCGCCAGAGGCTGCCGCAATAGGTAATGGAACCAACGGCGAACACGGCACCCCCGCCTGCTGTGTCGAAGTAAATGATTTCACCGCGCTTCAGCGCCTGGGCCTTTTCGCCATTCACGGTATTGACGTGGGAGAGCAATTCTTCCGGCACCGCGACAAAGGAAGCCGGCGGGTCTTCCGATACGGCGAGGATGGCCGTGCCATCCGGCGTGCCAAGGGCAGGGTCCGCGCGGTCCAGTTCAAAGCCTGCCGCGCCGCCGCCGGAAAGCCCGTAATCGCCGATGGTCTCGCCTTCTACGCCCGCAAACATCCAGGCATGGCGTGGGTCGCGTGCCGGAGGCAGCAGGCGGTAATAGGTGCCTTCAAACAGCCCCTGGCCGGAAAAGCCCACACCGGCCAATTGCTGCGGTGGGCGCCGGTTGCGCCGCCAAAGCCCGCCATAGGCACCATCGGTTTGGTGGTAATATTCGCCAGGCTCTGCGGCCCAGGCGCGAATGCCGCCCTCTGCACGGCGCAATTCAAACACACCGGGCAGATCGGCGGGCTGGGCGATGCGCCAGTAAAAGCCATTTCCGCCCAGATACATCATGCGCCCACCGCTGCGCGTATAGGCGTAAAGTGCATCAAGTGTTTGCGGCGTGTGATATTCCGGATGTGATCCCGTCATCACCACCTTGTAATTGGTGAGCAGCGCGGCGCCTTCCGCGTGCAGATCGTGATCCGTGATGACATCGAAGGGCATGCTGCGCGCTTCCAGCCAGGCGAGGATATGCGTATCCGCCGGGTAATGCCGCAGTCCTGATCCCTTCGCGTCGTTAAAGGTCAGAAACCCAGGCCGCATGGTCAAAATGGGCCGCAACCGCGATGAAAAGGCGATGCCACTATTATCCGGATGGCGGTTATAGGTAGAACGCCCATAGATCGGGAAATCATCAGGATTATGCGGATAAGCGCCCCAGGCGGCGACGCGGGCGCGATAGCCGGCATCTGCATTACCGCGCGAATGATTCGCGTAAGCCTGATAGGTGAAGGTGGAAGCCAGAAAGGCAATCGGCGCCGTGGTGCTGCCGCGCGGGGGCAGCACATAGAAGGGGATATTGTCCTCACCTTCGGCGCAGGTGACATGCAGCGCATAAGCGCCGGAACGCAAATCCGATGGTACAGTGAAGGTGAAATCATCCGCCCAGCCGCAATCACTCAAATCATCGGCGTGGAAATGGATCGCGCCGTAATCGGCGGGCGCATGGCGCCAGCACATCTCAGTGCCAGACCAACGCGCACCCACCACCGCACGTGTTGGCACATTCACCAAATCGCCATGGCAGGCTTGCGGGCCGATATCCTCCACACGCTGCGTTGCGATGCCGCGCGCGAAATCCCAGCCGGCGATCAGCCCCGGCGTGCTGGCGGAAAGCGGCTGATCTGGGCGCGGCCATTCGGCGCGAAACCCGGCCAGAATGGCAGGTTCTTCGATTTTGCCGGTCAGATGCGCCGTGGGTGCCACGGCATTTTGCGCTGCGATCATCACCACGCCATCGCCATGAGGCAATGCTATGCCCGCCGCCGAGATTTCCCGTGTACTGGCCGGGCTGGCATCTTCAATACATTGCGCGCCGAGCAGCGCGCGCCCCGTGGTGGGATCGGCACTCAACCAAAGCCGGTGCCAGCGGCGCAAGGGCAGGGGCGCGCCCAGGCCAAACTGCCTGTCGCCGCCTTCCCAGGAGATGTGTGCCATCGGGCCATGTGGGCCGACCGAAAGCGTCACGCGCCGGCCTGCCGTTTCTTCGCTGATCACCGCAGCCTCGCCGCCGGGCTGCGCCTGGAACCAGACAAGGGCGGTCCAGGTGACAGGCCCCGTCGGGCATTGCGGCGCCTTCGGCATCAGCGCGTAGGACCCAAGGCGGATTGGCTGGTGGCGGCCCTGAAATTCCGCGTCAAACCGCGCAGAAAGCTCCTCAAACCGCAGCCCTGGACCGGCCGGGTTGGGGTCGCCTGAGATCACACGCCGCAGCCGCGCACGGTAGCGCCCGCCGCTTGGCACGCTGATCTTCACGGCCAGGCTCTCGCCAGGGCGCGCGGAAAAACGGTCCAGATAGCCGGTGATGGGCAATTCGGCAGGCTTGGCTTCGGCCATGGTGGTTTCCTCACTTTGCCGGGAATGCTCCGCGTCTGCCCGCCCCGCGTCAACACCCTGCCCCGATGGTCAGGCACGCCCGTTCTGTGCAAGGCTTGGCTCAACGCTTCGTCCAAGGGGTGCCTGATGGCCGCGATCATTGAAAAACTGAGCGATAGCCGCGCCGAGGCGCGTGAATGGGAACTCCGCTGCGATATGGCGGCCGTGTTCCGCATTGGCGCCAGGCTCGGCTGGAATGAGCATATCGGCAACCATAACAGCCTGATGCTGCCAGATGAGGCGGAACCGCGCTTCCTGATCAATCCGCGCGGTTATTTGTTCCAGGAATTGAAGGCATCCGATCTGATTGTCTGCGACCTGGAAGGGCGTGTGCTGCGCGGTGCTGGGGAACTCCGCAAGGTTGCCTTTCATATCCATACGCGCATCCATCTCGCCAATCCGGCGGCCACTTGCGTGATCCATGTGCATCCGCGCCACCTGACGGCGCTTTCCATGGTGCAGGGGGCGGAATTCGCGCTGTCTCATCACAATAACCTGCTGCTGAATGATCGCACGGTTTATGATGATGAAGGCGATCAGCCGGTGCATAGCAATGAAGAAGGGGACCGGATTGCGCAGCTGATGGGCGATAAGACCATCATGCTCATGCGCGGCCATGGCGTGACGGTGGTGGGCCCCACGGTGCATGACGCTTTCGATGAATGCTACATGGCGGAACGCACCTGCATGTATCAACTCACCGCCATGCAAACCGGGCTTCCCCTACATAAATTGCCGGAAAATCTCCGCCGCAATCACCAGGGGCCATGGGGTGAAAAGCTGGATGCGCGGCTCCATTTGGATGCATGGCGCCGCGTCCTGGACCGGGAAGAACCGGATTACGCGCGCTGAAACAACAATAACCAAACGGGAGGAAGCAATGATCAAACGTCGTAGTCTTATGCTGGCACCTTTGGCTGCGGGCCTTGCTAGCCCTGCCATCGCACAAGCGGCCTGGCCCAATCGGCCGGTACGCGTGATTGTGGGCTTTCCGCCCGGCGGGTCGCTTGATGTGATGACACGTTTGGCCACTGAAGTGCTGTCGCGTCGTTTTGGGCAGAATTTCATTGTGGAAACGCGTAGCGGCGCTTCAGGGAATATTGGGGCGGAAGCGGTGGCGCGGGCCACGCCCGATGGCTACACCATCGGCACAATCAGCATGCATAATGTGGTTATCAACCCCATGCTGTTCAAAACGCTACCCTTCGATGCCGAAAAGGACTTCGCCTGGATCAGCGCCATGTGGGATTTGCCCAATGTGGTGGCGGTGCCAGCGCAGCATGTGCCCGCGCAAAATCTGCAAGAATTCATCACCTGGGCCAAGGCGCGGCGCGGTGGCATTAGCTATGGGTCATCCGGCGTTGGCACCACCATTCATCTGTCTGGCGCCTATCTTCTTGGGCGTGCCGGGATTGAATCGACGCATGTCGCCTTCCGTGGCGCGGCGCAGACCATTCCCGCCATGCTTTCGGGCGATATCCAACTCGCCGTTGATAATCTTGCCAGCTATGTCGGCGTGATTCAGGAAGGCCGCATTCGCCCGCTTGCCGTGACGCTACCGGAGCGCTGGCCCGCCATGCCCAATGTGCCCACCATGGCGGAAGCCGGGATGGATAATTTCAATGTCAGCCCCTGGCATTTATGGGCGGGTCCGCGTGGTACGCCGCGCGAGATTGTGGATAGGCTTTCCGCCGAAATCCGCGCTGCCTTTGCCGATCCGGAATTGCAGCAAAGGGCCATCAGCATGGGCGCGCGGCTGACTGGATCCACGCCGGAAGAATTGGCCGCACGCTTGAAGCGCGAACAGCCGATTTGGGCTGAGATGGTCAGGATTTCTGGCGCGCAGCCAGAATAGGGCAGGGGACTTATCGGTCAAAACACGCGTGACCCATGTCAAAGGGTCACGCCTTAAGCGTCACGCCAGCCCCAAGGCCCACAGCAGCACGCCCTTTTGCGCATGCAGGCGGTTTTCCGCCTCATCAAACACCACGCTTTGCGGGCCATCCATCACCTCATCGGTGATTTCCTCACCACGATGCGCGGGGAGGCAATGCATCACAATCGCATCAGGTGCAGCGTGTTTCAGTAAGGCTGCGTTCAATTGATAGGGCGCCAGCAGATTATGCCGGCTTTCGGCGCGGCCATCACGCTCATCTGACATGGAAACCCAGGTGTCGGTCACCACGCAGCGCGCATCACGCACGGCGGCAATCGGGTCAGAGGTCAATTCCACCTTGGCGCCTTGCGCGCGTGCCCAGGCGATCAATTCCGCGGGCGGTGCCAATTCGGGCGGTGTGGCAAGACGCAAGGTGAAGCCAAAGCGTGCCGCCGCCTGGATGAAGGATTGCGCGACATTATTGCCATCGCCTGTCCAGGTCACGATCTGCCCCGCAATGGGGCCGCGATGTTCCTCAAAGGTCATGACATCGGCCATCAATTGGCAGGGATGCGATACATCGGTCAGGCCATTGATCACCGGCACCGTCGCATGTTCAGCCAATTCACGGATTTTCTGCACATTATCCGTGCGCAGCATGATGGCATCCACATAGCGCGACAGCACCTTCGCCGTATCCGCCGGTGTCTCACCACGGCCAAGCTGCATATCTTTGGAAGACAGCACCACAACATCGCCGCCCAATTGGCGAATGCCCACTTCAAAGGAAACCCTTGTGCGGGTTGAAGGCTTTTCGAAAATCAACGCGATGGTCTTGCCGGCAAGGGGCTTACCCGCAATCTCGCCCCGCTTGGCACGCGCGCCCAGGTCAAGCATGCGCCGCAGCACAGCGGGTTCAAGATCCATCAATTCCAAAAAGTGGCGGGGCGGCGCATCGCCGCCCCTCACTGATTTTAACATGGCACTCATTGCGCCGCGGCTTGAGTACCGGCTGGGGTCAGGCGCTGGCAGGCGCGATCAAGCAGCGCCACCGCCTCATCCGCATCCGCTTC
>JBEDHL010000230.1:0-9755 GCA_041174145.1 Pseudomonadota bacterium
TGGCCTGCTGGGTGGCCTGAATCCCTCAAAAATCTGGGGCTTGGCCATATTGCTCGCGGCGATTTCCTATCTGGGCTACCTTGCCGTGCGGCTGATGGGGCCGGAACGCGGGCTGGTGCTGTCCGGCGCGGCGGGGGGCTTGGTGTCCTCAACCGCGGTGACGCTTTCCAATGCGCGGGCGGCGGCGGAAGGCGGGGCGGCGCTGGCGCTGGCGGCGGGCGCCTTGATCGCCGGGGCGGTTTCCTGCCTGCGGACAATCGGCATTGTCGTCTTTATCGCGCCCGATGTGGCGCGGCTGCTGGTGCTGCCCCTTGGCGTTGCGGCGCTGGGCATGGGTTTGGCCGGGCTGGCCGTGGCGCGCCGCGCCAATGCGGATGGCGGCTCAGCGGCCCCGCCGGAAAACCCCTTTGAATTAGTGGCAGTGCTGAAAATCGCTCTGCTGCTGGCCGCGGTGGCGCTGGCGTCGCGCCTGGCAGCGGAAAAGCTGGGGCCGGCGGCGGTGCTTGCGGTGGCGGCGCTGACCGGCCTTGCCGATGTGGATGCGGTGGCGCTTTCCGTACCTTTGCTGGCGCCCGCCACCTTGACCTTGGAAATCGCCGCCCAGGCAGTTCTGGTTGCGGTTGGCATGAATATCTGCGCCAAGGCCACCTATGCGCTGGTGCTGGGCGGTGGGCGCTTTGGCACTGTCTATGCCGCGCTGTCAGTTGCCGCCGGGGCGGCGGGGGTGGCCATGCACTTCCTCTTCTGAAAACAACCCCTTGCCGCCTGCGCGCACTGGCGCCACCCTGCGCCGGATTGCAGGAGGAAGACGCGATGCCCGCCGAAGGCGGCCCTTTGGGTGCCGTAAACCCCGCCGCCAATTTCGCGGCGCTGGATGCCATGATTCGTCCCCGTTCCGTTGCCGTGATTGGCGCTTCCGATGACGGCACGCGCATTGGCGGGAGGCCCATTGCCTATATGCAAAGCCAGGGTTTCCAGGGCCGGCTTTTGCCGGTGAACCCGAATCGCCCAACCGTGCAGGGGTTGCCTGCCTTCGCCTCTGTCGCCGCGCTGCCGGAAGTGCCTGATGTTGCGATTATCGCCGTACCTGGTGAGGCCGCGATCCAGGCCGTGGATGATCTGGGCGCGCGGGGCTGCAAATCCGCCATTGTCTTCACCGCCGGCTTTGCCGAAGTGGACGATGCCGGCGCCGCCATGCAGGACAGGCTTGTCGCAGCGGCGCGCCGGCATGGCATGCGGATGCTGGGGCCGAATTGCCTTGGCTTGTTCAATGCCGCGATTGGTTTCTACCCGATCTTTTCGCTTTCCTTCGAACAGGGCTGGCCCATTCGCGGCAATATCGGCATCGCATCCCAATCCGGCGCCTATGGCACGCATGTTTTCGCGGTGGCGCGGCAACGCGGGCTTGGCACAACGGTATGCGTGACCACGGGCAATGAAGCCGATGTCTCCTTAGGGGAGGCGATTGGCTGGATGGCGCAGGCGCCGGAAGTGGACGTGATTTGCGCCTACGCTGAGGGAATCCGCGAAAGTGCGGGTTTTGTGGCCGCGCTTGATCTGGCGCGGCGCAACCGCAAGCCCGTGATCATGATGAAGGTCGGCTCCAGCGCTTTGGGTGGCGCTGCCGCAAAATCCCACACGGCTTCTATCGCCGGCGATGATGCGGTGACGCAGGCCGTGCTGGATGAATATGGCGTTTTGCGTGCGCGCACCACGGAAGAAATGCTGGATATCGCTTACGCGGCATCACGGCGCATCTATCCCGCCAATAATTCTCTTGGTGTGCTGACGGTGAGTGGTGGCGCGGGCGTGCTGATTTCCGATGCATCCGAAGCGGTGGGCCTGCCCATGCCTGAAATGCCGCAGGCGTCTCAGGAAAAGCTGCGCGGCCTGATCAGCTTCTGTGCACCGCGCAACCCGGTGGATTGCACCGCGCAGGCTGTGAATCAGACCGAGCTTTTCGGTGACTTCCTGGAAGCGACCGCGGGCGATGGCGGCTATCCTTCTGTCCTGGTCTTCCTGACGCAGACGGGTGGATCAACCTCCATGGCACCGAAGCTGCGGCCCTTCATGCGAGACGCCATCGCGAAAAGGCGCGATCGGCTTTGGGTGCTTTCGGCCATCTGTTCGCGCGAAAAGGTGCGCGAATATGAAGAAGACGGCTTCCTGGTTTTTGAGGACCCGACGCGCGCGGTGAATGCCATTGCCGCCATGGGCCGCTTCGGCGCCTATTTCGCGCGGCAGGAAGCGGGTGCGGTGGGGGCGCTGCCAAGCGTGTCGCTACCCGCGCATACGCCAACCGAAGCAGAAGCCAAGCGCCTGTTGGCCGAAGCCGGCCTGCCAGCGGTGCCAGAGAAAGCCTGCGCCAATGTGGAAGAAGCGGTGCGCGCTGCGGACGCCATGGGCTATCCGGTGGTGGCGAAAATCCTCTCACCCGATATTCTGCACAAAAGCGAAATCGGCGGCGTGATTTTGAACATCGCCAATGCCGCTGCGGTGCGCGAAGCCCATGCCACCTTGCTTTCCCGCGCCGCGCAACATGCGCCAAAGGCGCGCCTTGAAGGCGTGTTGATCGCAAAGCAAATCAATGGCGGCGTTGAAATGGCGCTTGGCGTTTTGCGCGACCCGGTGTTTGGTCCTGTGGCCATGGTGGGGTTGGGTGGCGTCTTCATCGAAATCCTCAAAGATGTCGCCTTCCGCCGTTGCCCCTTCAATGAGACCGAAGCCGAAGCCATGATCCGTTCGCTGAAGGGCTTCCCGCTGCTGGATGGCGCGCGTGGCAAGCCGAAAGCGGATGTGAAGGCGCTGGCGGGGGCGCTTGCCGCGTTATCGCGCTTCGCCGTGGCGGCGGGGCCGCGTTTGGCATCCGTTGATGTGAACCCCATGCTGGTGCTGCCGGCAGGGCAGGGTGCCTTTGCCGCGGATGCGGTGATTGAAATCGAGGAAGGGCATTGACATGCCAATCATCTACGAAAAGCTGCTGAACTACCCCATCCCGGAAATGCGCCAGCATCTGCGCTGGCAGGATGTGGCGATGTATAATTTCTCTGTCGGGCTCGGCCAGGACCCGATGGATGAACAGCAGCTCGATTTTCTTTATGAACCGCGCTTGAAGGTCATGCCCTCCATGCCCGTGGTGTTGGGGGCGCCTGGGTTTTGGTCTCGTAATCCCGATACCGGCATGGATTGGGTGAAGATTGTCCATGGCGAACAAGGGCTGATCCTGCACAAACCCTTGCCGACCGAAGGCGAAATCATCGGGCGTTCGCGCGTCACTGGCCTTGTGGATCGCGGCGAAGGCAAGGGCGCCTTGATGTATTCCGAACGCCAGGTGATTGACGCGAAGACGGGCGATTTGCTGGCGACACTCACCAGCACATCCTTCCTGCGCGGCGATGGCGGTTTTGGCGGGCCGAGCGGTCCGGTGAAGCAGCCGCATCCGGAACCGGACCGCACGCCGGATATCACGCTGGATCTGGCAACGCGCCCGGAACAGGCGTTGATCTATCGGCTGAACACGGATTTGAACCCGCTGCATATAGACCCAAAAATCGCTGCCGCCGCTGGCTTCCCGCGCCCGATCCTGCATGGGCTTTGCACCTTTGGCACGGTCTGCCATGCGCTGCTGAAGGCGCTTTGCAATTACGACACGGCGCGCTTCGGGCAGATGGATTTGCGCTTCTCATCCCCGGTCTATCCGGGTGAGACGATCCGAAGCGAGATTTGGCACGAAGCAGGCGGTGCTGCCTTCCGCGCGCGCGTGGTGGAGCGTGACAAGGTTGTTGTCAGCAATGGCTTGTTTCGTTTTGCCTGAATGATGATGGGAAAAGACGCATGATCAACAAGATTGTTCAATCCATGGCCGATGCCATGGCCGGCATCAAGGATGGTTCAACCGTTCTGATCGGTGGCTTTGGCGCTGTGGGCCAGCCCGACCAATTGATTGAAGGGCTGATCGAACAGGGGGCAACAGACTTGACCTGTGTTGCGAATAACGCCGGCACAGGCCGCATTGGCTTGGCGCGGCTGATGGAATTGGGGCGGGTTCGCAAGATCATCTGTTCCTTCCCGCGTTCCGCTGGTTCCGTGGTGTTTGAGGAATTGTATCGCAAAGGCAAGATCGAATTGGAGATTGTACCGCAAGGCACCATGGCGGAACGTATGCGCGCTGCCGGTGCTGGCGTGCCGGCGTTTTTCACCGCGACATCGGTGGGCACTATTCTGGCGAATGGCAAGGAACAGCGCGAATTCAACGGCCGCACCTATGTCATGGAACATGCGCTGAAGGCCGATGTGGCGCTGGTGGAAGCTTGGGAAGGGGATCGCTGGGGCAATCTGACCTATCGTTCCAGCGGGCGGAACTTCAACCCGGTAATGGCCATGGCAGCCGATATGACGATCGCGCAGGTCAGCCATATTCGCGCCTTGGGTGAGATTGTGCCTGAGAATGTCCATACACCTGGCATTTTCGTGAAGCGTGTGTTGCACATTGATCGCGGCCCGGAATGGGCCTGAGCAAACAGGGAATAGGGGATCAGACCATGACTGGCTTTGACCGCAAGCAAATGGCCGCCCGCGTTGCGGAGGACATTCCCGAAGGCTGGTTCGTCAATCTTGGTATCGGCATTCCGACCATGATCGCGAATTACGTCCCGTTGGAACGTGAAGTAATCCTGCATTCGGAAAACGGCATTCTGGGCATGGGGCCTGCGCCCGCGCCGGATAAGGTGGATCCATGGCTGGTGAATGCCGGCAAGCAGGCCGTCACACTGCGGCCAGGTGGTTCCTATTTCCACCACGCGGATAGCTTCGCCATGATCCGGGGCGGGCATATTGATCTTTGCGTGCTGGGCGCCTTCGAAGTGGCGGCCAATGGCGACATCGCCAATTGGGCTACCAGTGAGAATGACTCGGCGCCGGCCGTTGGTGGCGCGATGGATCTTGGTGCTGGCGCCAAGCGGCTTTGGGTGGTGATGGAACACACCACCAAGGATGGCGGGCACAAGATTGTAGAACGCTGCACCTATCCGCTGACAACGCCGGGCGCGGTCAGCCGCGTTTATACCAATCTTGGCGTTTTGGATGTGGTGAAGGGCAAGGGTTTTGTTGTGCGCGATCTGGCGCCGGGCGTGACCTTTGAACAAATCCAGGCGGCGAGTGGTGCCAAGCTGCACACGAACTAACGCGCATAAGGAATAAGAGCATGAGTGAGGTTTTGGAAGAACGCGCGGAATCCATTCGCATGATCCGCGATAGCGCCGGTGCAGTGGCGCCGCGCGGTGGCGACAGTAAGCGCGTACGTGCGCTGCGCTTTGCAGCACCCGGCTATGACAAAAGCGTGTTCGGCCAGATGGGCGAATTTGGCTGGATCGGCCTTGCCGTGGCGGAAGCCGCTGGTGGCGCCGGGCTTGGCATGAGTGAAGCCATTGCGCTTACCGAAGAATTGGCGAGCGGCTTGGCCCCTGAACCTCTGATCCCAGCCATGCTGTCCGCGCGTTTGTTGGCGGCGTCGGATGATCAATCGCTTTTGGCGCCCTTGCTGGCGGGCCAACAAATGGTGCTGACCGCTTGGCAGGAACGCGCCGATACTTTGGCCGCGCCTGGCAATGCCGATGCGCCGCGCGTCTTTATTCCGCAAGCGGGCGGCGCGGATGTGTTTCTAGTGCCGGTGCGTGAGGGCGCGGGGCTGGCGCTTTACGCCGTATCGGCGGCGGGGGCGGATCTTTCCTTGGAAAAAACCATGGATGGCGGCTATTTTGGCACGCTTCGTGCTGATCCCGCGAAGGGTAAGCGCATCGCGGCTGATGTTGGCGCCGTGTTGGATGCTGCCTTGGATGAGGCCGCGTTGATGACGGCGGGTGCCATGGTCGGCCTGATGGAACGCGCCTTTGATATGACGCTTGCCTATCTGAAAACGCGCCAGCAATTCGGCCGCATCATCGGCACTTTCCAATCGCTGCAACATCGCGCGGCGGATTTGAAAATTCATCTGGCGCTCACACGTGCGGCGGTGGAAGCCGCGGCGGCGGCTTTGGATGCCGGGGCGGAAGGTGATGCGCGGAAGGCAGCCGTTTCCAAGGCCAAGGCACGCGCCGGTGAAAGTGGGTTGATGGTGCTGCGCCAATGCATCCAATTGCATGGCGGCATTGGCTACACGGATGAATATGATGTTGGGCTGTATCTGCGTCGCGGCATGGTGATCGCCAATCAATTCGGCTCCGCCGCGCTGCATCGCCGCCGCTTCATGGCGCTGGCGCCGGAGGATGCGGAATGAGCGCCGCCGCTGAACCCCTGCGCCAACGCATTCTGGAAGAACGCGATGGCGCGGTGCTGATCGTCACCATAGATTGCCCATCACGCAAGAACGCTATCGCGCCTGTGCTGCGTACCGCGATGGAGGAAGTGATGGAACGCGCCCATGGCGATGACACAATCCGCGCCATTGTGGTGACGGGCGCTGAAGGCACTTTCTGCGCCGGTGGCGATATTTCCTCCATGGATATTGATAGCACGCTCGCGGGGCGCGAACGCATGCGCCGCACGCATAAGCTGGTGCGCCTGATGGCCAAGGGGGGCAAGCCTGTGGTGGCCGCTGTGGAAGGCTGGGCGGCGGGTGCCGGCATGGCGGTGGCTTGCGCGTGTGATGTGATTGTGGCCGCCGAAGATGCGCGCTTCACGGCGGGTTTTCACAAGATTGGCCTGATGTCCGATATGGGCCTGCCGCATTTCCTGCCCGCGCGTGTTGGTATTGGCCGCGCGCGGCGCATCTTGTTTTTCCATGAGGTGATCGCAGCGCCCGAAGCCGAACGCATCGGCCTGGTGGATTACGTCGCACCCCCTGGCAAGGCTTTGGAAGTCGCTTTGGAAAAGGCGCGCTTCCTGGCCGCTGAGGCGCCTGGCCCCATCGCCTTCACTAAGCAAATCTTCGCCGATGGGCTGGATGAGGCTTTGGCGCAGGAACAAACCTATCAGGCGGCGCTGTTCACGACAGAAGATTTCAAGGAAGGCCGCGCGGCCTTCTTCGCCAAGCGCAAGCCCAATTTTACCGGAGGCTGAAGTGATGATCGAAGCTCGCGAAACCCAGGATCTGAACCTGCTGGAAGATGAAGCCTTCCGTTTGCATGTGCGTGGCTGGATTGAAGCCAATTACCCGGCGGAATTGCGCAATCCACCGAAGCGCCTGCATTGGGAAGAAAACAAGCCTTGGTATTTCAAACTGGCCGAGAAAGGCTGGCTCTGCCCGGGCTGGCCGCGCGAATTTGGCGGGCTTGGGCTTTCGCCGGCGAAGCAGATTATCTTCACCGAAGAAGTGGAACGCCATGGCTGCGCACGCACCAATGACCATGGCATCGTCATGGTTGGGCCGCTGCTGATCAACCATGGCACGCGTGAACAGCAGCAGCGCTTTCTGCCGAAGATTCTCTCCGGTGAGCATATCTGGTGTCAGGGCTATTCTGAACCCAATGCGGGGTCGGATTTGGCGGCGTTGCGCACGGAAGCGGTGCTGGATGGCGATACCTATGTGGTGAATGGTCAGAAGATTTGGACCACACTCGCCATGGATGCGAATTGGTGCTTTCTGCTGGTGCGCACAGATAAGAACGCGAAGAAGCAGGAAGGCATTTCCTTCCTGCTGGTGGATATGAATACGCCCGGCATTACCGTGAAGCCCATCATCAATCTGGAATATCACGACGAATTCTGTGAGGTGTTCTTCGATAATGTGCGCGTGCCCGCGGCCAATCTGGTCGGCACACCCAATCGCGGCTGGGATATGGCGAAGGCGCTGCTTTCGTTTGAACGTATTTACCTGGGGTCACCACGGCTTTCGGCCTATGCGTTTTCGCGCCTGAAGCAATTGGCGGAACGTATGGGCGTTTGGGAAGATGCGGTATTCCAGGATACCTACGCGAAGCTGCGGCTTGATCTGGAAGATCTGAAAAGCCTCTACGGCGTTTTCGTGGATAAGGTCAGGCGCGGTGAGACGCTGGGCCCCGATGTTTCCATGCTAAAGGTATTCCAGACCGAATTGTTCCAGCGCATCACGGATACGATGCTGGAAATCTGCGGCGAAAACGCCGGCTTGCTCGACCCCATGGAAGGCAACCGCAACCTGAACCCAACCGGGCTTTACATACAGGCGAGGCCTTCCACCATTTATGGCGGGTCGAACGAAATCCAACGCAATATCATCAGTAAGAACGTGCTTGCGTTGCCGGGCTAGGCCAGCGCACGAAAAGGGGGGCTATCCACCATGACCGATCTATGGCGCCTGAATGCAACCGACCTGGCGGCGCGTATCCGCGGTAAGCAAGTCTCTGCGACCGAAGCCGCGAAGGATGCGCTGGCACGGCTTGCCGCGGTGAACCCCACAATCAATGCCGTTGTGGATCACCGGCCAGAGGAAACGCTGGCCGATGCCGCGCGCATTGATGCCATGATCGCGCGTGGTGAGGATGCCGGACCGCTTGCTGGCGTGCCCATTACCATCAAGGTGAATATGGACCAGCAGGGCTATGCCACCACCAATGGGCTCCGCCTGCAAAAGGATTTGATCGCGAAGCAGGACAATCCCGTGGTAGCGAATTTGCGCAAGGCGGGCGCAGTGATTGTCGGGCGGACCAATACGCCGGCTTTTTCGCTGCGGTGGTTCACGCGCAATTCGCTGCATGGGCACACGAAAAATCCGCGCGATCCCAGCATCACGCCAGGCGGTTCATCTGGCGGTGCCGGTGCTGCGACAATGGCCGGCATTGGCGCGATTGGTCACGGCACGGATATTGGCGGTTCCATTCGATACCCGGCCTATGCCTGCGGTATTCACGGGTTGCGCCCCACACTTGGGCGTATTCCGGCCTGGAATGCTTCGGGCGCTGAACGCCATGTCGGCGGGCAGGTCATGGCTGTGAGTGGCCCGCTGGCCCGCAGCATCGCCGATGTGAAGCTTGCTTTCGGTGCCATGTGCGCACGCGATATCCGCGACCCCTGGTGGGTGGATGCCGCCATGGAAGGCCCGCCCGCGCCGAAACGCGCGGCGCTTTGCCTGGCACCCGAAGGCATGAAGGTGCAGCCGGAAGTGCAAGCCGCGCTCCGCGATGCCGCCAAGCGCCTGGAAGCCGCCGGCTGGACGATTGAAGAAACCGATACACCCCCGTTGCGTGAACCCGCGCAATTGCAAGCGATGCTCTGGCTCGCGGAAAGCCGTCGCGGTCTGAACAGCGCGCTGCAGCAGGAAGGTGATCCGGATGCGAGCTTTGTCTTCGCGCAGATGGAAGAACTTTGCCCCAATCCGGATTTGAACAGCTTCATGGATGCGCTGCAGAAGCGGTCTTATTTCGTCCGGCTCTGGATGGAATTTTTCGAACGCTTCCCGGTGGCGATCACGCCGGTTTCCGGCGAATTGCCCTTCCGCGATCAGGAAGATGTCGAAAGCCCGGCAGCTTTCCGTCGTATTATGGAAGCGCAGCTCACGCAGGTGGGGCTACCGTTGATGGGGCTACCTGGCCTTACGGTCACCACCGGCACGGTTGGGCGCGTGCCGGTTGGTGTGCAGCTACTCGCAGGCCGTTACCGCGAGGATTTGCTGCTGCAAGCCGGCGCCACCATTGAAGCCGCCGGTGCGCCGATTACGCCAATTGATCCGGTCGGGTAATCACACCCGACCGGTTCCAACATCACGAAACGATGAAAGCCTTGGCCTTGGCGTCATAATCGCCATAGCCAAGCGTATCCCGCAGTTCCGCCGAAGGCAGTGC
>JBEDHL010000231.1:0-4760 GCA_041174145.1 Pseudomonadota bacterium
TCAATCAGCCGCCAGGCTTCCGGCACATCAAAGCGCTCACCGGGCAGCAAGATGGAAACCGCTCCGCGCGCCACTTGCGATAGCGCATGCACGCCCGCGCCATGGGAAAGCGGCGCCACTACCAAGGACGCATCATGCTCATTCAAGCCCGGCATCAGATCAGCGATGTGGTTATTGATAACGAAGGCCATTTGCCCATGGGTCAGGATGCCGCCCTTGGGTCTGCCCGTGGTGCCGGAGGTATAAAAGAACCAGGCCGGGTGATCGCGATCCACATCGGCGGGCAGGGTCAAGGGCGCGGCCTGGCCTTCCGCGATCAAATCTTCCCAGGAAAAGCCCGCACCTTCGCCAATCGCGATATCCAGCACGCAGGCCGGGTTTTCCGCGCGGCAGGCGGCGCGATGGTCGGGGAAGGCCACATCGAAAATCTGCGCCTTGCAGCGGGAAGAACCGGCCAGATAGGCGGCTTCGGGCGGGCTGAGGCGGAAATTGGTTGGCACCCACACCGCGCCAATTAGCCAGCAGGCCCAAACCCCTTCAAAAATCGCGTTGTTGTTACGAGAATGGATCAGCACGCGGTCCCCAGCGCCAATGCCGTGCGCGCGCAAACCGGCAGCGGCGGAACAGGCCCGCGCCGCGATTTCCGCCCAGTTCCAGACCCTGTCGCGCCAGATCAGCCCGGGGCGGTCCGGCAAGCGGCGGGCGGTTTGCAGCAGCATGGCGCCCAGGTTGGAAGTCGGGATCATGCGGCGTCTCCTCTAGCTGTGCCTTTCAGGCGGTTCGCTTCATGTTTCGCTTGCCCTCAGGCGCAGGCTTGGGCAAGTGGTGATCATAGGTCGAACACCAACCACGGGAGAAGAACGCCATGACCACCCCATTCCAGGGCGCCACACGCCGTAACCTGCTGCTGGGCGTGGGCGCGCTTGGCCTAGCCGCCCCCAGCCTGGCGCTCGGCCAGGGGCAATACCGTGCGGAATACAAGGTTTCCGTCGTGGGTAATCGCCCGTTGCCGATCTCTGACGGCGCCTTCACCTGGGCGGAACTGGTCACGGAACGCTCGGGCGGGCGGCTCAACATGAAGGTCTATCCCGGCAGCCAATTGGTCGGCGGGGATCAAACGCGCGAATTGGTCGCCATGCGCCAGGGCGTGATCGATATGGCGGTATTTTCCACCATCAATATTTCCCCACAAATCCGCGAAATGAACCTTTTCTCCCTGCCCTTCCTGATGCCCAATCACCGCGCCTATGACGCGATCATCAATGGGGAAGTCGGGCGCGACCTGTTCGGCACGTTGACCAGCCGCGACGTGACACCAGTGGCCTGGGGCGAGAATGGCTTCCGCGAAATCTCCAACAGCAAGCGCGAAATCCGCAAGCCGGAAGATCTGCGCGGCCTGAAAATCCGCTTCGCGGCAGGTGCCATTTTCAGCGAAATCTACCAGGGCCTGGGTGCCAATCCGGTGCAGATGTCTTTCGCCGATCTGCAACCCGCACTTTCCACCGGCGCGGTGGATGGCCAGGAAAACCCGGTCAATCTGTTCCTTGGCTTCCGCATGGATACACTGGCGCAGAAGCATCTTTCCATCTGGAATTACTGCGCCGATGCAGCGATTTTCGTCGCATCCAAATCTGTGATGGATAGCTTCGCGCCGGCGGATCGTGACTTGGTGATCGCCTGCGCGCGTGAAGCGGCGCAGCGTCAGATCGCGGCGGCGCGCAAGGGGCTTGGCATTGATGGTGACCGTTCCTCGATCGAGGAATGCCTCCGTCGCGGTGTAGCGGTGGCGGAACTCACGCCCGCTGAAAAGCAGGCCTTCGCCCGCGCCACGCGGCCGGTGTTTGATAAATGGGCGCAGACCGTCGGCAGCGCCTTGGTGCAAAAGGCCGAAGCCGCCATTGCACGCGCCATTGCCTGACGCGCCATGAGCGTTGAATTGGATCCGGGGGCAACGCTTCCGGATCCGAAAACCCGAATCCCGCTCAGTTTCGAACGTGTGCTGCTGGCGCTTGCCATGGCGGCTATGGCGTTGATTACGGCGACGAATGTGCTGGCGCGGTACCTCACTAATGTATCGCTGGCGATTACCGAAGAATATTCGGTGGTGCTGATGGTGGTGATTGCGCTGATCGGCACGGCACTCGCCATCGCAACCGGGCGGCATATCCGGGTTGAGTATTTCACCGATCTGATGGGCAAGGCTGGGCAACGCCGGGCGGAAATGCTGGCGCTGATCCTTGCCATTATTTGCTTTGGCTTGCTCGCCATTTTCGGCGCCAAGCTTGCCTATGATGAATATCGCTTTGAAGTGCTGTCCAACGGGCTTGGCAATCCGCAATGGCTCTATACTGGCTGGCTGCCTTTGGTCTCGCTTTTGGTCATTGCGCGCGCGGCGGGCCGGCTGATGCGGCTGGCATGCGGAAAGGATGGCTGAGCCATGATCGCAACCACCCTGTTCCTCGCCTTCGCTGTGCTGCTTGCGGGCGGCGTGCCGGTCGCGATTTGTCTTGGGCTTGCTGGCGCTTTCGCCATTTGGCTTGCGGATCAATCAATTATGGCGATGCCGACCAATGTCTACGCCGGCATTGCCAAATATCCGCTGATCGCGATTCCGATGTTCGTGCTGGTGGGCAGCGTGTTTGACCGCACTGGCGTGGCACTTCGCCTGGTGCGCTTTGCCACTGCTTTGGTTGGTGCCGGGCGTGGCGCGCTTGCTTCCGTGGCTGTCTTGGTCGCGATGGTGATTGGTGGCATATCGGGCTCGGGCCCCGCCACCAGCGCCGCGGTTGGCCAGGTGGTGACGAAAAGCATGGCCGAAGATGGCTATCCCCGCCCCTTCATCGCCAGCACCGTCGGCGCGGCGGCCGCCACCGATATCCTGATCCCGCCCTCCATCGCCTTCATCGTCTATGCCGTGCTGGTGCCGGGCGTTTCCGTGCCCGCAATTTTCGCCGCTGGCATGATCCCCGGCATTCTCGCCGGCCTTTGCATCATCGCCGCGGTGGTGATCATTTCCATCCTGAAGGATTTCGGCGGCAAGGCGCGCCAGAAGGAAGCCATTGCCGTCTGGCAAAGCTTCAAGGAAGCCTTTTGGGGCCTGATGGCCCCAGTCGTGATCCTGGGCGGTATGCGGCTTGGCCTTTTCACGCCAACGGAAGCGGCGGTGGTTGCGGTGTTCTACGGGTTATTCATCGGGTTTTTCGTCTATCGCAGCCTGACGCTCCGCGATGTCTATGAAATGCTGGTGGAAGCGGGCGAAATCTCCGCTGTCATCCTGATTGTGATTGCGCTTGCCACCGTTTTTGCCTGGTCCACCAGCACGCTCGGCATTGTGCGGCCCATTGTCGAATGGGTGGTAGGACTTGGCTTCGGGTCTGCCGGAACACTCGCGCTGCTGACCATCTTTCTGATCATTGTTGGCATGTTCTTGGATGGGATTTCGATCTTCCTGATCCTGCTGCCGGTACTGCTGCCAATCGCCAATGCCTTTCAATGGGATTTGACCTGGTTCGGCGTGGTACTGACCATGATGATCGCGATTGGCCAATTCACCCCGCCCATGGCGGTGAATTTGATGGTGTCCTGCCGTATTGCCGGCGTTTCCATGGAAAGCACGGTGCCCTGGGTGATCTGGCTGGTGCTGGCCATGACGCTTTCCGCAGTCGCGGTCATGACCTTCCCGGATATCGCACTGTGGCTGCCGCGCGTTATGGGACTTGGCTGAAGCCTTTCAGCCAAGCTTTAGCCCAAGCTCCTGCACGGTCTGCTTTTCATCCTCATAATGCGCCTTCGCCGCCACGGCGTAATCGGCACTGTTCAGATAGCGCACCGGCATATCAAAGCGCGCAATCACCGCCAGGTGTGCAGGATCAAACAACGCTTCCTTGAAGGCATCATGCAGCACCCGCACCATGCCTGGGTCCATGCCACGCGGCCCGCCAATGCCATAGGTGCTCTCACCCAGCACATCATACCCAACCTCGCGCAGCGTTGGCACATCGGGGAAACGCGCGGCCCTTTCGCTCATCCAGACCGAAAGCGGCCGCACGCGCCCTTCCAGCGCCATATCGGCCCAGGCGCTGGTTTCCGCCGAGAAATGAATATCGCCCGCCAGCAGCGCTTGCAGATTGGGCGCCGCACCCCGGAAGGGCACTGTCACCCAATCAATGCCTGCCAGCCGCGCTAGACGCGTCATTTGAATATCGGTCGTATTGGCGCCCGGCGTGCCGTAATTGAACTTGCCCGGATTGGCGCGCGCATCGGCCAGCAATTCCTGCATGGTCTTCCAGCGCGCATCGCGACGCACCACCACGCCGCCCATATAGCCGACAAGGCGAATGACCCAGGTGAAATCCTGCATTGGGTCCCATTGCGGCTTGTCCTGCAAAAGCGGCATGCGGAAACTGCCATTGGACATTTGCGCGAGTGCATAGCCATCCGGCCGCGCCTCCCGCGCCAGGAATTGCGCGGCCAGAGAACCACCAGCACCCGGCTTGTTTTCCACAATAATCGGCTGGCCAAGCCGCTTCGCCGCCTGTTCGCATAACGCGCGCATTTGGATGTCAGTGGCGCCGCCCGGCGTCCAGGGCACCATCATGCGGATCGGTCTGTCAGGAAACCGCCCCTGCGCCAGGGCCGGCATCGCCAAAACGCCAGTCACACCAGCTATCAGCGCGCGGCGCCCGATTAAGAGCTTCATGCCTTCCCCCCTCTTGGTTTTGCGAGAAGGCTAGAACAATCCAAAGATGAAAATCGAGAAA
>JBEDHL010000232.1:0-7357 GCA_041174145.1 Pseudomonadota bacterium
ACGGGCTGGGAGACATGGCCTTTGGCCTGCCCATCACACTAGGGCTCGCGGCAGCGGCAATCGTCATTTTGGCGCTGCTTTTGGCGCGGCGATAAGGCCGCCACGGGCGCCCGATTCGCGGATCTCGATCGACCCGACGCGAAGGGGCGCGAACAAAAAGGCAACATTTAACCTGGGGCGCTTTGGGATTTCTGGTTGTTTTTCAATTGGATAATTCAAAAGAAAAGAACATAACCAAAACGCGCGACTCGGGGCCGAATCGGGCCGCCAAATTCCAAGATATTGTGGCGCGGCTTTCCGCACGCACACAAGGGCGTTCGCGTCCCGTCCCAGGCCCCTGCCCGAGTCGCAGGCTTAAAAATCGCTGGCGCGGCCCTTCTGCTCCCAATCGCCAAAACGCGTCGGTTCCGGCCCTTTCGGTCCGCCAATCTCCTTGGGCTTGGCAGGCGGCGTCTTGGCCTCAGCTTCGGTCGGCTTCGGTGGGGTTTTTTCGGGATTGGGCTTATCGGTCATGGGAAAAAGCTTTTAACCTGTTAAACAATGTGGAACGACTTAACGGAGGAGCCTGACCATGGCCGGCTATACCCGCACCGTCATCCTGCTTGCGGCGCTTACCGCGCTTTTCGGCGTGATCGGCCTCGCCATCGGTGGTGAGCAGGGCATGATCATGGCGCTGATTTTTGCCGGGGGCATGAACCTCTTTTCCTGGTGGAATAGCGATAAGATGGTGCTTCGCATGCACAATGCCCAGCCCATTGGCCCGCAGGAAGCCCCCCGGTTGTACGAAATGACGGCGCAGCTTGCCGCCAATGCCGGCCTGCCCATGCCGGCGCTTTACGTTATCCATGAAGCGCAACCCAATGCCTTCGCCACCGGGCGCAACCCGCAACACGCCGCGGTTGCGGTGAATACTGGCCTTTTGGAAATGCTCTCGGAAGAAGAAGCCGCGGGTGTGATCGCGCATGAACTGGCGCATATCAAGAACCGCGACACGCTGTTAATGACCGTTACCGCCAGCATTGCCGGCGCCATTTCGGCGCTGGCGCAATTCGGCATGATGTTCAATCGCGGGCGTGACAGACAGGGGCAGAACCCTTTCGGGCCGATTGGCATGATCCTGATGGTCATTCTGGCCCCAATGGCCGCCGCCGTGGTGCAAATGGCCATTAGCCGGTCGCGCGAATATGAAGCCGACAAAATGGGGGCGCAGATTTGCGGCCAGCCCATGGCCTTGGCGGGGGCTTTGCAGAAATTGGAACATTACGCCCATCAGCGCGTGAACCAACGGGCCGAAGCCAATCCCGCCTCCGCGCATATGTTCATCATCAACCCGCTTTCCGGGGCGCGCATGGATAATCTTTTCTCGACCCATCCGCGCACGGAAAACCGCGTGGCGGCGCTGGAGAAATTGGCCGCCAGCATGGGCGCGCTGCCCAGCGCCGGGCCTTGGGGGCAGGAAATCCCGAGCAGCAAGCCACAAGCGCAGCGCGGCCCCTGGGGCTGAAGCTGGCGCCGGGCGCGTTGGGCGGCTATCATGTTGCCCATGAAATCCCTGCCGCGCCTGCTGCCCCTGGCCGTAATGGCCCTGCTAATGGCGGAAATCGCACCCGCCGCCGCGCAATTCGCCGCGCCCCCAGGCCAGCCCGGCGCCCAGCGATCGCGCCCGCCCGCTTTGCCAGGCTTGGCCGCGCGCCGCGCGCCAGAACCCATTGCGGCGGATGACAATGCCAATCTTTCGCCGACGCCAGCGCTGTTTGATGCCATCACGCGTGGCGATCTGGCCGCAGCGCGCGATGCCGTGAACCGTGGCGCTGATCTCAATGCCCAAAATGCACTTGGCCTGACGCCCACGGATTGGGCGGTGGATCAGGGGCGCAATGACATCCTGTTCTATCTGCTTTCCGCGCGCGGCATGGCGGGCGGTTCCTCTGGCCTGGGCAATGCGCGCAGCGCCGCCGCCGCACGTGCTGAACAGGAACGCGCCGAACGCGCCGCACGGGAAGAAGCCTTACGCCTTGCCCGGCAGGCCGCAGCCCGTGGCGGCAGCGGGCCGAGCATCTACCTCAAGCCGCGGCTTTTCGCCAATGATGGCGGGGCAGCACGGCTTGATGCGGGCTTCCTTGGCTTTGATGCCGGGCGGCCGGGTGCCGCGCGCCGCGGCGGCTGATCATGGCCTTCTTTGAAGGCTTCTCACTGGAAACACGCGAAGCCAATGGGCAGCGCATCAGGCTGCGCCGTGCCGGTTCCGGCCCGCCGCTATTGCTGCTGCATGGCAATCCGCAAACCCATGCCATGTGGCATCGTGTGGCGCCGATATTGGCGCGGGACTTCACGGTGATTGCGCCTGATCTGCGCGGCTATGGCTATTCTTCAAAGCCGCCGGTCAGCGCAGATCATGCGCCCTATGCCAAACGCGCAATGGCCGCTGATATGGTGGCGCTGATGGCAGGGCTAGGCTTTCCACGCTTTCAAATCCTGGCGCATGATCGCGGCGCACGGGTTGCGCATCGGCTGGCATTGGATACGCCGGAAGCCGTGGAACGACTTTGCGTGCTGGATATCATCCCAACCCTTGAACATTTCGAACGCGCCGATATGGCCTTTGGCCTTGGCTATTATCACTGGTTCTGGCTGGCGCAGCCGCATGATCGGCCAGAACGCATGATCCTGCGCGATATCGAAGATTGGTTTGATCTGCACACATCACGCGAACCCAAGGATAAATCCTTCTTCCACCCGGAAGCGCGGGCGGATTATCTGGCGGCACTGCACCTGCCCGGCACGGTTAGCGCGATTTGCGAAGATTACCGCGCCGCCACCACGATTGATCTGGAACATGACCGCGCATCCCGCGATGCAGGGCATAAAATCACCTGCCCGCTACTGGCACTTTGGGGTTCAAAAGGCAGTATCCCGAAATGGTATGACGCGCTGGCGATTTGGCGCAGCTACGCATCCGGCCCCGTCACTGGCGGCGCGGTTACTTCCGGCCATTACCTGGTGGAAGAAGCGTCGGAAGAAGTGCTGAATTACCTAAAGGATTTTCTTCGGCGTTAATTTGATAGAACGCCCAGCTTTTCCAAATCCAACACCCAGGGCAAATCCGTATCACCCGTGGCAGCGCCCGCGCGCGTCAGCAGCGCATGGGCCTGGCCGCGATGATGTGTTTGGTGATTGAAGAAGTGCCCAGCCGCGATCCAAAGCGGCATGCTGACATCACGCGCGACAATCGCTGAATACCAGGCGATCGGCGCTGCCAGACGCCCCACCGTCAGTCCCGCCGCCCAGGCTTCGATCTTCTGATCAGCCGCCACGCGCCGTGCCTTCAGTTCCGCCCAATCCTGTATCATCGCTGGGCTTTGCTTCATGCCGACGGAGGGTTTCTCCCACCCATCAAAGCGGCTCATCCAGGTGGTATCGCCCCAGAGCAAATGACAAAGCGTGCCTTTAATGCTGCCCCAAAAGGCGCCGCCATCCGCTTCACGCGCCGCTGCGTCCAGCCCATCGGCCGCACCGTAAAGGCGGCGATTCATTTCGCTATTATAGGCCGCCATCATGCGGCACCAATCGGGCGAGATCATGCGTCACCTATCTGCTTGTAGAAGAACACCGTATCGCACGGCGTTCCATCCGCATTCAGTGCAAAGCCCGGAATGCGCCCGGCTTCTTGCCAGCCAAGCGCGCGATACAGCGCCTCACCCGCATCGCCCGCGCGGGTATCGAGTGTGAGCAAGCGCCGCCCATGCCGTGCCGCTTCCGCTTCCAAAGCCGCCATCAGCGCCTGGCCAACGCCGCGCCGCCGTGCTGCCGGATGCACCAAAAGCTTCGCGACCTCTGCCCGGTGCGGCTGATTGGGTGGCGTGGCCAAATCAAGCGTCACCGTTCCCACCAGCGCACCATCCGCCCAAGCGACCCAGATGGCTTTTCGGTCCAGCGCAATATCGGCAAGGCTGCGCCGCCAAAAGCCGCGCGCGGCCTCAGCGCTTAATGGCGGCAGGAAGGAGACCGATGCGCCGGCGGCAACACAGGCCACAAGAATATCCGCCAAAGGCTTTTCCGCATGTTCGGCAGCCGAGGCATCAAGCTGATGCACCGCCACACCGCGCGCTGGCTTGAAGAAGGGAAATTCCAGCGAATTGGACAAATCATTCAAAACGCGGATCGGCCCCTGCCGCACATAGCCAAGTTTCGCGTAGAAGCTATGCGCGCGGGTGAAGCGCGTATCGGACCAAAGCCGGATGACCTCGGCCCCCGCCTCCCGCGCATGGGCTTCCGCCGCACTGAGCAGCGCCCCTGCCACGCCGGTGCCGCGCTGATTTGCCGCCACATACATGCGGCAAACCTCCCAATCCCGCGTGCCGGGCAGCGGATGCGCGGCCACCATGCCCACCACCGCGCCCGCTTCTTCGGCCACCCAAAGCGCGCCATCTTGTGCCGCGAAATAGCTGGCGAGTGCACGGAGTTCCGGCACTTCCCCATCCAGATCGAAAACACAGCCAGGATATTCCGCCCAGCAGCTGGAAATCAGCGCAATGAAACCCGCTGCATCGGAATCGCGCCCCGCGCGCAGCATGGCCGCCATGGTGCGTTCAGCTCAATTCGCGGCAGAATTCCTGAATGCGGCCACAGGCTTCGCGCAGATTTTCCATATTGGTCGCATAGGAAATCCGCAAATAGGGGGACATGCCATAAGCCGTGCCCTGCACGGTGGCGACATATTTTTCTTCCAGCAGTGCCATGGCGAAATCCGTATCGGTTTCGATCTTGCGCCCACCCTTGCTGGTTTTGCCGATGCAGCCAGCAATATTCGGGAAGACGTAAAACGCCCCTTCCGGCTTGTGGCAGGAAATGCCCGGCGCGGCATTCAACATCTCCACCACCAGATCGCGGCGTTGGCGATATTCTTCTGCCCTTTCGCGCACCAATTCCTGCGGCCCATCCAGCGCGGCCGCGACCGCGGCCTGGGAGATGGTGGAAACGCCGGCCGTCGCCTGGCCTTGCATGTTCATCATGCCCTTGATCAGCGCCTTTGGCCCACCGCAGAAACCAATGCGCCAGCCGGTCATGGCATAGGTTTTTGATGCGCCATTCACCGTCAGTGTCCGGTCCTTCAGGCGTGGTTCCACATCAGCAATGGTGCAGAATTCAAACCCGTCATAGACCAGATGTTCATACATATCATCGGTCATGATCCAGACATGCGGGTGCTTCATCAGCACCGCCGCAATCGCCTGCATTTCCGCACGCGAACAGGCCGCCCCCGTTGGGTTATTCGGGAAATTGATCATCACCCATTTGGTCTTGGGCGTGATGGCGGCATCTAAATCCTCGGGCCGCAGCTTGAAGCCGTTATTCTGCGGGCAATTGATTGTCACCGGCACGCCGCCCGCAACCTTCGCCATTTCAGCATAGGAAATCCAGAAGGGTGCTGGGATCAGCACCTCATCACCCGGATCAATCGTTGCCATGAAGGCGTTGAAGATGCTCTGCTTGCCACCATTGGTGACCATGATCTCATCCAGCGCGTAATCCAGATTATTATCACGCTTGAATTTCCGCTGGACGGCTTCCTTGAGCCGCTTGGTGCCATCCTGCGGCGGGTATTTGGTCTCACCCGCCAGCGCTGCCTGATGTGCCGCTTCGATGGCATGCGGTGGTGTCGGGAAATCCGGCTCACCGGATGCCAGGCTGATCACCTTGATCCCCTGCGCCGCCAATTCCCGCGCCTTGATCGTCATGATGACGGAAGCGGAGATGGAAACGCGGTTCAATCTTTCGGCAAGGGCGGGCATGGCGATCCTGTTTTCAAAAATGATTTACGCAGCCAAAACAAGCGCCGCCCCCAAGGCAGCGGCGCTAAAAATCACTTCATGCCAGCGCAGAACTTCTGAATGCGCGTGCAGGCTTCGCTCAGCGCAGCATCAGATGTGGCATAGGAAATGCGGAAATGCCCTGGGCTCAGGAAGGCGGCGCCATGCACGGTGGCAACACCGGTTTCTTCCAGAAGCGCGATGGTGAAATCCTCATCGGTTTCAATCTTCTTGCCACCCGCCGTGGTCTTGCCCATGCAGCCGCGCATATCCGGGAAGACATAGAAAGCGCCTTCCGGCTTGTGGCAGCGCAGGCCCGGCGCGGCATTCAGCATATCCACCACCATATTGCGCCGGCGTTCATAGACCTTGCGCATATCCTCAATGCTTTCCTGCGGCCCGGTCAGCGCTTCCACCGCCGCCGCCTGAGACACCGAAGACGTATTGGAAGTGGACTGGCTTTGCAGCTTATCCATCGCCTTGATCAGCGAGATTGGCGCGCCGGCAAATCCAATGCGCCAGCCGGTCATGGCATAGGCCTTGGAACAGCCATTCATGGTCACCGTGCGGTCTTTCAGACGCGGTTCCACTTCAAGCACGGTTGCCGGCTTGAAGCCATCATAAGCCAGCTTTTCGTAGATATCGTCAGTGAACACCCACACATGCGGATGGCGCATCAGTACATCCGTCAGCGCCTTGATCTCCGCGGCGTTATAGGCAGCACCGGTCGGATTGCAGGGGTTGTTCAGGATCAGCCACTTGGTCTTGGGCGTAATCGCGGCTTCCAATTGCTCACCGGTCATCTTGAAGCCGGAATTCTGGCCGCATTGCACGATCACCGGCGTGCCTTCCGCAAGCGCCACGATATCCGGATAGGAAACCCAGCACGGCGCCGGGATAATCGCCTCATCACCCGGATTGATGGTGGCAACCAGCGCATCGAAAATCACCTGCTTGCCGCCGGTGGCGACCAGGATTTCCTCTGGCGTGTAATCAATGCCGGAATCGCGCTTGAACTTCGTGCAAATTGCCTTGCGCAGTTCCGCCGTGCCCGCGACATCGGTGTATTTCGTCTCACCACGTTCAATCGCCGCAATCGCCGCATCCTTCACATTGCGGGGCGTGTCGAAATCCGGCTCGCCGGAGGAAAGGCCAATCACATCCTTGCCCGCGGCCTTCAGCGCGCGCGCCTTGGCGGTCATGGCAATGGTGAGAGAGGGCGAAATACGATCAAGACGATCGGCGATAAGCTTCATGGGTCAGGGAACCTTTGCAGGAGACGCGGCAAACTAATCCCGCACCCCCTCTGCATCAACCCAGCCTGCCTAAAAAAGCCGCAGCGGGCGCAGCCCCTGATAGCTAAAGCCCTGTTCCTGCAGGCATTGGGCGCGGGCCTGTTGCCGGGCGGGGATATTCACATCCACCCAGTCAAAAACAGGCGGGCGCCAGCGGGGCGGGCTTGATCGGCAATAGGTGGCGCCATTAGCCCCGGTCCAGCAATGGCGTTCACCGGGTTCCCAATAGGCAGGCTGCACCTGCATCCAGAC
>JBEDHL010000233.1:0-12535 GCA_041174145.1 Pseudomonadota bacterium
CCAGGCATCGTCCGCCTGGTAGCGCTGAAACGCACCTAATGAGACCGCCACCGGCCCCTTTGATCCCGAAGGTCTTAGCCGCATATCCACTTCATACAGCTTGCCCTCGGCCCCCGGCGCGGTGATGGCACCAACCATCTGGTGCGCAAGGCGCGTGAAATACTGAATGGTTGGCAAAGGGCGGATGGGGGCGGCGCCGCGCTTGGTCTTGCCCTCACTCGCCTCGGCTTCCGCCGCATGATCATAGACCAGGATCAGATCAAGGTCAGACCCAGGCAGCATTTCCCGCCCGCCAAGCTTGCCGAGTGCGACCACGGCAAGCTGCCCGCCCTTCACCACGCCATGCCGCGCGGCGAATTCCGCTGTCACATGCGGCAGCAGGGATGAGATGGCGGCATCGGCCAGGGCGCTGCGCGCTTCCCCCGCCGCATCAGGGTCTATGGCGCCTTCAAGCGTGGCAGCATCAATATCGAATTTGCCTTCCTGGACCAAGCGGCGGGAAGCTTCCATGGCTTCTTCAAAGTACCGCGCTTCCTTCACCAAGGCGGGCAGGGCAGTGGCGGCGCTGCCAATGGCTCCACCAGCCCCCACCAGAAGCCCTTCAAGTGCTGCGGTATGATGCGCCAAATGATCCGCCAATTGCGGCGCGGCGCCCAGAATGCCGGCAAGGCGTTCCAGCATCGGCGGGTTGCGATGCAAAAGGCTGAGTACCTGCACACCAGTGGTGAGCCGCCCGAAAAGCGCATCAAGGCGCATCAGCGCCGCATCCGGGTCCCGCTGCTTGCCGAAGGCGGCGAGCAAGCTTGGCATCAGCGCGGTAAGCAATTCGCGCGCGCGTTCGCTGCGAATGGCGCGCGTATGGCCGTGATGCCATCCGCGCACGGTGGCCGCGATGCTGCCTGGATTGCCATAACCCATGGCGCGGAGTGTCGCGATGGTGGCGGGGTCATCCTCCACACCTGTGAACACAAGATCGCCCTGCACCGTATCTGCGGCCAGCGTTGGTTCCGCTTCAAACATGCGCCCGTAATGCTGTTCCACACGGTGCAGATGATGCGCGAAATCCTCAGCAAAACTGGCGCTATCGGCGTAGCCGAGGAAGGAGGCGATGCGCGCGATCCCATCCTCATCTTCCGGAAGCCGGTGCGTCTGCCGATCGGCGACCATTTGCAGCCGATGTTCCAGCCGGCGCAGGAAACCGTAAGCATCCGCCAAATCGGCAGCGGCGCGGCGTTCGATCTTGCCCGCCCCCGCAAGTGCGGAAAGCGCGCCAAGCGTGGTGGGATCACGCAGCGCAGGGTCGCGTCCGCCCCAGATCAATTGCAGCACCTGCGCGGTGAATTCAATTTCGCGAATGCCGCCGCGGCCCAGCTTCACATCATGCCCGGCCAATTGCACCGTATCATGCGCACCCTTGGCCCCCTTATGGGCGTGGATTTGCCGCTTGATGGAATGAATATCCGCAACGGCGGCGAAATCCAGGTATCGCCGCCAGACGAAGGGGCGGATTTCGCGCAGGAATGCATCCCCCGCCGCGCGATCCGCCGCCACGGGCCGCGCCTTGATCATGGCGGCGCGTTCCCAATTCTGGCCCATGCTTTCGTAATAGGCGATGGCGGCGGGGATGGAGACCGCCAAGGGGGTCGCCGCCGGATCGGGCCGCAGGCGCAAATCCGTGCGAAACACATAGCCCTCGGCAGTGCGCTCTTCCATCAGCCGCACCAGATCGCGCGCGATGCGCACGAAAATCCCCTGGGCGCGATCCGGGTCCGGCACGGCGGCGGGATCATACAGCACCATCAGATCCACATCGGATGAGTAGTTCAATTCCCGCGCGCCAAGCTTGCCCATGCCCAGAATGACAAGCCCCGATTGCCGCCCGATGGATTTCGCATCCGTCTTGGCCCCACCAGTGTGGCGCAAATCGCCACGCGCCGCGGCATCGCGCAGCAGATGGGCGCAGGCGGTATCAATGCTGAGTTCCGCCAATTCGGATAAGGCGCCGGTCACGCGGTCCAGCCCCCAAAGCCCGCGAATATCGGCCAAAGCCGCCACCAGCGCGCCCTGGCGCTTGGCCTTGCGCAGCAGCGTGGCCAGTGCAGGGCGGGGCGTTGCGGGATCCAACCGCAGCAGCGGGTCTATGGTGCGGGCGAAAGCGTCATCTGCCCCGCGTTCGGCCATGAAAAGCAGGGTGGCTGACTCCCGCACCGCCAAATCGGCTAGATAAGGGCTATGGCCACCCAGCGCTTCCAGTATCGTCGCCCCTTCCGCACTTGCGGCAAAGCTGCGTTCCGCTTCCCCCTTGTCACTGAAATGCGCCAAGGCAAGCGCGGCGGCGGCCTTGTCGAATCCTGGCTGTGGGGTGATAGCTGTTGGCGTGGCGGTCATGGGAGCCCAGGGAAAGAGTGAGGCGGGTCGCAGGTCAAGCGGGGCGGGGTTTGAAACTGCTGGCCAGGGTCTGCATGACGCTCCTGCTTGTGCTTGCCCTGGCTGTTGCGGGGCTGGTCTGGCGGCTTGAACAGGGGCCTATCGCCCTTCCCTGGCTCGCCCGCCAAGCGGAAACCGCCGCCAATCACGCCCTTGCCGGACAAAAGGTCAGTATCGCTGAGGCCTCCATCTCCTGGGCCGGCTGGCGAGAGGGGCATCGTTCCCCCTTCGCGGTAGCCTTCGTCGATATCAGATTGGCCGATAAGGATGATGGGCTGATTGCCCTTTTGCCGCGGGTGGATGCATCGCTTTCCGCAGGTGGGTTGCTGCGCGGGCATATCGCCTTGCGCGCCCTGGAATTGCGTGGGCTTAGCTTGCTCGCGAACCGGGATGCGGCGGGGGGCCTTACGCTTGGGCTTACGGCGGCCAAGCCCAGCGACAGCAATGAGGCATCCGAACCAGCGCTTGATGCGCTGACCGAAATCCTTGCCGCATGGCTTGAACCGCCCAATGAGGAAACCGCCCTATCGGCTATTCGGCGCATCGCCCTGCTGGAAACAAGGCTGATCCTTTCCGATGAGGGTTCCGGCCGCGTTATCAGCGCGAATCTTCCTTCATTGATTCTGCAGCGCAGCGCGGCCGGCGGGCTGGCGCTTACCGGACAGGCCCTGCTGGGATTGGCCGATCAGCACATTCCCGTAGAAATTGCGGGAAAGCTGGATCGCGTGCTTTGGCGGGGTGAGGCTTCCTTCACCGCGCGTGCTATCCACCCGGCCGCACTTGCCAAAGCCAGCCCCGAATTGGCGCCTTTGGCGGCGCTGGATGCAGAGGCGGAAATCACCCTGATCGCCCGTTTCGCCGGGGCGCCGAAGCCAGATTTATTGATGGGGCGGCTGCGCACCGGGGCTGGCGTGCTGCATATCCCGGATGGTGGCGGGAATTTGCCCTTTGCCGGCATTTTGCTGGATGCGACCATGGTGGGGGAAGTGCTGCGCGTGGAAAGGCTGGATCTTGCGCCTGTGCCATCGCCGCGCCCTGGTGCCAGCCCGCCGCCAGCGCTTCGCGCCACCGGAGAAGCCCGCTTGCAGGATGGCTTTTGGCAGATGGCAGCTGATCTCAGGCTGACTGCTTTGGATATCGCCGACCTGCCGCATTACTGGCCGCCCAGCATTGCCCCCAAGCCGCGCGAATGGCTGGCCGAAAACCTGACTGCCGGCATGCTGCGCGAAGGCGCTTGGCGGCTTGAAGCGCGGATCGGCGCGGATGGCAGCGGCGCGGAAGTCACCAGCCTTTCAGGACTGGCCCGTGCTGAAGGCGTTGCTGTGCATTGGCTGCGCCCCATTCCACCTATCGAGAATGTGACGGGGGAGGCCCGGTTTGCACTTGATAAGATTGAAATCACGGCCAGTAGCGGGCAGCAATCCGGCACTGGGATTGTGACCGATGGCGCGACTGTTTCAATCGGGCTGACGACGGATCCTGAAATTACGCGCGTTGAAGCCAAGCTGCGCGGTCCGCTGGCTGATGCCTGGGGCATTGTGCGCCACCCGCGCCTCAAGATTTTCGAAAAACGCCCACCGCCGATCAATGACCCGACAGGCACGCTTGATGCCGCAACGCTCACGCTTGTTTTTCCACTGATCAAGACACTCGATATCGAGGATATTGATATCCAGGCCGAACTCGAGGTGCGGGATTTGCGCATTCCGCGCATTGCCTTCAACAGGGATCTGGAGCGGGGCATTGCCACGGTTTCGCTGCGTAACGCGGGGTTGACCGCAACTGGCACCGGCGTGCTTGGTACCATTGAAGCGCGCATCAGGCAGGAGACAGATTTCCGCAACGGCGCGCCCACGGATATTGTGGCGCGTGAAATCATCTCCGCACGCGCTGATGCGCGGCAATTGGCCGCGCTTGGCCTGGATGCCAGCCCGCTTCTTGAAGGCCCTGTGCAGCTGGATTTGCGCAATGAAACACGCCGGAATGGGCAAGCCCGCTTGGCGGTGCGGGCAGATTTGCGCGCTTCCACACTGAGCCTGGAGCCATTGGCCTGGACCAAGCCACCGGGAATTGCAGGTAGCGCCGATGCAGTGGTGCTGATGCAGGGTGGTGCGGTGACGCTGATTGAAAGCTTCCGCGTCGAAACACCGGATGCGCTGATCCGCGGCCGCGCCGGTGAAGTGCGCGAAAATATCCCGCAACGCATTGAATTGACGAGCGCGAGTATCGGCCGTTCCCGCTTTACGGGCGTATTGCGTCCACCCTTCCCACGCGGTGCGGGGCAATGGACCATCGGCTTGAATGGGCAAGTGCTTGATCTAGCCCCAGTGCTGGCGCGGCACGAACCCGCTGAGCCAAGCACCGATGAATCCGCCGCATCGCGGTTGGATGTGCGCTTCGATCGGGTCTTGCTGCCGCATGGGCGTGAAGTGGCGGGGCTGGAGGCTCAGTTACAGGTCAATACGCTTGGCGTGATGCAGCGCGCTGAAATAGCGGCGCGGCTTGCCGAACGTGGCAGTTTTTCAGTTTCGATCACCCCTGCGGGGCAGCGCCGGGCCGTTAAGATAACAAGTGATAATGGGGGCGAATTGCTGCGCGCTTTCGATGTGCTGCAAACGATCCAGGGCGGCAAGCTGACCATGTCGGGCCATTATGATCATTCCCGCCCAGGGGCCACGCTTTCCGGTGATGCGGTGCTGGAAGATTTCGTGGTGCGCGATGCGCCAGGGCTTGGCAAGGTTTTGCAGGCAATGACGCTGTACGGCCTGGTGGATGCGCTGCGCGGCCCCGGATTGAATTTCACCCGCGCGACAATTCCCTTCAGCCTGACCCCGGATGCGCTGGTGTTGCAGGATGCGCGGGCTTTTTCATCCTCACTTGGTTTGACCGCCAAAGGGCGCATTGATCGCCGGCGCGATACGGTTGACATGGAAGGCACCATTGTGCCGGCCTATATTTTCAACACGCTTTTGGGGCGCATTCCCATTCTTGGGCGGTTATTCAGCCCGGAAGAAGGCGGTGGTGTTTTTGCCGTTGCCTATCGCATGCGCGGCCCGTTGAACGACCCGCAAACCAGCGTCAATCCCTTGGCGGCGCTGACGCCTGGTTTCCTGCGCGGCATATTCGGGCTTGGTCAGGAACCGGCCGGACAAGCGCCCCGGCAATAATGCCTGATCAGCCCAGACTATAACCCCCAGGGCTGGACCACGGCGCGTGTTTTGGGGATGCTGTGTTCGACATTTTTGGGAAGGAAGCGCGCCATGCAGTTCAACAGCGGCGATTGGCAGATTGATGTTCTGATCCAGGGTTATCCTGGCAAATCCACGCAGCATGGCGGGCTTGGGTGGAGCACGGTTGCGCTGCTGCGCGGCCATGGGCGCATTGTGGTGCTGGATGGCGGTGGCTATGGCATGAGAAAGCCCTTGGTCGAAGCCTTGGCAAAACAGGGCGTGAAGCTTTCGGATGTTACAGATCTGCTGGTCAGCCATTTGCACCATGACCATGTGGTAAATTGGCCCATGTTCCGCGATGCGCGGATTCATGTCGGGCGCAAGGAATTGGCTTGGGCGCTTGGCGTGGGCTGGGGCGAAACGGCAGTGCCGGAACACGCGGTGGAAGCGCTTAGCCGCTGGCCGACGATGCAATTGATGGATGATGGGCAGGAAGTGCTGCCTGGCATTACCGCGCATCTTTCGCCCGGCCATACGCCTGGGCATTTGCTGTTCCTCATCAAGGGTGCGCCACAGGATGTGGTGCTGTTGCAGGATGCAGTGAAAAACCGCGTGGAACTGACCACGCGCAGCACCGACATGACCTATGACCCAGCGGTCAGCCGCGCGACGATTGATATGGTGTGGGAGATTTGCCGGACCCATCCGGGCTGCGTGCTGATCCCCGGCCATGATGTGCCGGTAGTAGTTGAAAATGGTGTGCCGCGCGCACTTTCCAGCCATAGCGCGGGCATCAAATCCTGGTTCGGGGCGGACTTGCAGGATACCACGCTCTATTCCCTGGCACCGAGCAATGGCTAATGGCACGTGAACACAAAGGAATCCGCCATGGATGAAACTACCGCCCATGATACGCTACGCGCCAAGGGCCGCGCGGTGATGCAGGAAGTGCTGGGCAGAGCTTACATGGAAAAGCGTGATGCTGGCACCAACCCCTTCAACGCGGCGGTACGGCGCCTTTCGGAAGAATTCGCCTATGCGACACTATGGGAAAGGCCAGGGCTCAATCGGCGTGAACGCAGCCTGATCACCCTTGCCATGATCTCCGCGCTTAATCGCCCGCATGAACTACGCATTCATCTGGTGGCAGCCTTGAATAATGGCTGCACGGCTGAGGAGATTTCGGAAATCTTTACCCATTCAGTGGCCTATTGCGGTTTCCCGGCGGCCATTGATGCGCTGCGCGTCGCAGAAGAAGTCCTGCGCGAACACGGCAAGCTTTGAAGGTAAGCCCAGGCGGCGCAGCGGTTTAATCCGCCGTTGCGCCAGCATCCTTCACAATCTGTGCCCAGATCGGCAATTCCGCCTGCACGAAACGCCCAAAGGCTTCGGGGCTTTCACTTGTCAGCGCTTGCAGCCCTTCCTGCGCCAAGCGCGCCTGCACTGGTTGCTGCGCCAATACGGCGCGGAAGGCAGTGAAAAGCCTATCGCGTATGGGGGTGGGCAAGCGCGCCGCCGTCCACACACCCCACCAGCCAGTAATATCCAAAGCGGGCAGCCCTGCTGCCTCACTGCCCAGCACATCGGGAATGGCGGGTGAGGCCATGCGGGTGCTGAGCGACAGCGCCTTCAGCGTGCCGGCGCGGATTTGTGGCAGCGCCACGGGCGGCGTGCCGACCAGGATTTGCACATCGCCCGCCAGCACCGCTTGCAGGGAAGGTGCGCCGCCACGGAAGGGGACGTGGGTGATATCCTCCCCCGTTACCTTGGCAAGCTTGGCGCCAACCAAATGGCTTGGCGTGCCAATGCCAGGTGTCGCGTAATTCCAGCGCCCCGGCTGGGCGCGCATGCGCGCGGCAAGCTCCGCCAGATTATTAATCCCGGCATCAGCGCGCACTGCAATGATCAAAGGCAAATCGCTGACGCGCGTGATGGGCGTGAAGTCATTGATGGGATCAAAGGGCAGGCGGCGATAAAGGGCTGGGTTCACCGAATGGGTGAAATTGCCGCCAAGCAGGATGGTGTAGCCATCTGCCTCGCTGCGCGCGACATGCTCTGCCGCGATATTGGAACCAGCGCCGGGGCGGTTATCCACAATGATGGTTGCACCACCCAATTCGCGGGAGAGCGGTTCACTCAGCGCGCGCGCCAGAAAATCGCCAGACCCACCAGGCGGGAAGCCAACCACCAGCCGAATGGGCCGCCCAGCCGGCCAGGCCGCGCCGGATTGCGCGGCAGCCTGCTGTGATACTGCGGCAAGCGCCAAGGGCGCGGCCAATAGGCTTCTGCGGTGGATCATGGCTCTCTCCCGGTCACGCCTGATTAAGCTTTGCTCGCTGGGTATAGCTTTGCAGGCTAGCTGAATGCACGCAATCCGGCGTGTTGCGTCAGGAAGCCCCCAAGCGCTTCCACACTCCATCAGCATGGGCGATCAGCCGATCACCCGCCGTCAGCCGCCCGCGCACGAAAACGATGGAGCGCGTCACGCGCATCACTTCACCTTCCGCGATCAGGAAATCGCCCTGCTTGGCGCCAGAGATGAAATGCACATTCAACTGGATCGTCACATTGGGGCCGCGATCGGCGGCTTCCCACACGGTGTGGCCAAGGGTTTGATCGAGGAAGGTGGAAATCATGCCGCCATGGACAATGCCGTGGATATTGCTGTGCTTGTCTTCCACCAGCAGCCCATGCAGGCGGCGCCCATCGACGGTTTTTTGCCAGAAGGGCCCGACCAGGGCGGGGAAGCCATCCTCATGCCAGACGAAATCTGTCCAGCCATCGGCAGCGGGATCATAGGGTTGCTTCGCGTTCATGGGGCGGGGGTGTAACCCAAAGCGGGCAGGGGTGAAATGCCGGGCCTCGCCAGGGGTGCCATGAAGCGTTAGCCTTCGACCATGCAGCTATTTCATTCCGCCGGATCCCCCTATGCCCGCATCGCCCGCATGGCCGTGCTGGAACTTGGCCTTGCAGACCGGATTCCCTTTGTGGAGACGACGCTGCGTGACCCAGCTTCCACCCTATTGCCGCATAACCCGGTGGGGCGGGTGCCATCGCTGGTGCTGGCGGATGGCACCACCATCACGGAAACCACGCCCATTCTGATGGTGCTGGATTCTCTGGTGGCGCCGGGGCAGCGCCTATTGGGCGATGGTGCGGATGGCTGGAAGCGCCTGGCCGCTTATGGGCGCGTGCTTGGCATGCTGGATGGGATTGCGGTGTGGAACCGCGAATTGCGCCGGCCCGTGCATGAAAGATCACCGGGTGTGATCGCGCTGGAAGAAGGCCGCGCCGCGCGCATTGCCGCCGCGTTGCAGCATGATGTCGCAAAGGGTGTTTATGCGGCGCCTGATGCCGGCTTCCTCGCGTTGCTCGCGGTACTTGGCTATTGCGAAAGGCGCCACCGCGCCTGGGCCTGGCGCGAGAGTCTGCCGGGCCTTGCCGCCTGGTTTGACCGCGCGTCAGACCGGCCTTCCTTCGCTGCTACCATGCCGCCCGTCAGCGGCATCTGAGATGCTGCCGCCAGCCCCCCGCCATAATGGCGGCCCGCCGCTGGAGGAGGAGGATATCAATGCATCCTGGCGCGCCTGGCATTGGCGCCGCGCGCATAAAAAAGCCTGGAAAACCCCGCCGCGGGAGATTGCTTTGAGGCGCCTTGCCCGCGCTGAGGAACTTGGCATGACTTACCGTGAATATACGCTCGAGATTCTGGAGCGCGGTAAATACCTTTAGGCAGGCGTCAGTACCGCTTCCAGCGTCATCAACACGGGATTATCGCCAGGCGTCAGCACGCCCGCGCTCAACTGCCCGGTCAGATCCACCATGGCGACATCAAGCCTTGTCGCGCCGGGGCGGATCAGCCCGTCGCGGATCAGCATTTCGGTCGCGAAATTATCCACGGGCGGCGCATTGGCGTAGCGCGCGCCGATAATGCTGCCGACCCCGCCATGCAGCCGTGCCGGGCCAAAATCGGCGTCCGCCGCCGCTGCTTCCAGCGCCGCCGTGATGTCCTGATTGGGGCAAAGCCGGATGGCGATGCCATTCGCCGTCGCAGCACGTGGCGCTTCGGTGGCGATGGGGGTGAAAAGCTTGAAGCCGGTTTCCGCATCCTGGCGCGCTTCAAACCGCGCGCCGGAAATCAACACGCCCTTGGCGCGGATGGGGGCAGCGATGGTGGTTTCCTCGGGCAGCATATGGCCACCGCCTGGCCGGCCATCGGCTTCGGTCCAGAAGCCATGGCAGTGGAAAAACGGCGCGCCATCGCGAAAGCCCACAGTGATGGCGGCGATATCCAGCCGCGTCTGCCCCGCCGGGCGAAAGGTTTCGCTGTAATAGGCGGCGTGGGAGGGATCGGGGGCCAGCGCCGGGATCACATAGGCAAAAGGCCCAAGCGCGCCGCCCGAGAGCGTCAGGCAGCCGCCCTCTGCGCCATGCGCCCGGGCCAAATCATGCAACGCCTTCAGCAGGGTGACGCCGCGCGGCAATTCTACATCAACCGCCCGGGTGATCACTGGATGGGCGATGATGCGCAAGGGCCCTGGTGGGCCGGGTTGCTTGATATGGCGCATGGTTCGGCTGCCCCGCTTTCACTGGTGGCCCAGTGTCGAGGGCTTTCAGTGCAGCGTAAACACCCCATTGGCGTAGCGAAGTTCCGCTGGGCGGGTCAGGGCTGCTGAGGCAACGCGCACCGAATGGATCGGACCATCAATTTCACGCTGCCAAAAGGCCAGAAAGCGGTCCAATTCCGGAAAATCCGGCGCACGGTCCAGCTTTTGCCAAATGAAGCTTTGCAGCACATGCGGGTGATCGGGCAGATGATAGAGCAATTCTGCCGTGGTCAGCCGCCAATCCGGGATGCGGAGCATCGTTTCCAGCCCCTGAAATCTCTGGCTCATGAGCCTTCCCCCAAGGTCCAAATACCCGCCGGCGCATCGAAAGCGGCGCCGCGCGCGGGAAAGCTTGCCACAAGGAATCGGGAGGTTGGCAAGAAAAATATGCGTTTTCAATCTATTAGCACTAGCATCTTTTGAGTGCTGCCAGCGGCTTGACGCCCCGCGCCGGGCGGCTTACATCGCTGGCACTCCTCTGGGGGGAGTGCTAACGACCGGGGCACCCTGGTGACCGGTCAGGCTTCCCAGAGCGAGCCGTCATCAACCCGAGGCTCAGGAGAGGACCTTATGAATTTTCGTCCCCTGCATGACCGCGTTCTCGTTCGCCGCGTTACTGCGGAAGAAAAGACCGCTGGTGGTATCATCATCCCCGACACCGCGAAGGAAAAGCCCCAGGAAGGCGAAGTCGTCTCCGTGGGCGCCGGCACCTTGAACGAAAAGGGCGATCTTCGTCCGCTCGACGTCAAGGCTGGCGACCGCATCCTGTTCGGCAAGTGGTCCGGCACCGAAGTGAAGCTGAATGGCGAGGAGCTCCTGATCATGAAGGAATCCGACGTCATGGGCATCCTGACCGCCTGATCGCCGCTTTTCCAATCAGAACCTGAAAAGGACACGCAAACATGGCTGCTAAGGACGTAAAGTTCGGCGCCCACGCGCGGGAGCGTATGCTCCGCGGGGTGGATATTCTGGCCGACGCTGTGAAGGTCACCCTCGGCCCCAAGGGCCGTAATGTCGTCATCGACAAAAGCTTCGGCGCGCCGCGCATCACCAAGGACGGTGTGACGGTCGCGAAGGAAATCGAACTGGCTGACAAGTTCGAAAACATGGGCGCGCAGATGGTGCGCGAAGTCGCCTCCAAGACCAATGATCTGGCGGGCGATGGCACCACCACCGCGACCGTGCTGGCCCAGGCCATCATTCGCGAAGGCGCGAAGGCCGTGGCTGCCGGCATGAACCCGATGGATCTGAAGCGCGGCATTGATAAGGCCGTTGCCAGCATCGTGGCGGAACTGGAAGCCAAGACGAAGAAGATCACCACCTCTGCCGAAGTGGCGCAGGTTGGCACGCTCTCCGCCAATGGCGAATCCGAGATCGGCGAAATGATTGCCCAGGCCATGGAAAAGGTCGGCAATGAAGGCGTGATCACGGTTGAAGAAGCCAAGTCCATCCAGACCGAACTTGATGTCGTTGAAGGCATGCAGTTCGACCGCGGCTATGTCTCTCCGTATTTCATCACGAATGCGGAAAAGATGATCGCGGAAATGGACAACCCATATATCCTGATCTTTGAAAAGAAGCTGTCTCAGCTTCAGCCGATGCTGCCGCTGCTTGAAGCGGTTGTGCAGTCCGGCCGTCCGCTCGTGATCGTGGCCGAAGATGTGGAAGGCGAAGCGCTTGCGACCCTCGTGGTCAACAAGCTGCGTGGTGGCCTGAAGATCGCGGCCGTGAAGGCGCCTGGCTTCGGTGATCGTCGCAAGGCGATGCTCGAAGACATCGCGATCCTGACCGGTGGTGAAGTCATCAGCGAAGATCTTGGCATCAAGCTGGAAAGCGTCACGCTGGCCCAGCTTGGCCGCGCCAAGACCGTGCGGATCGAGAAGGAAAACACCACCATCGTTGATGGCGCTGGTGAAAAGGACCAGATCACTGGCCGTTGCGAGCAGATCAAGGCGCAGATCGAAGAAACCACTTCGGACTATGACCGTGAAAAGCTGCAGGAACGTCTGGCGAAGCTCGCCGGTGGCGTTGCCGTGATCCGCGTTGGTGGTTCCACCGAAGTGGAAGTGAAGGAACGCAAGGACCGCGTGGACGACGCGCTGCATGCGACCCGCGCTGCCGTGCAGGAAGGCATCGTGCCGGGTGGTGGCGTGGCGCTGCTGCGCGCTTCGACCAACCTCGGCGGCCTCAAGGGTGCCAATGGCGATGAGCAGATCGGCGTCGACATCGTGCGCCGCGCTTGCGAAGAGCCCCTGCGCCAGATCTCCGGCAACGCGGGCTACGAAGGCGCGATCGTGGTGGAAAAGGTCCGCTCCAACGGCGACCACAACT
>JBEDHL010000234.1:0-16335 GCA_041174145.1 Pseudomonadota bacterium
TGGCGATCATGCCTTGAGCTTCCTTATCCAGCATGATGCAGCGATCCCCAATGGCCAGAATGGATTGCAATTCATGGGTCACCACAACAAAGGTGGTGCCGGTGCTGCGTGCTATATCCAGGATCAACTTGTCCAAGCCCGCTGAGGTAATGGGGTCGAGCCCTGCTGAGGGTTCATCCAAAATCAGCAAGGGCGGATCAAGCGCCATGGCGCGTGCAATGCCCGCGCGCTTGGCCATGCCGCCGGAAATCTCGGCCGGCAATAGCCCCGCCGCATCGCCAAGCCCCACCAGGCCAAGCTTGGCACGCGCCAAAGCCTCCCGCGCAGGGCGCGGCAAATCCGTATGTTCTTCCAGGGGTAATTCTACATTTTCGGATAGCGTCATATTGCCGAACAGCGCGCCGGATTGCCACATCACACCAATGCGTTTCAGCAATTCAAGCTGCCCTTCGGCATCGGCTTCCGCCAGATCAACGCCCAGAATTTCTGCCCGTCCCGCCGCGATGGGCACAATGCCGATCAATGCCTTGAGCAGCGTGGATTTACCGCAACCCGAACCACCCAGAATGACGAAAACCTCGCCGCGTTTCACCTCAAAGCTCACATCCTTGAAGATGGTGCGCGGGCCGAAGCTGACGGCCAGGTCTTCGACGCGAATGACGGTTTCTTCGTTCATATGCCAAGCCTGAAGAATAAAATGGCAAAAATGCCATCCATGGCGACAATGGCGACAATGCCGCCCACTACGGCCGCCGTTGCCGCATCACCCACGGCGCGCGGCCCGAAGCCGGCAGAAAGCCCGGCGCGGCAGCCAATGGCCGCAATCACCAAGCCGAAACAGGCGGACTTGAACAAGCCGCCCATCAGATCGCCCAGTTTCAGCCATTGCTGCAATTGGTTGGAAACCGCGCTCCAGGGGAAGCCCAGCGTTTCCATCACCACTGTCATGCCAGCAAGCCCGGCCAGGTTCATCAACAAGGTCAGCGCAGGCATTACCAATATCGCTGCAAGAATGCGCGGCAGCACCAGCATCACCATGGGGTCAATGCCCATGATGCGCAAAGCATTCACTTCTTCATTCACCGTCATGGTGCCAAGTTCGGCGGCGAAGGCCGAACCGGTGCGCCCGGCCAGCACCACGCCAGCCAGCAGCGGTCCCAATTCGCGTAGCAGTGAAATGCCGACCAGATTGGGCACAAAAATCTCCGCCCCAAAGCGCTTGAGCGGGATGGAGGATTGATAGGCCAAAATCAGCCCAATCAGAAAGCCGAGCAATAGCGTTAACGGAAAGGCACGTAGCCCTATCTCATCCAAATGGCGCAGGAATTCAGCACCGCGGAATAGCCTTGGGCGGAACAGCACGCGAAAAGCCGCGACCAGCGCTTCCCCAATAAAGGCAATGCCGGAAAGGGCCGCTTGGATGCCGCCGAATACCAGGCCGCCAAAGCGCGTGATGGGCGTGAATTCGCGCGGCGGCGCTACGGGCACTGGCGCGGCCGCCAAGGCCGTGCGGTTGCGTTCCAAGACCGCGATGACATCGGGCGAACCACCCTGCACCGGCACATCATCGCCCGCGCGCAACACCAAAACGGCGCCGGCACTATCCATGATTTCCACCGCGGAAAGATCAATGGCGTTTGGTTTTTCAGTCAAGGCGCGCGTCATGGCCGGCCAAAGCGCTGCTGCGCCGGCGGCATCTAACCTGCCGGAAAGCAATAGCGTCTTGCCTTGCGGCGCGGCGCGCAATGTCAGGGCGGCTTCGGTCATGTTCTCAAGCTCAATGAAACTGCTTTGTAAGCGTTAAGCAAGCACTTCACGGATTTTCGCAATGCTCGATCCAGCCTGACATGCCCCTACCGCCATAGCGCATGGATCAGTACGGCGGCAGCGACCGAGACATTCAGGCTTTCGACCGCACCCGAACCCGGCAGTGTTACCCGCGCCGCGCAGGCGGCAATGCTCTCCCGCCCCAACCCCGCTTCCTCATTGCCCAACAGCAGCGCGAAGGGGCGCCCGTGCGGCAGGGCTTCCGGTGCCACGCCATCCCGCGCGACAGCCGCCACCGTCAGCATATGCGGCGCCAGGGCCATGAGCAGCGCGGGCAGGGCGGGGGCCTCAAACAAAGTCAGCGCCTCCATCCCGCCCTCGGCGGTGCGAAAGGCGGCATCGGAAAGCCGCGCCTGGCGCTGATCGCCCGAAATCACCAGCGCCTTGCAGCCGAAAAACGCGGCGGAGCGTGCAATGGCGCCGAGGTTATGCGGATTACCGATGCCATCCAGAATGGGCAGCACCGGCGCGGCCCAAAGGATCGGCGGTAGTGCGTTTGTGTCCAATAATGTCACGCCGCGCGGCGCCGCCACCGCGACAATGCCGCCATGATGCGTGGTGCCGGCGATGCGCTGCAATTCCTCGGGCGGCACTTCGCGATAGGGCAGGCGGCGCTTGGCAAGCTGCGCGCAAAAAGGCCCGGCTTCACGTTTGCGTGTTGGCGCATAGAAAAGCCGCAGCACATCGCCGGGGCGATGCGCGAAAAGTGCTGCCACTGCGGCGGGGCCGCAATGGCAATCAGGGGTGCGGGATTTGCTCACGCGGCTTATGCGGCCAAGGCGCGGATGGCAGCGATCAGCGCATCAGGCACTTCCAACCCATCCGCTGCTGCGCGGGTGCTTTGCGCTTCGCGCTTGGCGCCGGGCAGGCGCACGCCTTCATCCGCCAGCATGGCGGCAATCAGGGTTTCAATGCGCGCGGCGAAGCCATCCGCGCCAGCCAGTGCGCCGGGGTCAATCACCAGTAGCGCCTGGCCAAGACGCGGGCGGTTGCCCTCATCCTGGAAGAAGCTATCGGCTTCAAAGCCGAACGCCGCACCGGTCAAAGCGCAGCAGAGCAATTCGACGATCAAGGCCAGCAAAGCGCCCTTGCTGCCGCCCATGGCGAGCATGGCGCCCGAGAGCGCTGCCTTGGGGTCAGTGGTGGGGCGGCCTTCGGCGTCCAGGGCCCAGCCTTCCGGAATTGGCCGGCCTTCCTTGGCGGCGACCATGATCTTGCCGCGCGCCACTTCAGACAGCGCCATATCAATCACCAAGGGCGGCGCGGCGCGGCGCGGAAAGGCCGCGGCGATTGGGTTGGTGCCCATCAGCGGCCGTCGCCCGCCCGGCACCGGCATGGCAGCGGGGGAATTGGTGAAGGCCAGCGCGACCAGCCCTTGTTCCGCCAGGCGACGCACCGGCAGGCCCATGGCGCCGGAATGGTGGCTATTGGTCACACCCACAAAGGCAATGCCATGCCCGCGCGCGCGCCAAGCGGCTTCCTGTTCCGCCAAAGCGAGCGCGGCATAGGCCAAGCCATGCCCAGCATCGATTAGCGCAGCACCACCACGTTCATTGATGATGCGGGGTGTGGCCTGCCCATCCGCGCGCCCATTACGCAGAAAAGTGGCGTATTGCGCTACGCGCGACAGCCCATGCCCGGCCTGCCCCGCTGCTTCGGCGGCGACGAGCGCGGCTGCCGTGCGCGCCGCCATCTCTGGCGCCGCACCCGCTGCGGCCAGCGCTTCTGTCACCAGCTTTTCAGCTTCCTGCAATGAAATCCGCATCAATCCGCCTTCAATTTCGCTTCCTGCACCAGCTTGGCCCAACGGTCAGTCTCGGCACTGATATAGGCCGCGCTACGCGGCCTGTCCCAGGCTTCTACCGTAAAGCCGCCGTCGCGCGCGCGGCGAGACACCTCGGCATCGCGGATCGCGGCCAGGGTATCGGCTTCAAGCTTGGCCAGGATGGGCGCGGGCACCGCCGCATTGGTCATCATCGCGGTCCAATTGGTCATTTCAAGTTCGGGCGATCCCGCTTCACGCACCGTTGGCACATCCGGCAGCAGGGGATGGCGGGAAGCAGAGGTTATGGCAAGGGGCCGGAGCCGCCCGCCCTGAATTTGCGCAATGCATTCCGGCAGGTTGGAGACCATGAAATCCAAATTCCCCGCCGCAAGGTCCGTGACCGAAGGCGCACCGCCACGATAGGGCACATGGGTAATCCGGTCCCCCGCGCCAGAAACGCGGCGCACCAATTCCAGCCCTAAATGCGGGGGCGATCCATTGCCGGAAGACCCGGCGTTCAGATTCCTCTCCCGCGCCTGGGTCAGCAGATCGGCAAGTCTGCGCGCAGGGTTGCGTTCCGCATTCACCACCACCACCAAGGGCAGCGATCCAAGCACGGAAATTGCCGCGAAATCCTGGCGGAAATTGAAGGGCGCATTCGGAAAAAGCGAGGCATTCACCGTATGCGTCATGGTGATGGCCAGCAGCGTATAGCCATCCGCTGGGCTTTTCGCCGCGGCATCGGCGCCGATCAGCGCATTGCCGCCGGCGCGGTTTTCGATGATCACCGGCTTGGCCCAGATATCGGAAAGCTTTTGCGCCACTAGCCGCGCCATGATGTCGGTCAGCCCGCCCGGCGGGAAAGGCACGATGTAGCGCACCGGGCGATCAGGGAAGGGGCTTTGGGCCTGTGCGCGCCCGATAAGGGCAGCGGCGGGCAGGGCGGATAGCAGCAGGCGGCGGGTTGGGCGCATGATTTCCTCCTGATTTTGGGCCAACTGCGCGGCCCTTACCCTGAAGCGTAGCCCAGGGCGCGGCGCTGCCCTATAGTTTTCTCATTGGAAGCATGATCCTGGGGATAAGCCGCGTGACGCCTGTCGAGAAAATCCGTGAATGGCATGAAGAACTGACCGCCTGGCGGCGCGATTTCCACGCCCACCCTGAATTGGGGTTTGAGGAAGTGCGGACCAGCGCGCTGGTGGCCGAACGCCTCGCTTCCTGGGGGATTGAGGTGCATCGCGGCATCGGCAAGACCGGCGTGGTGGGGGTGCTGCGGAACGGCAATGGGCAAGGCCGGCTAGGGATTCGCGCCGATATGGATGCGCTGCCCATGCCTGAAGCCAATGGCTTCGCGCATAAATCCGGCATTGAAGGCAAGATGCATGGCTGCGGGCATGATGGGCATACCACCATGCTGCTGGCGACCGCGCGCTATCTGGCCGAAACACGCAATTTCGACGGCACGGTGCATTTCATTTTCCAGCCGGCGGAAGAAGGCCGTGGCGGTGCGCAAGCCATGCTGGAAGATGGGCTGTTTGAACGCTTCCCCTGCGATACCGTCTATGGGCTGCATAACCGCCCAGGGTTGCCGGTCGGGCAATTCGCCATTCGCCCCGGCCCGATCATGGCCGGCGCGCTATTTTTCGACATCACGATCCAGGGCAAGGGCGGGCATGGCGCGCGGCCCGAACAGACGATTGATCCCGTTGTCATCGGCGCGCAAATCGTGACCGCTTTGCAAAGCGTGGTGGCGCGCAATGTGCCCGCCCTGGATAGCGCGGTGCTGAGCGTGACGGGCTTTAATGCCGGCCAGGCCTATAACGTTATCCCTGACCAAGTGACGCTGAAGGGCACGGTGCGCGCCTTCAAAGTGGAAATGATGCGCCTGGTGGAAGACCGCATGCGCGCTGTGGTGCAGGGCACCGCCGCGGCCTTTGGCGCGAGCGCCGAGATCACCTTCCAGGAAATCGCTGCCCCCACCATCAATGCGCCTGAAGAAGCCACCGCGCTTGGTGATGCCGCCGCTTCATTGGTTGGTGAAGCGGCGGTGGAGCGCAACCGCACACCCGTGATGGGGAGCGAGGATTTCGCTTACATGCTGCTGCAACGCCCGGGCGCTTACATTCATGTGGGCAATGGCACGGGTGATGCGGGCGGCTGCGATGTGCATAACCCGCATTATGATTTCAACGACGCGGCCATTCCCTATGGCGGCGGCGTGATGGCCGCGCTGGTGGAACAGAAGCTCGCACGCGTGAAGTGATGAAGGGTGCTGGTTAATGCACCAGCGCCACACCCATCCCATGCTGGAAAATTGCCGCTGCAGCCAGCGCGTAATCTGGCGCGGCGCCAATTTGCGTACCATCGGCGGCGTGGATCGCGACCGAGCGCTGATTATTCACCATCACCGGGCGCAGATAGGCGATGCGGTTCGTGCCGTAGCGCGCCCAATCCAGCGGTGAGAGTTTGCGCAAATCCTCAGCCGTCAGGATGATGTCCTGTTCGGTTTCGGTTTCAGTTTCGAATTCTTCCTGGTCACTCATGGTCTTGTCCTTTGCGCGCCCTTAATGGCGGCTCGCGCGGTTTTGCCGCCCCGGAATGGGCGCGGCGGGGGTGGGGCTTCAGCCCCGTTCAGGGCGCCCTTCCACAATGGTGGCGGCGCCATTGGTTTTGGTATCGATGCGAATGGTCTTCACGCGAACCTCCGGCAAGGGCCGTTTCAGTTCCACATGCAAAAGGCCATTATCCAGCCAGGCGCCTTCCACATCTATCCCTTCGGCCAGCACAAAGGCGCGCTGGAATTGGCGTGCGGCGATGCCGCGATGCAGGAAAATCCGGCCTTCCGAATCATCCTTCTGCCGTCCGCGTATCACAAGCTGATTGTCTTCCTGGGTGATCTGCAAATCATCCATGGAAAACCCAGCCACCGCGAGGGTGATGCGCAGCCGGTTATCGCCGATCTGTTCAATATTATAAGGCGGGTAGCCATCGGCATTCTTGCCCACGCGGTCGAGCATCTGTTCCAGATGATCAAAACCGAGAAACAGCGGGGAGCCGAAAAGCGAAGGTCTCGTCACCAAAAAGGCCTCCTCATCCTAGAGCGAAGCGTGAGCCGGGACCCGAAGCGTCCCGGTGCCGATTATCTTGGCGCAGGACAGCGCCGTTGCAAGGGGGGGCGCGGGGGGCTAAACCCCGGCCCCTGCCATGACCGAAGCCGAAACCCTGCCCATCCTATTCGTGCCTGACAAAAGGCTGCGCCTGAAGGCGCGCCCCATTGGCGATGCTGATGGCGATAAGGTGCGCGCCTTGGCCGATAAAATGCTGGCCACCATGTATGCCGCGCCGGGCATTGGCCTGGCCGCGCCGCAGATTGGCGAAGGGCTGCGCCTTGTCGTGCTGGATATCCAGCCCAAGGAAAAGCCCGAGCCGCTGGTGCTGGTGAACCCCGAAATCATTGCCGAAAGCGCTGAATTGGCGATGCGCGAAGAAGGCTGCCTATCGCTGCCCGGCCAATATGCTGATGTGACGCGCCCCGCCCGCGTGAAGGTGCGCTATCTGGACCTGACCGGCGCCAAGCGGGAAATTGAGGGCGATGGCCTGCTTTCCGCATGCCTTCAGCATGAGATTGACCATCTGAACGGCGTTTTGTTCGTGGACCACCTATCAGCGCTCAAGCGCAATATGATCCTGCGCAAATTGGCCAAGGATCTGAAATCCCAGCAGCGCGGGTGAGCAGCCCTTTGCGCCTGGCCTTCATGGGCAGCCCGGATTTTTCCGTCCCGGCGCTGCGTACGCTGCATGCAGCGGGGCATGAGATTGCCGCGGTTTATTGCCAACCGCCCAAACCCGCCGGGCGCGGGCAGAAGGAAACGCCCTGCCCGGTGCATCGCGCCGCCTTGGAACTGGGCCTGCCGGTGCGCCACCCCGCACGGCTGAAGCGCGATGAAGTGGAACACGCGGCCTTTGCCGCGCTTGGCTTGGATGTGGCGGTGGTCGCGGCCTATGGCCTGATCTTGCCCAAAGCGATGTTGGATGCGCCCCGGCGCGGCTGCCTGAATATCCATGCCTCCCTGCTGCCGCGCTGGCGCGGGGCGGGGCCGATCCAGGCGGCGATTCTGGCCGGCGATACTGCAACCGGCATCACTATCATGCGCATGGAAGAAGGGCTGGATACGGGGCCGATGCTGCTGAAGGAAGCGGTGCCGATCTCGCCCGCCACCACCACGCCCGCCTTGCATGACGCTTTGGCCGCCATGGGCGCGCGCCTGATCCTGCGCGCCTTGGATGAAAACCCAGCCGCCACGCCTCAACCTGAAGCCGGCGTGACCTACGCCCCGAAACTGACCAAGGAAGATGGCCGACTGCATTGGGCAGAGCCGGCCGAGGCTTTGGAACGGCGCATCCGCGCGCTCAACCCCTGGCCCGGCACGTTTTTCATGCTGAAGGGGGAAGCCATCCGCGTTTCCGCCGCCAGCCTTGAAGCCGGGCAGGGCGCGCCAGGCGAGGCCCTGGATGATGCCGGGCTGATTGCCTGCGGCGAAGGCGCGCTGCGCTTACAGCGCCTGCAACGCCCCGGCCGCGCCGCCATGCCAGCGGATGCCTTCTTGCGCGGCCTGCCCATTCCCGCTGGCTCCCGCCTGGAATGACGCCATGCCCCGCTATGCGCTGAGGCTGGAATATGATGGCGCGCCCTTTTGCGGCTGGCAGCGCCAGGATGGCCTGCTTTCCATCCAAAGCGTGCTGGAAGAAGCCGCCGCGCATGTGAATGGCGGAGAGGTGCCATTGGTTACCGCCGCCGGGCGCACCGATGCCGGCGTGCATGCCGAAGCCCAAGTGGCGCATCTGGATTTGGCCACAGATCTGCCGCCTGAACGGGTGCGAGAGGCACTGAATTTCCACACCCGCCCGCACCCTGTAGCGGTGACCGGTGCGGCATTGGTGCCAGAGGATTGGTCCGCGCGATTTTCGGCGATTGGGCGCGCTTATCGCTACCGCATCCTGAACCGCGGGGCACGCCCCGCTTTGGAATGGGGCCGCGTGTGGCATGTGAAAAAGCGCCTGGATGCCGCGGCCATGCATGAAGCCGCGCAGGGGCTTTTGGGCCGGCATGATTTTTCCGCCTATCGCGCCGCATCTTGCCAGGCGAAATCACCGCTCCGCACGCTGGACCGCCTGGACGTGACGCGCCTGGGCGATGAGATTGAAATCATCGCCGAGGCCCGCAGCTTCCTGCACCACCAGGTCCGCAACATGGTGGGCACGCTGGTCGAGGTTGGCTATGGCCGCCGCCCGGCTTCCTGGCCGCGTTCCGTTCTGCTGGGCGCAGACCGCGCCAAGGCCGGGCAGACCGCGCCGCCGGAGGGGTTGGTGTTGACAGGGGTGAAATATCCGGAAGCGGTGGGGTGGATTTAGGGGCGCGCCCCCGCCGCCTCCGCCTTGCCCCTGAACAAGTCGAAGAACCCCGTCACCACATCCCCCAGGCTGCGCCCGCGCCGGTGTGACCGCGACGGTTTCGATTGATACCGGGCGCGGAGCGGTGGTTCCCCCGCATGGGGTTCAAGGCGGATGCGCACCGGCAGGCGCTGCACCACCTTCACCCAATTGCCTGAGGCATTTTGCGGCGGCAGGATCGCAAACTCCGCCCCCGTGGCCGGGCTGATGCTTTCCACCACGCCCTTCCAGGTCACATTCGGGTAGATATCCAGCACCACATCCACGCGCTGGCCCACGGCCACATGGGTCAGCGTGGTTTCCTTCAAATTCGCATCCACCCAGGGGCGGTTTTCCGACACCAAGGAGAATATCGGCGTCGCGGCGCGCAATTGCTCACCCACTTGCAGGCGCAAATTCACCACCGTGCCACCCGCCGGCGCCTTGATTTCGGTGCGCGCCAAATCCAGCGCCGCGCGGTCCCGTTCGGCCATTTTCTCCCGCACTTGGGGGTGGTCATCCACGGGCAAATCCGCATCGCCCTTCAGCGTGGTCAATAAGCGTACGAGTCTTTGGCGCAGCACATTCATGCGGTCCTGCGCCACCTGGGCATCGTGTTGGGTTTCTTCCATGCGCGTGGTGGGGGCGATGCCGCGGCTGGCCAATTCTTCCTGCCGACGCGCTTGGCGCAGCAGGAAAGCCACGCGCTTTTCAAGCTCCGCCATTTCGCCCTGGGTTTCCTGGAAGGTGGCGCGGGAAAGCTCCACCTGGGTGCGGGCGGATTCCAGCTCAGCTTCGGCCTTTTCCAAGGTTAGGCGGAAGGGCGTGGGGTCCAGCCGGATCAGCACGGCGCCGGGCCCCACCTGGGCATGGTCGCGCACCAGAACTTCCGTGACACGGCCGGCCACTTCAGGGGCAATCTGCACAATATCAGCTCGGACATAGGCGTTTTCGGTGGTGATATAGCGCCCGCCGGTCAGCCAAAAGGCGGCGGCAACCAGAAGGGCCAGCGCCGGCACCCCAATCAGCAGGACAAAGCGCACAAGCCGGCCTTGCATCTTAGCCCCCAATTCCGGGGATGGGGGTCCGCCAGGGCTCGCCACCCGTGGCAAGAATTGGCAGTATTCGTTTCCTCATTAAGCTGAGTGTGGCAGGAAAAGCCCATGTCCGCCATAGGGTTGCGGGTGAAAATATCGCGAAACGCGCAAGCCGCCCTGGCGGGTGGGCGCGGGTATTGATGGAAGATAACAACCCCATCCTGCAGCTTTCCGTGCTGCGGCGAAGCCTGATCCTGGCCGCAGTGGTGATGGGTGCGACACTTTACGCAACCACGCTGCTGGTGGCTTCAACCCTGCTGCCGCAGATGCAAGGCAGCCTGGCCGCGACGGCGGATGAAATCGCCTGGACCACCACCTTCAATATTCTGGCAACGGCGATTGTAACGCCCATGACCGGATGGCTGGTCGCGCGTTCAGGCCGCCGCAAGGTGATGCTGTTCTGCGTGGCCGGCTTCACCGTCGCGACCTATCTGGTGGGGCAGGCGGAATCGCTGGAAACCGTGGTGCTGTGGCGCATTGTGCAGGGCGGCATCGGCGCGCCGGTTATCCCTTTGTCGAACGCGATTGTGCTGGATAGTTTCCCGCGCAGGCAGGCAGGGTTGGTGAGTTCCATCTTCGGCATGACCGTGGTGCTGGGCCCCGTGATCGGCCCGGTTTTTGGCGGTCAATTGGCTGAGGCTTATGGGTGGCGCTGGGCTTTTTACATGATTGTGCCGGCGGGCCTGCTGGCCAGCTTCGCGCTTTGGGCAACTCTGCCGCGGGATAAGCCGGGGCAGCCAACGCCCCTGGATTGGACCGGCTTTCTGGCGCTGACGGTGGCGATTGGCTGCGTGCAATTGGTGCTGTCTCGTGGGCAAAGGCTTGATTGGTATGAATCGACCGAAATCATTATCGAATCCGTCATCGCGGCTTTGGCGTTTTATGTTTTCATCGCCCATAGCCTGACGGCGAAGCAGCCGTTTTTGAATCTGCGCCTGCTGCTGGATAGGAACTATGCGCTGGGGCTTTTGCTGGTGTTCATCTATGGCATGGTGAATTTCACGCCGATTGTGCTGCTGCCGTCCTTGCTCCAGCAATATGCGGGCTATCCGGATAGCGTGATTGGGGAAATCGTCGGCTTCCGCGGCATAGGCGGGACCATTGGCTTTGCGCTGACTTTCCTGATTGGGCGATGGGATCCGCGCATTGGCATGGCGATAGGCTTCGCCGCCATGGTGGCGGCGGGGCTTTGGCTGATGAGTTTTGATTTGAATGTCAGCGAAGAAGCCTTGCTGTGGAATGCTGTGCTGCAAGGGGTTTCCGTTGGCATCATTTGGGTGCCATTGACGGTGCTGACCTTCAAGACGCTCGATCGGGAGCATTTGCCCGAAGCCATGGCGATGTTCCATCTGCTGCGCAATATCGGATCAAGCCTGTTCATTTCACTGAGCGTGGCCGAGATTATCCGCTCGGGTGCGGCGAATTACAGCCGCATGACGGAAATGATCTCGCCCTTTAATCGGACCCTGCAATTGCCGGGGTCCATGGGCGGCTTTGGCTTGGAAACCGTGCCGGAATTGGCGAAAATGAGCAGCGAGATCACGCGCCAGGCGGCTATGATTGGCTATGTGAATGGCTTTGGGTTGTTCACGGCGGCATCCGCAGTGGCGATCCTGCTGGTGCTTTTCGCGGGTGGGCGCCGGCGCGGGGCTTAGGCCGTTCAGCTTGCGGCAATGAATATCGTTTATTAACTAAGCGCTTCGGGCTTTCCGCTCGATACGGGGCGCATGGTGGCATCTGACATTCCCGAACTGGCAGATTTGGCGTCGGCAAAGGGCGCTTTGGCGAAGCTGTGGCGCGCCCGCCAATTTGGGGAAGCCGCAACCTTGGCGGCCAAGGCCGTAAACCTTTGGCCGCAAGATGCTGAATTTCGTACCCAACATGCGCAGTCCCAATTGGCTGCGGGTGCCTTGATAGAAGCCGAAGCTGCAGCGCGTGAGGCATTGCTTCTTGAACCGGAATCTGAAGATTTATGGATCGTTCTGGCGGATGCGCTGATCCGCCAGGAACGCAGTGCCGATGCGCGGGAGAGTTTGCGCGAAGCCTGCTTCGCCATGCCTGAAAGTGCGGTGCTGCACGGCAGGCGCGGACATCAGGCGATGCAAGCGAAGGACTACGCCGAAGCCATTGATGCCTACCAATTGGCCTGTGACTTGGCACCAGAGCGGGAAGCCTTTCACCTGGGATTACTCAGCGGTCTTTGGCATGCCAAGCGCTACGCTTTCGGTGGCACCGCAGCGGGGCGAGCGGTGGCGCTGTTCCCTGAGTCTTCAACCCTTCGTCAGCAGCAGGCGAGTTTTCTTTTGGCCGAAGGGCGGGCTATTGAGGCCGCGGACGTTGCGCGTGCGGCAATTAGGATGGATGCCAAAAATGCGGCGGCGCATTGGTCTTTGGTTGATGCCCTATGGCGCCAGGACCGTTTCGGCGAAGCATTTCGTACACTGGAAGGTGCCTGCGCCGCCTTGCCTAGCAATATTTTTCTTTTGGGGGAATTGGCGCGCCTTTCGATACCGATGGAAAGACGGGACGCTGTTATTCTGGCCTATCAGCGAGCTATTGCCTTACCCGAGATGCCGCCACAAATCTGGCGCGGCCTCATTCGCGCGCTAATTGAGCATGAAGAATTGCAGGAGGCTGTGGCGACAGCGCGCCGCGCAGTACTTGTCTATCCCCATTCATCTGAATTCGGTGCAATACTTGCCGAGACATTGCTGCTGGGGGGCATGCCGTTAGGTCAGGTTTCCTTGGAAATCGAGGCTGCGTTGGGCATCACCGCTGAGTCGATAGAGGTCCGCTATACACTGATCTCGGGGCTCCTCGCACTGGGCAAATGGGATGCGGCTACAGTGCTTTTAGAAGAATTGCGTGCCATCGCGCCGGATCAGCCTGAATTATTATTGAAATTCGGGATCGCTTTGACGGGAAAAGGCAACTTCAATGAGGCGATCGTTCTGTTGCTTGATTTGACGGATAAGCATCCCGAAAATCTGTCTGCCTGGGAAGCCCTTTGCGATGCCCATCGACAAGCAAAACAAATCAAGCCTGCGGTAGCAGCCTATCGACGCTTACAGGTTTTGGGCGCTCCTAAGGACATAATGCGTCGTGTACAGACGCGATTATTCGGTGAGCATTCTTTGTGATGATGTCTTGAAGCAGGCTGCTAAACTTAAGCGCTGAGCCGAGGTTTTTTTGTTACCAAAATGCCCGTCATGAATGGCAGGTTCATCAACTCATCTCGCCCGATCCTTGTTGCTGCGGGATCAAGCCGGTGAAATCCAAGGCCGAACTCTGAAAGGTTCGACAGAAATTCACCAATATCGAAACCCGCAGCCCGGATTTGGCCGGGTGACCATTCCATGATCATTTGTAAATCGGGGTTTTGCGAAATGATATTCTGCGCGCCAGCCAAAGCCAAAGGCTCGGCGCCTTCGATGTCAATTTTGATGATGTCCAGCTTACCACCGAAATCCTTGGAGAAACTATCGATAGTTGTGCCGGGAACCGAAAATTCGACACTCGGCGCCTCGCCAAGGTGATCTAGAAATTTTTGCGAAACCTCTAGGATGCTCGTATTGCCAGAACGGCCAACGCGCCGAAACAGCTTTACATCGCGATTAGTTTCACAAATCGCCCTATGGCGGACTGAAGTATTACGCGATAAATCATTTATATGAATGTTATCGCGGCTAATACGGAATAAGGCCTCATCCGCTTCAACACCGATGCTTTTACCCTTTGGGCAGAAGCGCCCAAAAAGCAGAGTAAAATAACCAAAATTGGCACCGATATCGAGGCAATGATCATCCGGCCGCAGAATACGACCAAAATGATGCGTGAGCTCAGTTTCATACAACCCTGTCGCGATGAACCAGGGCGCAATCAGACGATCCTGCGCTTCAACGAGGTATATGATCTGTAATCCATTGACGATCGCCTTAACCAGGACAAGGCCATCGCCCATATAAGTGGTCCGTCCACCATGGCTAAAGGCTTCCATTCGCACCAATTGTTGTTCAATCTGCGCTAATCGCCGGCGCGTTGAACCATAACCCTTATTTGTCCAAAATTTACCAAGCCATGCGGAAAAACTTGAAGAATTGGTAGCCGAACCAGCCATTGCGCCCGAACCTTACTGATCTATTTGGCAGGATCCATTTGCGGAGCAATCCTGCGCCAAGAACTGGATCATAAAGGGTATCTGCGTAAATTCCATTACCTAATTTAGTGAAAACATCAATTTCTGAAGCCGTAACCCTATAGATTCATTGTCCTCACAACCCGCACGCCGCATCCAAAAACGCCCCATCCAGCGTCCCCGGCGCCGCCGGGCGGAACCCGCTCCGCCGCGGGCGTTCCGCGTGTACGGGTTGCTGGGCATTGCGGCGCGCGAACCAGGCGCCTTCAAGCGGGCGCCAAAGCCGTTCCGCGCACCGATATTCACCAATGAAGCGGACCGAAAGCGCCCGCCCGCCGGTTTCCGGAATGGGGATCGATTCACGCAAATTGAGCATAATCCAGGCCCGGCGCACCGGGCCTGAGATATTCAATTCGCGTTCCTGAACATAGCCGCTTTCGAATAGCTCATTATTGAAGCCAATGGGGCGCCAGCCAACCAGGCCGGGGCCGGGCGGTTCGGGGATTGTCTGGGGCGCTGGCGCTTCCGGCGCACAGCCCGCCAAGACCAATGCAAGCACCGCTGCCGCGAACCAACGCCCCATGATGCTTCTCCCCTTAACCCATATTCACCATAATGGTCTTCTTGTGGGTGAAATGTTCCAGCATGGCTTCCAGGGACGCTTCCTTGCCAAGGCCGGATTGCTTCACGCCACCATAGGAAAGATTGGCCTGCACGACCAGGTTTTGATTGATCTGCACCAGGCCCGCTTCCAGCCGATGCGCCAGATCAAGCCCGACCTTCAGGTTATTGGTCCAAAGGCTGGCGGCCAGGCCGTAGACGGAATCATTCGCCTCGGCCAGCACCGATTCCGGGTCATCAAAGGGCTGGATCACCGTCACCGGGCCAAAGATTTCTTCCTGCACCAGGCGGCTTTCGCGTGTCAGGCCCGTGAAGATCACCGGTTGCAGGAACAGGCCCTTCTTCAGCGCGGGGTCTTCCGGCATGCGGCTGCACACATGCGCCGTGGCGCCGGCAGTGGCCGTGCCTTCCGCGATGAAGCCCTTCACCTTATCGAATTGGCCCTGGCTGATGATGGTGCCGATATCGGTCTTTTCATCCAGCGGATCGCCCATGACCATGCCATTCACCGCATCCTTCATGGCGGTGACGAAACGGTCAAAAATCGGCCGCTCCACATAAATGCGCGATGCCGCGGTGCAGCTTTGCCCCTGGCGCGTGAAGCGCATGGAGGTCAGCGCGCCGGAAACCGTCTTGTCGAAGTCACAATCGGCAAAGACGATCATCGGGCTCTTGCCGCCTAATTCAAGCGTGACCGGGATCAGCTTTTCAGCCGCCGCGCGATATACAATCTTCCCGGTCTCGACCGACCCGGTGAAGGTCACTTTCTTCACCAACGGATGCGCCACCAGCGGCGCGCCGCATTCGGGGCCGAAGCCGCTCACCATGTTGAACACGCCTGGCGGCAGCACGCGGTTCATGATTTCGCAAATGCGGAGCACCGCCAGCGGCGCTTCTTCCGCGCTTTTCACCACAACGGCATTGCCCGCCACCAAAGCCGGCGCCACTTTCAGCGCCATCAGTAGCATGGGCACATTCCAGGGAATGATGGCACCCACCACGCCAAGCGGTTCGCGCACCGTGACGGAAAGCACATTGGGCGCGAAGGGCACGCTTTCGCCCTTCAATTCACTGCCAAGGCCACCGAAGAATTCGAAAACATCGGCGACAACATTGGCTTCCACGCGGCTTTCCGTGCGCAGCGCCTTGCCGGTTTCAAGCGCGATCAGCCGGCCCAATTCATCCACATGTTCCTTCAGTAGGGCGGCGCATTGATGCACCAGGGCGCCGCGCTTGCGCGCCGGCAGCTTGGCCCATTCCTTCTGTGCCTTGGCGGCATTGGTCACCGCCGCATCCACATCCGCCGCACCGCCTTCCGCAGCACGCGCCACTTCAATGCCGGTGGCCGGGTTCACCACCGCGAAGCTTTTGCCGCTGCGCGCCGGTACATAGGCGCCGCCGATGAAATGCAGCCCGGACAGCGCCTTGGCGAGCGCAAAGGGGTCCGCCGAGGGGGCGGC
>JBEDHL010000235.1:0-10445 GCA_041174145.1 Pseudomonadota bacterium
GGCAGCCACCATGCGGCGGGTTTCCACATCTTCCTCCAGCCCCTCAAACAACTGGCCCATCCAGGCGGGCACAGAAGCGCCACACATGGCGGAGAACTTCACCACCTGCTGGAAGTTTGAAACCGGCAAAATACCCGGCACGATCGGCACATTAATGCCCTTGGCATGGCAGCGATCAATGAAACGCAGAAAAGTCTCGCCTTCAAAGAAATACTGCGTAATGGCGCGCGTCGCACCCGCATCAATCTTGCGCTTCAGGAAATCCAAATCCGCATCGGCCGAAAGCGCCGCCGGGTGGGTTTCCGGATAGGCGCCCACGCTGATTTCAAAATCCCCAATCCGCTTCAGGCCCCGCACCAAATCCTCGGCCTGGGCATAGCCGCCAGGATGCGGCACATATTCGGAAGCGCCCGCCGGCGGATCGCCCCGCAAGGCCACAATATGGCGCACGCCTGCGGCCCAGTAACGCCGCGCAACCTCATCAACCTCATCGCGCGTTGCGCCCACGCAGGTCAGATGCGCTGCCGGCGTCAGGCTGGTTTCGGAAACCAGACGCGCCACCGTGGCATGGGTACGTTCCTGGGTGCTACCCCCTGCCCCATAGGTCACCGAGACGAATCGGGGTGCCAGCGGTTCCAACCGCCGAATACAGGCCCAAAGCTGATCTTCCAGCTTGTCCGTCTTGGGCGGGAAAAATTCAAAGGAAAGCCGCGGCGCCGGCAGGGCCGCCGGGGCCGGCAGGGCGCTGAAACGCGGGCCAGTCAGCCAGCGGGCAAGCGGGCCAGGGGCAAGGTTATTCATGATATTTCCCGACATGGTGACGCATTTGCTTTTTCGCAACGGCGCCCCCTTTGCCCATCGCGCCTATCTTGGCAAGAGTGAAAAGCTTGCTTTAAGCGGTTCCCCCAACAAGGCTTTTCGCGCTAAGAACCCCCTAAGATGACACCCCTCGCTGCCCGCATCCTTGGCCCTGCCGCGCTTTGCCTGCTGATGCTTGCAGGCTGCGCCACGCCACCGCCTGCCGATGACCCGGAAGCGGTACAGGAATTCAAGGAAACCAACGACCCGCTGGAACCCACCAACCGCGCCCTTTTCGCGGTGCATGAGGCGATAGACCAGGCCGTGCTTGAACCCGTTGCGAAAGCCTATCGGGATGTATTGCCCCAGCCGGTTCGGAACGGGGTCCGCAATATGCTGGGCAATCTTCGCACCCCTGTGATCCTGACCGGCGATCTTTTGCAGGGCAATCTGGACCGCGCGCGCAACACGCTTGGCCGCTTCATGGTCAATTCTACCATCGGGCTAGCCGGCATCAATGATGTGGCGCGCAGCTATGATGTGCATGGCCATTCGGAAGATATGGGGCAAACCCTGGCGGTTTGGGGTGTCGGCGAAGGCTTCTATCTTTTCGTGCCCTTGCTCGGCCCATCCAATCCGCGCGATTTGGTGGGCTTCGGGGCGGATATCGTCATCAACCCCGTGACCTGGTTCGGGCAGGGCCAGATATTGGATGCCTGGAATTATACCCGCCTCGGCCTCACGGTTATTGATACGCGTGAAGCCCTGCTGGAACCGATTGATGCCGTGCGCAAAACCTCGCTCGACCCTTATGCAACCCTGCGTTCCGCCTATCGCCAACGCCGCGCCTTTGAAATCCAGAACCGGGATAGCCCCGCCGGCGCCGTGGCGCCCGCAGGCGGCACTGGCTTCGGCCAGGGTGTGATGGAGCCCCGCTAATGCCGCGCTTTCTGCTACATCGTCGCCTTGTTCTGGCCGGCATGATGGGCCTTGCCTGCACGCCCGCCCATGCGCAGCAGATGGATATTGCCCGCGCCACCGCCTTTGTGGACAAGGCCGGGCAGGATCTGGTGAATGCCATCAACGACCAGCGCCTGAATCAGGCACAGCGGCGCGACAAGGTCGCAGGCATTCTGCGCACTGCGATTGATATTGAAGGCACGGGCCGCTTCATCCTGGGTCGGTATGTGCGCCAAGCATCGCCCGCCGAACTGCAGGATTACCTGAAGCTGTTTGATGAAATCATCATTCGCAACCTTTCCTCTCGTTTTGGGGAATATCGCGGCGTGAAATTCTCACTCGGTCGGTCACAACAACGCACGGAAGAAGATGCGCTGGTCAGCACGCTGGTGGAACGACCCAATAGCCCCAGTTTCACGCTGGATTGGCGCGTGGCCGAAATCAATGGCCAGCCCAAGGTAGTGGATGTGATTGCGGAGGGCACTTCGCTCCGGCTCACGACCCGCAGCGAATATGCCGCTGTCATTCAACGCAATAGCGGGCGTGTTGCTTCGCTTCTGGATGCCATGCGCGGGCAGATCGCCCAATTGGCGGCGCGTGAAGGCGGCTGATCAGCCGCCGCCGAGGCTTTCATAAACCACCATCGCATGGCCCTTATGCGTGAAGCCGCCGGCAGGACGCATGCCGATATCTTCCATCACTTCACGTGACGCCTGATTGCTTTCGCGCGCTACGGCGATGATGCGTGCAAGACCTGCCGCATGGCCGAAATCAAGCGCGGCGCGCGCCGCTTCGCGCGCATAGCCCTTGCCACGACATTCCGGCCAAAGCGCATAGCGCAGCGCGACACCACGCCCATCGGGGCGTTCCATCAGCCCACAAATACCCAAAAATTCGCCACTGCCGCGTTCAAAAACGGACCAGGTGCCGTAACCACGCACCGCCCAGAAATCCACATCATCTTCCAATTCTTCCCGCGTGCGTTCGGCACTGCGCGTGCCATGCAGCATGAAGCCAAAAACGCGTTCATCCGCCTTCAGGCGGATAAGATCCGTTAATTGCTCTGGCGCGGGCGGCAGCAGGGAAAGCCGCGCGGTAGTGATGCCGCGCGGTGTATGCAGCGCGCCGAGTGTTTGGTTCACCGCTGCAAGGGCCGATATTTGATGCGGTGCGGTTCGGTCGCATCCGCACCCAGACGGCGACGCTTGTCTTCCTCATAGGCCTGGAAATTGCCCTCGAACCATTCCACTTGGCTATCGCCTTCGAAGGCTAGGATATGGGTGGCCAGCCGGTCCAGGAAGAAGCGATCGTGGCTGATGATGACCGCGCAGCCGGCAAAATCCATCAGCGCTTCTTCCAATGAACGCAGCGTGTCCACATCCAAATCATTGGTCGGTTCGTCAAGCAGAATGACATTGTGCTCACGCTTCAGCATCTTCGCCAGATGCACGCGATTGCGTTCACCACCGGAAAGCACACCAACGCGCTTCTGCTGATCTCCGCCCTTGAAATTGAAGGCCGCGACATAGGCGCGCGAAGGAATGCTCCGCTTGCCGATGGTGATCATATCCATCCCGTCCGAGATTTCTTCCCAGACGCTGCGCGTATCATTCAAGCTATCGCGGCTTTGATCCACATAGCCAAGTTGTACACTATCACCAACTACAAGGCTGCCGGAATCAGGCGTTTCGCCACCCGTGATCATCTTGAACAGCGTGGATTTGCCCGCGCCATTGGGGCCGATCACGCCCACAATACCGCCGGGCGGCAGCTTGAAGGAAAGATTGTCAATCAGCAGCCGATCGCCAAACCCCTTGGAAAGGTTTTCCGCGACAATAACGGTATTGCCCAACCGCGGCGCAGGCGGGATGGTGATTTCAGTCGGGTCCGGCGCCTTTTCCTGGCTGCGACGCAACAAATCCTCATAGGCCGCGACGCGCGCCTTGGATTTCGCCTGGCGCGCGGCCGGCGAACGCCCGATCCATTCCTGTTCTTCGGCCAATTGCCGCTGGCGCGCGGTTTCTTCGCGTTCTTCCTGCGAAAGGCGCTTGCGCTTGGCTTCAAGATAGGCGGAGTAATTCCCCTCATAGGGAATGCCCCGGCCGCGATCCACCTCCAGAATCCAGCCTGTCACATTGTCCAGGAAGTAGCGATCATGGGTCACGATCAGCACCGCGCCCTGGTATTCGCGCAAGGTCTTTTCCAGCCAGGAAACGCTTTCCGCATCCAAATGGTTGGTCGGTTCGTCAAGCAATAGCAGATCGGGCTTTTCCAGCAGCAGGCGGCAAAGCGCGACACGGCGCCGCTCACCACCGGAAAGATGCGTCACGGCGCTATCAGCGGGCGGGCAGCGCAGCGCATCGAGTGCGATATCCACCTGCCGGTCAATTTCCCAGCCATTCACAGCGTCAATCTTTTCCTGCAATTCCGCCTGTTCGGCGAGGAGATTGTTCATCTCATCGTCGCTCATTTCCTCGGCGAATTTTTCGGAAATCTCGTTGAAGCGGGCAAGGTTCGCAGAAAGTTCGGCAAAGGCCGCGCGCACATTCTCGCCCACTGTCATATTGGGGTCGAGCTGCGGTTCCTGCGGCAGATAGCCAACCTTGGCGCCTTCCGCCGCCCAAGCCTCACCGCCAAAATCCTTATCCTGCCCGGCCATGATGCGCATGAGCGTGGATTTGCCCGCGCCATTCGGCCCCAGCACGCCGATCTTGGCGGTGGGCAAGAAGGAAAGCGTGATGCCCTTGAAGACCTCTCGCCCGCCTGGATAGGACTTGGTGAGGTTCTTCATGACATAGACGTATTGATAGGCAGCCATGGGGCGGGGGACCTGATGTGAATGAGGGGTTTCGTGCAGGGCTAATAGAGCAGTTTGCGGCCGGGTGAAATCGGCAACAGACCGCCTCCCTCCGGGGGATTTCGCCCGGCGCGTAGAATCTGACTGGGTAGGAAGGCGCCAATCCTTTGATCTCGCGCGGCAGTGCCGCGCGAGGGTCGATCTTGGCGGCCTTTGGCCGCATCCCTCCGGGGGATTTTTGCCCGCGCAGCGGGCAAAAATGGGCCCGGCAGGACTCGAACCTGCAACCAAACCGTTATGAGCGGTCCGCTCTGACCATTGAGCTACAGGCCCATCAATACCCCTGATAGCGCCCCAAGGCCGGGGAAATCAAACTGGCTTTGCGCCTGCGGCCAAGCGTGCCAGCACCCGCAGCAAATCCCGCGCCCGCTTAACGCGCTCCGCCAAGTCCATATCGCGGATCAGCGCCAGCTTGGCATCGGGGCGGAGCTTCACCGCGCCCTTCTGCCCCTGAATCCAGGTAATCAGCCCGCCGGGATTGGCGAAATTCTGGCCCCGGAAGCTCAAGACCAGCCCCTTCGGCCCGGCATCCAGCTTTTCCACACCCGCCTGGCGGCAGAGCCGCTTGATCGCGACCACTTGCAGCAGGTTTTCCACCTCAGGCGGCAGGGGCCCGAAGCGATCCGCCAATTCCGCCGCCATGGCGTCATTCTCGCCATCCGTCGCAAGCCCGCCGATGCGCCGATAAAGCCCCAGCCGCACCGGCAAATCCGTGACGTAGTTTTCGGGAATCAGCACCGGCAGGCCCAGATTGATCTGCGGCGTCCATTCCCGCTCACTCTCCTGGCCCTCAGCGCCGGCTTTGATATCCGCCACGGCTTCTTCCAGCATTTGCTGGTAAAGTTCGATACCGACTTCGCGGATTTGGCCGGATTGTTCCTCACCCAGCAGATTGCCCGCGCCGCGAATATCCAAATCATGGGAAGCCAGGGTGAAGCCCGCGCCGAGGTTATCCAGCGTCTGCATCACTTCCAGCCGCTTTTCCGCCGCCGCGGAAAGCCGATGCGCTTCCGGCCAGGTCAGATACGCATAACCGCGCAGCTTCCCGCGCCCGACGCGACCGCGTAGCTGATAAAGCTGCGCCAAGCCGAACATATCCGCGCGATGGATGATCAGCGTATTCACTGCCGGCATATCCAGCCCGCTTTCAACGATATTGGTGGACAGCAGGATATCATGCTTGCCATCGCCAAATTCGGTCATGACGCGTTCAAGTTCGGTCGGTGTCATGCGGCCATGCGCCTGGACCATGCGCGCTTCCGGCACAATTTCCGCCAGGCGTTCGGCAAGCTTCGCCATGTCTTCAATGCGCGGCACCACGCAGAAAATCTGCCCGCCACGGAAGCGTTCGCGCTGAATGGCTTCACGCAATACCACCGCATCCCAGGGCATGATGAAGGTGCGCACCGCAAGCCTATCCACCGGGGGCGTTGCGATTACACTCATTTCACGCACACCCGTCAGCGCCAATTGCAATGTGCGCGGAATGGGGGTCGCGGTCAGTGTCAGCACATGCACATCGGATTTCAGCGCCTTCAGCGCTTCCTTATGGCGCACGCCGAAATGCTGCTCCTCATCCACCACCAGCAGGCCAAGATCGGCGAATTCAATGCCCTTGGCCAAAAGCGCATGGGTGCCGATCACGATATTGATATCGCCGCGCTTCATCGCTTCCCGCACCTCCGCCGCATCCTTCGCCGTCACCAGGCGAGAGAGTTGCGCGATCCTCAGCGGGAAGCCTTCAAAGCGCTTCTGGAAATTGCGGAAATGCTGCCGTGCCAGCAGCGTTGTTGGCACCACCACCGCCACTTGGGCGCCAGACATCGCCACCACAAAGGCCGCGCGCAGCGCGATTTCGGTTTTGCCGAAACCAACATCACCGCAAATCAACCGATCCATCGGCCGGCCCGCGGAAAGGTCTTCCAAAACATCAGAAATGGCGCGGGATTGGTCTTCCGTCTCGGCAAAGGGGAAGCGGGCGCAGAATTCATCCCACATCCCCTCGGGCGGGGTTGCCAGCGTTCCATCCTTCATACGCCGCATGGCCGCGGTGCGGATCAACTCGGCAGCCATGTCGCGAATGCGCGACTTCGCCTTGGCCTTGCGATTTTGCCAGGAAACGCCGCCAAGCTTATCAAGGGCGACCCCCATGCCTTCAGAACCGAAGCGGGATAGGATTTCGATATTCTCCACCGGCACAAACAACCGGTCCCCACCATCATAAATCAGCTTCAGGCAATCATGCGGCGCGCCTGACACTTCGATGGTGACCAGCCCTTCATAGCGGCCAATGCCGTGATCCTGGTGCACCACCAAATCGCCCTCTGCGATTTCGGTGGCGTCCGCGATGAATTGATCAGCACGGCGGCGGCGGCGCGGTGGGCGGGCGATGCGCTCACCGAGCAAATCCTGCTCGGCTGTGACAGCAATGCCTTCAGCAATAAAGCCGCGCTCAATCCCCATCACCACCAGCGCGACAACATCAGGGGGCAGCGCGCGCGCGGCCTTCCAATCCTCGGCCGCTTCGGCCTTCACGCCATTTTCGCGCAGCAGATTGCCAAGCCTCTCACGAGACCCGCGTGACCAAGCCGCCAGCACTGGCCTGCGCTTGGCCTTGGCTTCGCCTTGCACCATGGCGGCATAGGCCGCGAAAACATTCTCCCCCGCGCTGCGGGCTTCGGCGAAAAGCGGGCCGGGGCGCCCGCCCGCCGCAATCCCTTCAGGCTGGGCAAAGGGCGAAAAGCGCAGCACGCGACAATCCGTGAGCATCTCAGCCCAGCCAGCTTCATCCTGATACAATGTCGCGGGCGGCGCGGGGCGATAGGGCACATCGCCATCACCAATGCGCGAAGGCACGCGGCGGGCTTCGTAATGATCAGTGATCATCTCGAACCGCGCCTTCAGCACTTCCTCGGCCTGATGATCGAAGCTGATTTCGGCGTCCGGCAAATACGCCAGCACGGGCACCATGGCTTCGTGAAACAGCCCGGCCCAATGTTCCATGCCGGGGTGCCGCCGCCCGGCGCTGATCGCGCCATAAAGCGGGTCGTCTGCAGCCGCCGCGCCAAATAATTCGCGATAGGCGCCACGGAAGCGTGCGCGCGAAGCCTCATCCAGAAACACTTCGCCAACGGGGCGCAAGGAAAGCGCAGGCACAACCTTACCGCTGCGCTGGCTGGCCGTATCAAAGCGGCGCATATCTTCGATCTCATCACCGAAGAAATCGAGCCGCAGCGGTTCCGGTTCACCCGCCGGGTAGAGATCAACAATGCCGCCGCGCACGGCATATTCACCATGTTCCATCACCGTGCCGGTGCGGTGATAGCCATTGGCTTCCAGAAATTCGGTCAGCTTTTCTGGCTGTATCCGCCCGCCCTTTGCCAGCGACAGCGTGGCACCTTCAAACACCGCGGGCGGCGGCACTTTCTGCACCAGGGCGTTCACGGTGGTGAGCAACACGCGCGGGCGCTTCGGCGCTTCCAAAAGCCGCGTTAGCGTTGCCACACGTTCGGCGATGATTTCCGGATTGGGGGATACCCGGTCATAGGGCAGGCAATCCCAGGCGGGGAAGCGCAGCACCTCAATTTCCGGCGCGAAGAAGCCCAAAGCATCCGCCATGCGGGCCATGCGTGCATCATCGCGGCAGACATGGGCGATGGGCGCATCGATCTCCGCGCGCCGACGCGCCACCAACAGGGCGTCAAAGCCCTCAGGCGCGCCATGGATGGTGATGGGTTTCATGGCCCGCCGCCGGCCTCGGCCATGATCCGACGAAGCAGCGGGTGGTCATGTTCGGGCGGAATGGGGCGGCGGCCGGAAAGCCAATCGGCCAGGTCAACATCCCAAAGCTCCAGAATGTCTTCCAAAGCCGAAACCTCGGCATCGGAAAGCGTCGCGATATGGCGCGCGACAAAGCCACCGATCAGGATATCGGTTTCCTTGGTGCCGCGATGCTGGGCGCGAAAAACAAGGCGGCGGCGGCGGGAATCTAGTTCAGTTGGATCTGGCATATCGCTCTAGTCTCGGGGCGCTGGCATATAGAGGCGGATGGGAATCCTGTCAGCCCGCCCCGAAGCGCCGCCCGAAGCCAGCGACAAGCTGGCCCGGCTGCTGGCGCCCATTGAAAGCCTGCCTGGCCTGCGCAAGACAGACTTGCTGGCGCGCGCCGTCGGCGGGGGGCGCGTGCTGGATTTGCTGCTGCATCTGCCGGAACGAGTGCAGCATCGGCCGGTTTTGCGTAGCCTTGCCGGCGCCGTTGAGGGCCAGGAAGTAACCCTTGAACTCCGCATCACGGGCGCCCCGGCGCGAGGTGGGCGCGGGCCCTGGATGGTCCCCGCCATCTGCGGCCCTGATCCCTGCGCCCTGATTTCCTTCTCCCGCGCGACCTGGGCCGGCGCGGCACTGACGCGCGCCTTCCCGCAGGGCGCGGAGAGGCGCGTTGCCGGGCGGCTCAAGGCGTTTCAGCGCGCCTGGCAATTGGAATTGGATGCGGACCCGCTGGTGGAACCGCCGCATCGCATCCCGCTTTGGCAGCCGATTTGGCCGCTCACCGCCGGGCTTTCCTGGCGGAATATGGCCGATGCGCTGGATGGCGCGCTGAAATCCCTGCCCGATCTGCCGGAATGGGTGGATGGGCCGCTGCTGAAGCGCGAAGCTTGGCCGGGCTTTGCCGATGCCATCCGCCAGTTGCATGCGCCGGAAGGCCAAGGCGCCACGGCGCCGCGCCGCCGGCTTGGCTATGATGAGCTGCTGGCGGGGCAAATCGCGCTCGGCCTTGTGCGGCGGCGGGTGCGGGAAAGGCCAGGCCGCGCGCTGCAGGGCGATGAAAGCCTGCGCGGCCCCGCCTTGGCCGCCTTTGGCCATGCGCCAACCCCTTCCCAGCTTGAGGCTATGGCGGAAATAGATGCCGATCTGGCCGCCCCCCGGCGGATGCTGCGCCTCCTGCAAGGCGATGTGGGCGCCGGCAAAACCCTGGTGGCGCTGATGGCCATGCTGCGGGCGGTGGAAGCCGGCGCCCAGGCCGCCCTGATGGCGCCGACAGAATTGCTCGCGCGCCAACATTTACGGAGTTTTGAGCGGCTTTGCGGCGCCGCTGGCGTGCCAGTGGCGCTGCTGGCGGGTAGCGTGAAAGGCAAGGAAAGGCGCCGCGTGCTGCAAGGGCTGGCGGATGGAACACTCCCCATCGTGGTTGGCACCCATGCGCTGTTTCAGGAAGGCGTGGTCTTCAAGGATCTGGGCCTTGCGGTAGTGGATGAACAGCACCGTTTTGGCGTGGCGCAGCGCCTGATGCTGGCGGAAAAGGGCCAGGCCGCAGATATGCTGGTGATGACTGCAACGCCCATCCCCCGCACGCTATTGCTGACGCAATGGGGCGAAATGGCCATCAGCCGCATGGCCGGCAAACCCGCCGGGCGCCAGCCCATCGCCACCCGCATATTCAGCCAGGATCGCCTGCCGGAAATTGTCGCCCGCCTGCATGAAGCCGTGGCACGTGGCGCCCGCGCCTATTGGGTGGTGCGCGCCATCACCGGCAGCGAAAAGGATGACAGCGTGGCGGCCGAGGACCGCTTTGCAGAGCTTTCCGGCCATTTCCCGGGCCGGGTTGGCCTGGCCCATGGCATGCAAGATGTTTCGGTGCGCGAAGCCGCCCTGGCCGATTTCGCCGCCGGACGGACCAATATCCTGGTCGCCACCACGGTGATCGAAGTCGGCGTGGATGTGCCGGAAGCCACCATCATGCTGATCGAACAGGCGGAACGCTTCGGCCTGGCGGCGCTGCATCAGCTACGCGGGCGCGTTGGGCGTGGGCGGGACGCTTCTTCCTGCCTTT
>JBEDHL010000236.1:0-2603 GCA_041174145.1 Pseudomonadota bacterium
CATGCCGCCCCGCCCGCAGCCCTATTACCCGCCGGGCCACAACCCCCAGGCGCTGCAGCAGCGTCCGGGTGGCGGTTTCCTTGGCACCGCGCTCGCCACGGCGGCGGGTGTCGCGGGCGGCATCATGCTCGGCAATATGCTGATGAGCGCGCTGGGCGGCGGCGGTGCGGCGCATGCCGCGTCATCCGGTGGTTTCGCGCAGGAAGCCGTGCCGTCAGCCTCACCCTGGGGTGGGGATGCGCAGCAGGATGCAACCGCCGATTACGGCAATGATGCCAGCGCCGATTGGGGCGACGAAGAACTGTAATTTACGCCAAGGCCCGCGCGAAAATCGCGGGCCTTATTTTTTCGCCTCGGCACGAATGGCGATCAGCGCCGCGATGGTGGCCCGGATATCCGCATCCGTATGTTCGCTTGAGAGGAAAAAGCGCAGCCGCGCCGCCTTTTCCGCGACCGCGGGATAGATGATCGGCTGCACATTGATGCCGCGCGCCAGCAGCGATTGCGAATAACGCGCCGCCGCAATGGAAGACCCCAAAATCACCGGAATGATCGCATGCGCTGTGGCGCTGCCGGTATCAAACCCGGCCTCACGCGCAAGGCCCAGGAATAGCGCTGCATTGGCCTGCAAGCGTGCCACGCGTTCGGGTTCGGCATGCAGGATGGCAAGGCTTTCAAAAGCCGCCGCCGCCAAGGCTGGCGCAAGACCGACGGAATAGACAAAGCCCGGCGCGGAATGGCGCAGCCATTCGATCAGGCTGGCATTGCCGGCGATATAGCCACCGCAGGCCGAAAGCGTTTTTGAAAGCGTGCCCATCCAGATATCAACCTCATTCGGGTCGATACCGTAATATTCATGCAGGCCATGGCCGCGTGCGCCGACAACGCCCAGCGCATGGGCTTCATCCACCATCAACCAGGCATCATGGCGCCGCGCAATTTCAATGAAGCGTGGCAAATCCGGGATGTCGCCATCCATTGAATAATGGCCTTCAATCACCAAAAGCGCCCGCCGCGCGCCGCGCCGAGATTCCTTCAGCGCCGCTTCCGCCGCTCGCCGATCATTATGCGGGAAGGAAAGCCGCTTGGCGCCGGAAAGCCTGGCGCCTTCCGTGCAGGAATTGTGAATGGCCGCGTCATGCAGAATGAGATCACGCGGCCCCAGCAAATGGCCAATTACCGTAACATTGGTGGCGTGGCCTGAAACAAACACAAGTGCAGCCTGCGCCTGGTAATGTGCCGCCAGTGCCGCTTCAAGCGCGCCATGCAGCGGCCTTTCGCCGGATACCATGCGCGATGCGGAAGCGGAAACACCGTAAGCATCAATAGCCGCCTTGGCCGCCGCCTGCACGCGCGGATCACCATTCAGGCCAAGGTAATTATAGGAACCGAAATTGATCACGTCCCGTCCGCCAATCCGGCTATGCGCGGCGGCAATGCCTTCATGCGCGCGAAAGAACGGGTTTTCCAATTCCAGGCTCGCCGCAGCGTCGCGGGTCAGCGCCATCTCCCGCTGGCCGGGCAATTCGCGAAAGCCGCGCGGCGCTTCCAGCGCTGGCGCATCCTCTCGCTGGCGGGTCAATCGCGCGAGCAACGCCGCGCGCGCAGCAGCAGAAAGGCCGAAGCCGCTATTCATTGCACCGCTGCCGGTTCATGGGTTTCGATCAAGGCCTCCAGCATTGCGGCATCGGCATCATCCTTGAACAAAACGGCCGAAATACGCTGTACCAATAAGGCAAGGGTCAAATCCTCGGTCACCGCAGTCAGCGGTACGGTGATGCCAAGCCGGCGTTCCAGTGCCATGCGCAATTCAATCCCGCCGAGTGAATCAAGCCCAAGCCCCGGCAAGGGCTGATCCACCCGCACCGCTTCCGGCGGCAGGCGCAGGATGCGCGCCATTTCGTCGCGCGCAAGCGCCAGCAGCGCGGCGCGTGCCGCGCCCGGTTCCATGGTGCAAAGCTGTGTGCGTAGCGCGGCGCCATCGGCTTCATGCGCGGTGGCTTGTCCGGCGATTGCTGCAAAGGCGGGTTCCGCCATGATGGGCAGCGCCGCTTGCATGCTATCCCAGCCCATACGCGCCACATGGATTACCGGCACCCCGGCCTCGATCAGGGCGGGCAAATCGGCCAGGGCTTCCTGCGCGGCCATGGGTTTGGCGCCGCTCAAGCGTTCCAGCTTTTCCGCCGCCGCGGATTGGCGGGTCAGCACGCCGGCATCGGCAATCGGGCCCCAGCCAATCGCCAGCGCGGGCTTGCCCTCCGCATGGCGCCGCCGCGCCATGCCTTCCAGCGCGGCATTGGCAGCGACGTAATTCGCCTGACCAGGATTGCCGAAAGCGGTGGTGGCGGAAGAAAACAGCAAAAACAGATGCAGCGGGTCTTTGATGGTGAGCGCTTCCAAAGCTTCGGCCACTGCAAGCTTGGGGGCGAGCACGCGCGCGAAGCTCGCGCTATTCTGCCGCGCTGCTGCGGCATCGGCGAAAATGGCCGCCGCCTGCACCACGCCGCGAAACAGTAACCCCTCGGCGCGCAGCGCCGCCAGCACGGTGCCAAGCGCGGCAGCGTCTGTTGAATCACAGGCATGGGCGCTGGCGCGCTTGGCAC
>JBEDHL010000237.1:0-28732 GCA_041174145.1 Pseudomonadota bacterium
GCATTAATCCATCAATACTGCCCACAATCACCTTCCTATCCTCTTATCTCCCACAACGTGGTTTATCCGCTACGCCGCTACAAAGCGGGAAGGCCAGTGGCGTGTTGCTGTTATTTCCAATATCGATCTGGCACCAAGAAATACCCAGGACTGATCAGGGGCAGCCATTCTGCTGGCACGTACTGGATCTGATCCGGCCGGAGCGGCTTACAGCGGCACCTGCCATCAAGCATTCCCAGGTGGCTTAAAACCAGTGCTGAGGCCTTGAGCATGGCATTGCGGCTACGCCGCTTTTCAATGGCTACCGCAGACCTACGGCCATGCTTGAGGGCATTCTGGTTGCCCAATGGTGCGCCAGGACGGCGCGGTTGTTTGGTGCCTTGAGGCATGCTGGCTCCTGTCAGGCCGGAAACATACGATGTAAGGGCAACAAAATCTTACTATTTTTTCTATTAATTCCCTTACAAACCCCTCACAGCCTTGATGCCAGTAATACCAACTCGGGCGGTACCATCGAAATGCGGTAGGCCTGCAGACCGCACCGGGGCATTAATCAGGCGTGTGACTGACGTCATGGGTGCGATACTGGCGCCGCCTCAAACCTCGATCATTGAAGCACTGACGGATATACTGTCGCGCGCCATATTCGCGCTTGGCCGCTGGATCTGACAACAATACCTTTATTTCAGAACGAATAGGTCACGCCAACACGAAACATATGCAACGAAATGTCATTATGTATTGAGCGACCCTGTACAGATGAATATGAGCTAGCCACCCCTCCGCGGGCGTTCGGGAAACTGAAATGTACCTGATCGAACTGGGTCAGAAGATAGTCGGCGCGCAAAGCCCATTTGTCGGAAACCCGCCATGATCCAGTCACCCCAACAGCGTACCCCAAAGGTATTGCTTGAGATTTCTCGGTGAATTGTGCCTCCGTACGGCTTGGTGATGAAAATCCCTTATATTGGGTACGAGTTTCGAGCATGGACGCAGTAGCTAAACCGGCCGTAGCGTTGATCATCCATGATTCTTCTCCATACCCCAGCAGCAAGCGAGCAGTAGATGACCACTGCGTTTCGCGGGTATTGGAAGCCATCAGCATCCCATAGTAGGGATTCCCAACAGTATCCACCAAACTGTCCTGGGTCCCTTTCAGGCTGAGCCATGACCAATCAGCTTCGAGGCCTGCTATGATACCATTTGAATACTGATGCTGATAACCAAACAAAATACCCGCACCGCCACCGCGAAAGGACGTGTTTGCTTTTTCTTCATCTGCATTAGCACCAAATTCACCATCGCCCCTTCGGCTTGTGCCAGAGATCGTTGATGCACTCCCAATTCCCAGAACACTAATGTAGGTACCGGACCAGCTTGATGGCGCTCGCTCTGATTGGGCCGCTGCACTTTCTACAGCGAAAATATTCGCCAGAATTGTGACACCGGCCGTTAAGCACAATCGAACGCGCATCTCTCTGCCCTTTTTAACCAGACATGAAAAATTCAGTATTACAACAACATTTACACTCACTATTACTTTCTCATGCAATACGTGATCATGCAATTACTTTAAACATGCCGATATCTGTATGCTGCACTTTGAGCGATATCTTCAGGTGACCATTTTTCTGATGACGTCGGTGGGCAATTACGCTGATGCCTAGCCCTGAGGGCCTAGCTTTCGGAAGTGCGGCACATCCAGGCAGGCATCAATCAAGCGGAAATAGGAAAAGGGACCACAATGCCCACCACGAGCATTGCGGCAGCCTCTCACTGCTTCCGCCCCCTTAGCGTAGTATGATTTCCACGCGGCGGTTCTGGGGTTCACGTACACCATCGGCGGTCGGGATCAGCGGATTGGCTTCACCAAAGCCGCGGGTCACAATTTCATTGCGCGGCACCCCACGGCGCACCAGTTCTGCGGCAACCGCGTTAGCGCGGCGCTCTGATAGGCCCTGGTTATAATGGTCGGAACCGGAACGGTCCGTGTACCCATTCACCTCGATCCGGGTCACGCCCTGTCCACGCCCAGAAGCAGCATCACCAAGTATTTGCTTGGCGCGATCTGTTAGGTCAGCCTTGTTCCAGTCGAAGAATACCAAGTAGGTGCGTGCAGCGGTAATTGGAGCAGCGGAGACAACGGTTGGCGCAGCGTTGAAGGCGTAGCGCAGGCCCACGAGAATAGAGTGGTTGTAGTTATCTATTTTTGCATCCGTTGTATCATTGGGGCCTCCGTCCCAAGGATTGGAGGCGAGCTTATGACCTGCTGTCATCATAAACCTATACTCGGCTGTGAAAGCCAAACCGGGAAAAGCGGATACGGGGAAGGAGAGGCCAGCAATAGCCTGCCCACCGATTGCGCCAGATGTTCCATTATAAAGGACGTAATCGGCACTACTATTTCGGTAACCAACATCCTTGTATTCATGCCAGATATATCCGACGCCAGCGCCAACGTATGGCGTCATACCAAACAATGGTTCCCCAAGGTCGATATCATATAGAACATTCAACATCGCGCCGTAGCTACTGGCAGCGCCGTACCCGGAATACTGAGAACCGGCTTCAGTATAGGACTTCGTACTATTTTGCCGATAACTACCCTCTATCTCTGCGCGTAGGCCATTACCAAAACCCCACCCAAGGCTCAGTACACCAGCGTAACCCCATTCAAATTCAGAACTTGCCCCAATAATGGCGGTGCGCGATGCGCCATAGCCGCCAGAAACATCGGTAGTTAAAAGGGAGTTTCCTCCCAAGCCCGCCCCAAGATACAAGCCGCTGACCGCCTCACCAGGCGTTTGAGCCTGAACGGTCACCGGAACCAAGGCTGCCAGGGTTACAGCGGCGAGTTTACGTACATCCATGACCTAGGCCTCGACTTAACTGGGTCACGCAATATAAGCGAAAATGCAGGCCCAGGCCACAGTCAGTCGCTCTGCTGAAGCGGTCCATTTTTGGAGGCACCCCCTCGTTGGCCAACGCGGCTGTCGCTTATCAGCCTAGGCGCGGGGGCAATCTAGCGTGCTAGCTGGTGAGACCCACCAGATTGGTCCCAGGAAACGCTTGTAATTGCGGCATAAGCCCACTGCCAGGAAGCCATTTGCATTGGCCCGTGCAAGCGGCTCAGGCCGCTGATTCTTCACGTGAAATAGTATGTAATGGCGGATAGGGGACCAAAACCATCAAAGTGGTGTACCCCCTAGGTGGGGGTCTGATGAGCCGGAAATTGAAGCCGGGGGGCTACCTGCATCCAAGGCTACTTGGTGCCATGCGGCTCATAATGCCCCGCCATTAAACACTTCTGATTCAAATGCGCCGCCCTCGTACTAACCAGACCATGAACCAGTCTTTAGGTGTGGAAGGCCATCTTGCTGGAGCGCCAGCGTATCAAGCGGCGGCGTTGGATGTGTTCCTCCATAAAATTACGCCATCCTTTGTATAATAGGGAGAAGCTTATTTGATGCCCCCTTAGCGTTATTCGGGCAGGAATTTCTCTTTTGTCCATGTGGGTTTGAGGCGCAAATTTCGGCTTTATCTCAGTGCGCTGGCAACGGGGCCTTCAAGCTCAGCTTCAAGCGCCGCCAGAGCCTGCGCGATAGTCATTCCGTCGCAAACCCGATGATCGAAAGAACAAACCATCACGGTTTTACTATCTTCAGATAGTGGTGACCAACTGAGGCAAATACTTAGAGGGTGAACTGCGCTATTTATGGAGGCGTTCATCCCTGCAAGGCTAGTGATGCCGAAGGTACCAAAAAAATTTGCACGCTGCCGGCCAACGTTCAGGCCGATCCACCAAAGAATCTTACGGATGGGCCAGGGCCAGCGCATTATAGCCAATAGCTTACGGCTATCAGGAATATCAGTAAGCGGCGTAGAAGATAAACGGCGCAACTCAGTTCCAGTGGTGACGGGGCCTAAGAGGTCCGGTGCGCGAATACGTGCAAACTGAAGTATTTCTTCGCCGTTCACCTCGCGGGCGACAGTGATGACCGCAATCGAAACTGGCACCTCGTAAAGATGTGGACGGGGAAATGGGGCGTAGCTGCGCCGTAATTCGGGCCTATGCGCCGCAACGCGTGAGAAGGCTGTAGCGATAAGGGCGGTCCACGGCGTACGATCGGTTTGCGTCGCACGTGCGGCAACAAGTCGCGGTAAGTGCATCTGACGGCTGATGACGCCCTTGGTCGTCCAGTTCGACGCCGCGACAAGATCAGCGACCAGCCTTCGGCCAAGCGTGAGTGGAATCGTTTTGCCACGCATCAGTCAGACTTCCGTAAAAAGGTCAGTGATGAATCCATGATCGCAACTTCTGAAAAATCACAACAGTTCACTCCTCCGCTCACCTGCATCCACTCCGGTCGTTGGGAGCGAAGCCATATGCTGGTGCGGCTTGTCTTCATCTCCCGGATTTGCCGTGTCTAGCACCACTTTTATGTACCACTGATTTAATGAATTCTGGGTAGAGTTTCGTGCACTATGGCCGCATGTACGCGGCCTGATATTACCTGACATGAACCTTTTCGGAGTTGTCGGAGCTATCTTGAATAGGTTCGGCTGCCATGGCCGGCTAATCCGGTAAGGAATAGTTGCGTTCTTCGGCCTCGGTTGGGGGGGGGGATTAGCCCCAGGAAGCGCCTGTTGTGGCACTAATCTCCCCATACCGAGATCACACCTTGAACGGCTCCGACGTGGCGGCACAGCCGGTAATTGCTCGCGTAAAATAGTATGTAATGGCGGACAGGGGACCCAAACCATAAAGGGGGTGTACCCCCTGGGTGAGGGTCTGATGAGCCGGAAATTGTGGCCGGGGGGGATTACTCCAGAAGGCTGAACTCAAGGCAATCCAAGAGAGGCGATCCTATACTTGCTGCGCGTCAAATAAACACCGGAACAATCTGTGTCGGCACCGGAAAGAGCATTTTGTGGGCTGAATTGTGGGCTAATTGTGGAACTGAAAGAAAAATATAGAATTTACAATAGCTTGTGTGCAAGTGGTGGCGGAGAGGGTGGGATTCGAACCCACGGTACAGTTGCCCGTACTTCGGTTTTCGAGACCGACCCGTTCGACCGCTCCGGCACCTCTCCAGCGCTAGGGGAAGCGCGCCTCCCCTCGATCGACCGCGCTCCTATAATTGGCCCCGCTCTCGGGCGCAATCTCCACCGTTGACGTTAGGGGGCGGTCCTTCTATAAGCCCGCCTCTTCCGGCCCGGCGCTCCGCGCCCGGGGCGGGCGGTTTTTGCCCTTGGTGAAGGCCGGCCAGACACGATTTAGAAAGAGTTTCGGGGCATCCCCATGACCTATGCAGTTATCCGCACCGGCGGCAAGCAATACCGCGTCACGCCGGACGCCGTCCTGACCGTTGAAAGGTTGGAAGCCGAACCCGGCGCCACCGTGACGATCCATGACGTTCTGGCCATCGGGACCGAAGCGGGCCTGGCCATTGGCGCGCCGACCGTGCCGGGCGCCAGCGTGACCGCGACCGTGGTGGAACAGAATCGCGGTGACCGCGTGCTGATCTTCAAGAAGCGCCGCCGGCAGAATAGCCGCCGCAAGAATGGCCATCGCCAGCACCAGACCGTGCTGCGCATCGCCTCCATCAACGCAGCCTGATCGGAAAGGAACTCAGCCATGGCACATAAGAAAGCAGGCGGTTCTTCGCGCAATGGTCGCGATTCTGCCGGTAAGCGCCTCGGTGTGAAGCTGTTTGGTGGGCAAACCGTCAATGCGGGCTCCATCATCGTCACGCAGCGCGGCACCAAGATGATTCCGGGCACCAATGTCTATGCTGGCCGTCAGCACAGCCTGCATGCCGCGGTTGATGGCCGCGTGGTGTTTGAACGCAAGGGTGAAGACCGCGTTCATGTGAACGTGCAGCCGCTGCCGCAGGCTGCGGAATAACCCTGGCTTCCAGTGTATTCCTGAAGGCGAGGGTCCCTTGGGGCCCTCGTTTTATTTTTGGGGCTGTAACGCCCTTCGGATCATCCCATGAAATTCCTTGATGAAGCGAAAATCTGGGTGAAGGCCGGCGATGGCGGGGATGGCGTTGTCGCCTTCCGGCGCGAGAAATTCATCGAATTTGGCGGCCCGGATGGCGGGAATGGCGGCAAGGGCGGGAATGTCATCGCCGAAGCCGTGTCCGGGCTGAATACCCTGATTGATTACCGCTACGCCCAGCATTTCAAGGCGCGCAAGGGCGGCAATGGCGCGGGGTCTGACCGCACTGGTGCGGCCAGCGATGATGTTGTGCTGAAGCTGCCCGTGGGCACGCAAATCTTCGCCGAAGATCGTGAAACCATGATCGCGGACCTTGATAAGCTCGGCAAACGCGTGGTGCTGGCGCTGGGGGGCGATGGCGGCTTCGGCAATGCGAATTACAAAACCTCGACCAATCGCGCGCCACGCCGTGCCGATAAGGGCTGGCCGGGCGAAGAACGCTGGCTTTGGCTGCGGCTCAAGCTGATTGCCGATGCCGGGCTTGTGGGCCTGCCCAATGCCGGCAAATCCACCTTCCTGGCCGCAGCTTCCGCGGCCCGCCCGAAGATTGCCGATTACCCCTTCACTACGCTGCATCCACAACTTGGCGTGGTGCGCCTGAACGCGACTGAAGAATTCGTGCTAGCCGATCTGCCTGGCCTGATTGAAGGGGCTGCGGAAGGGGCTGGGCTTGGCACGCGCTTTCTGGGCCATGTGGAACGCTGCAAGGTGCTGCTGCATCTGGTGGATGGCGCAGCGGCGGACCCGGCCCGCGCCTATCGCACCATTCGCCGCGAATTGGCCGAATATGGCCATGGACTGGAAGCCCGCCCCGAACTGGTCGCGCTCAATAAGGCTGATGCCATGACGCCGCAGGCACGCACCGCACGCGTCAAGGCGCTTTCCCGCGCCGCCGGCAAGCCTGTCATGCTGATCAGCGGGGCGAGTGGTGAAGGTGTGCCGGAATTGCTCCGCGCCCTGGCCGATATGATTGCGGCGGCGCGCTGACAGGCTGGGCTTTCGCATGGTAAGCGCCATTCCATGATCGACCCTACCCAGCCCCGCTTCAAGGATGCCAAGCGCATTGTGGTGAAGATCGGCTCTGCGCTGGTGGTGGATAACGCCTCTGCCGCGCCGCGTGCCGCTTGGCTTGCTTCCGTCGCCGCCGATATCGCGGCGCTCCGCACGCGTGGGGTGGAAGTGGTGGTGGTATCTTCCGGCGCCATTGCTTTGGCGCGGAAGGCTCTGGGCCTCACGCGTCGGCGCCTTAGGCTGGAAGAAAAACAAGCCGCCGCTGCGGTGGGGCAAATCCGCCTGGCCGGCGCCTGGCAAGAAGCGCTGGCCGCGCATGGGTTGAACGCGGCGCAGTTATTGCTGACGCTGGAAGATTCGGAAGATCGCAGGCGCTATCTGAATGCGCGCGCCACGCTGGCCACGTTGATTAATCTTGGCTGCGTGCCCGTGATCAATGAAAATGACACGGTGGCCACAGCAGAAATCCGCTTCGGCGATAATGATCGCCTGGCGGCGCGCGTGGCCGAGATGATTCAGGCCGATGCGTTGCTGCTACTCTCAGACATTGATGGGCTTTACACGGCCGATCCGCGCAAGGACCCGGAAGCGCAGCATCTGCCTGTAGTGGAACGCCTAACGGATGAGATTATGGCCATGGGGGGCGAACCGCCGCCTGGCTATTCCTCGGGCGGGATGCGCACCAAGCTGATTGCCGCGCGCATCGCAACCGGTGCCGGCACCGCCATGGCGATCGCGCTCGGCGAGCGCGAGCATCCTCTGCGTGCGCTGGAAGAAGGCGCGCGCTGCACCTGGTTCCTGCCGCTGCCGGAAGGCCGCAGCGCGCGCAAACGCTGGATCGCCGGCAGCCTGGCGCCGCTTGGCGCGCTGGTGGTGGATGCCGGTGCGGCCCGTGCGCTCAAGCGCGGTTCATCGCTTCTGCCCGCCGGTGTGCGCGCCGTGGAGGGGGAGTTTTCGCGCGGCGATCCCGTTAGCGTGCGCGACGCCGAAGGCGTTGAGGTTGCGCGTGGGCTTTCCGCCTATGATGCCGAATCGGCGCGGCTGATTGCCGGGCATCGCAGTGAAGCGCTGGAAGAAATTCTGGGCTGGCGCGGGCGGGATGAAATCATCCACCGCGACGATATGGTGCTGCTGTAACAGGCCAGGGCGGCGCTATACGCGCGGCCTGCTTCATGGCAGCTTTCCCCCAAGGCGCGGCTTATGCGCGCCAGTAAGGGGTAAGGAACGGCATGAAGGAAATACGCCTTCTCTCGACCAGTGCCATTTTGGGCTACGGCTTTCCGGAAGCAAGCCTTAAGGCCGGCATGGCGCGCGCGCCGCATATCATTGGTGTTGATGGCGGTAGCGTTGACCCTGGCCCGCATTATCTGGGCGCGGGCGTGCCTTTTTGCTCCACCATGGCGATCAAGCGCGATTTGCGCCTGATGCTGCGCGCCGCGATTGGTGCTGGCATTCCGCTGATGATTGGGACCTCCGGCGGGGCAGGGGGTGATCCGCATCTTGATCTGACAGCGCAGTTGGTGCGTGACATCGCCGCCGAAGAAGGGCTGCATTTTCGCATGGCGCTGATCCGCGCCGAACCACCGCGCGCCGAATTGCAGCGCCGGTTGGCGGCGGGGCGTATCCACCCGCTCAGTAATCAGCCAGCGCTCTCCAGCGAAACCCTGGACCGTGCCAGCCGTGTTGTCGCCATGATGGGGCCGGAACCCTTCATGGAGGCTTTGGATAATGGCGCGCAAGTGATCCTGGCCGGCCGCGCAAGTGACCCCGCGCCATGGGCCGCCGCCGCCATTCGCGCGCAATTGCCGCCCGCCCCCGCCTGGTATGCCGGCAAAATGCTGGAATGTGGCGCGACCCCTTCCATCCCGAAGGGCCATGATTGCCTGTTGGTGACGGTGCGCGAAGATGGCGTGGAATGCGAACCGATGAACCCCATTCGTCGCTGCACACCGCTTTCCATCGCCAATCATTCCCTGCATGAAAACAGCAGCCCCATTCATCACATTGAACCTGGCGGCATGCTCGATACATCCGATTGCCGCTTTGATGCGTTGAGCGATCGCGCCGTGCGCATTTCCGGCATGCGCTGGACCCCGGCTTCGCAATACACGGTGAAGCTGGAAGGCGTGGAAATGGCGGGCTATCGCAGCATTTCCATCTGCGGCACGCGCGACCCGTTGCTGATCGCGCGCCTGCCGCTGTTTCTGGAAGAAGTGCGCGGCATTGTGCGTGAGAAAGCGCAGGCTTTCGGCGCCGCGCCGGAAAGCTATACCCTCACCATCCGCACCTATGGGCTGGATGGCGTGATGGGCGCGCGCGAAGCGGTGCGTGATGTCGCCGGCCATGAAGTTGGCTTCGTGATTGAGGTGATTGCCGATACGCAGGAAATCGCTGCCGCCGTGCTTGGCATTGCGCGCACCAATATGCTGCATACGGATTTCCCAGGCCGGCTTTGCCGTGAAGGCAATATGGCTTTTCCTTTTTCGCCTTCCGATATTCCTGTCGGCCCAGTTTATCGCTTCAGCATTTATCACGTGCTGGAATTGGATGACCCGCGCGAGATTTTCCCGATTTCCTATGAGGAGGTTTGAGGCAGCAAATGGCACGCATCCGTGATTTGGCGCGCGTCTGCAAAAGCAAGAATGCCGGGCCTTTTGATCTCACGATTGACATCGTGTTCGACGATACCGCGCTGTATCAGAAAGTGCGCGCTTCCGGCGTAATTACCGAAGCCTTGTTTGCGCGGCTTTATGGCGTGGCGGCGAAAGATGTGTTGTTGACGCCTTATGATGCCGCTATGGCAATCAAGGCAACCTTTCCGCGTCTGGTGCCGGCGGGGGGCATTGGCGATACCGATGTCTATGGCTGCCAGCAGCATGCGCCGCTGCTGGATGTTGATATTCCCGTCTGATCGAAAAGGGCCGGACCAATGCCAAATACCCAACGCCAAATGACCATGGTCGCCTTCTTGCAGGCGCAGAATTGTTCCAACCTGCCTGGTTCCTGGCGTCACCCCGCTTCCATGAGCGATTTTCTGACGCCCGATTACTACCAGCGCATTGCGCGCATTCTGGAAGATGGCAAATTCCACATGGCCTTCTTCGATGATCGCCTGGCGATGCCAGATATTTACGCCAATGATTTTCGTAATACCGTGGCCCATGGCGTGCGCGCGGTGAAGCTTGATCCGCTGACCATTGTGATGATGATGGCCGCCGCCACTAAGCGCATTGGGCTCGGCGCCACTTACTCCACCACCTATTACGAGCCCTATCATGTCGCGCGGCTTTTCGCGACTGCGGACCTCATGACGCGCGGGCGCGTCGCGTGGAATATCGTGACCTCACTCAACAATAGTGAGGCGCTGAATTTCGGCCATAGCGAACATCTGGAACATGATCTGCGTTATGATCGCGCGGATGAATTCATGGAAGTCGTCATGGGCCATTGGGGGGCTTGGGATGATGACGCGCTGATTGTGGATAAGGAAAGCGGCGCCTTCGCCAAGCCGGATGGGGTGCGGCGGTTGGATCATCAGGGCAAGTACTTCAAGTCGCGCGGGCCCTTTACCGTGCCGCGTTCACCGCAAGGCCATCCCGTTTTGTTGCAGGCGGGGCAAAGCGGTCGAGGCCGCAGCTTTGCCGCGCGTTGGGGTGAGGCTGTTTTCGTGATCTATCCCAATCTGGAAAACGGCAAGAAGCAGTATCGCGAATTTCGCGCGGCGGTGGCCGCCGAAGGGCGCGATCCAGACAGCGTGAAAATCCTGCCCGCCTGCTACGCCATTCCCGCCGAAAGCGCCGATATGGCTGCCGAGAAAAAGGCAGTGATTGAAGCGACCGCAAGGCCCATTGATGGTCTCACGCTGCTATCAGAAGTGCTGAATTGGGATCTGGGCAGCAAGCCCTATGATGAACCACTCACCGATGACGAATTGGCCGGCCTTTCCTGGCATGGTTTTCGTGATCGCGTCATTATGCTCTCCGGCAAAAAGAACCCAAGCGTGCGTGATTTTGTGGAAGTATCCGGTCGCGGCACGGTGCATGAACACCACGCCTTTGTCGGCACGCCAAAGCAAGTCGCGGATCAGATGGAAGAATGGTTCCATGGTGGCGCCTGCGATGGCTTTGTCATGGCGGCCACGCATATCCCCGGCGCCTATGAGGATTTCGTGCGTCTTGTTGTGCCGGAATTGCAGCGCCGAGGCGTCTTCCACAAGGAATATCCCGGCAGCACGCTGCGCGACATTATGGGCCTGAAGCGTCCCAGCGCCGCCGAATGCCGCGCCGCGGGACTGCCAAAAGGGACATAAACCCCTCTCGCCCTTTAGCCATGCTGTAGCTGGCTGATCATCGCAAGGGCTTCAGCCGTGAGTGGCCCTTGATTGATCGCTGCCACAGCATGGTCCAGTTCCGCGATACTGGCTGTGCCCACCAATACCGTACTGATTTCGCGCGGCATGGCGGAAAAGCGCAGCGCCAATTCCACCAAATCCTTCGCATAGCCGGCCTCAATCAACGGCAGCAGGCGCCGCGCCGCTTGCACATCCGCGGCATAACTGGCGCCAGAGGCAATGGGTTCCACTTTCGGCACCCCAAGGGGGCTGCGATCTTCTGAACCACTCAGCGCACCACCTGCAAGAATACGAATGGCCATAACGCCAATACCCGCCTTGCCCGCGTGATGAATGACGCCACCCAGATCCGGCATGGTGGACGCTGGAGGCAGTGGCGTCACACCGCTGGGATTCAGGATATTGTAGGGCATTTGCGCGGTGGCAAAGCCGCCTTCATCCAAAACTCGGCGTAGCATGGGCGCATCGCCAAGCCCTGTAATGCCATAGAAACGGATCTTGCCTTGGTCGCGCAGTTTGCGGAGTGCCGGCACGGCCTCCTGCATTATCTGTTCGGCAGTAAAATCGGGCGCCGCGCCTGCTTGGGTGATTGGTTCATGGAGGTGAAAGATATCCACGCTATCGCGGCCAAGCCGGGCCAGACTTGTATCAATGGATTGCGCGATGGTGCCCGCAATATCCTGGCGTTGCGGCCCACGGATACGAACCTTGGTGCCCACAATCACCTTTGCGCCAAGCGCTTTCAGCGCACGCCCTAGATTGCTTTCGGAAACACCATCGCCGTAAGCGGATGCCGTATCAAAATACGTGATGCCTTGGTCAATGGCGCGGCCAATGGCGCGGTCCTGTTGGGCTGCGGTGCCTTTCACCATCAAACCGCCGATGGCGCCACAACCATAGCCTAGCACGGAAACATGCAGGCCGGTCTTGCCCAGTGGTCGCTGTTCCATCGGTCACTCTCCTATCGCTAAAGCGCCGATGCTGCGGCAGAGATGCCATTACCGCAAGCCATGCTTGCCCTTCATGCGTGACAATGCGAGCCTACCGTCCAGCGCGCATAGACGCGGTGTTGGAGGATACGCATATGATTTCACGTCGCTTGCTATTGGGCGCGGCTGCGCCCCTGGCTGCCGCTTCTATCATACGCAGCGCCATGGCCTTTCCAGACCGGCCCATGCGCATGATCGTGCCCTTCGCTGCTGGCGGAAACACAGATATCCTCGCGCGCCTCGTGGCTGGGCCCATGGCGGAACGCCTGGGCAGGCCGATCGTCATTGAAAACCGCGCTGGCGCTGGCGGTAGCCTTGGGGCGGAACTGGTCGCGCGTGCGCCAGCCGATGGATACACGTTACTCTTCGGCGCAGGCGGTCCGCTCACGGCCAATCCCGTACTGCAAGTGAATATTCCCTATGACGTAGAACGTGATTTCCGCCCCATTGGCCTGGTGGGTATTCTGCCCATGATCTGCCAAGTGACAGCACGTTTGCCCGCGCGCAGCTTGACAGAATTGATTGCGCTGATGCGACAGCGTGATGGCGCCTTGACTGTCGCCACACCTGGCAGTGGCAGCGCGGCGCATCTCGCCTTGGAATTATTGCTGGCGGGGGCGAATGTGAAGGCAACCCATGTGCCCTATCGCGGGGGCAGCGCCATGGTCGCGGATTTGATCAGCGGCACGGTGGATGCTGGCATGGTGGAACTGCCTTCTGCCCTGCCGCTGCATCAGGATGGCAAGGCACCGATTGTTGCCATTGCAACACAGACACGATCCGCGCATCTGCCGGGTGTGCAAACCTTCATCGAAGCGGGTCTGCCCAATTTCACCGCCGGGAGTTATGGCGGCGTATTGGCGCCCGCCGCTACGCCGGCTGAAATTATTGGCAAACTCCACTCCGCACTGACCGCAACGCTTGATGAGGCTGCGATTCAAGCGCGTATCAGCGAAGTTGGCGCCATTTTGGCCGGCCCGGATCAACGCACACCTGATGGCTTTGCGCGTTTTTTGCGAGACGAATTGGCCAATGCGCGGCGCGCGGCAAGGCTTGCGGGGCTTTCGCCTTCATAAAGCGCGCCGGCCATTCCACGCTTGCTGTCCGCGGCGAAGGATGAATATCCTGGATCATAAAAACCCATGGGCCGCAGGCCTGTGACCTTGTTGTAGGGGAGTAACGCTCATGCGTATTACACGCCGCGCCGCGCTTGGCCTTTTGGCTGCGCCACCCGTTCTGGCTCAAAGCCGTGATTGGCCGAACCGCCCGCTTCGCCTGATCGTCCCCAGCGCCGCCGGCGGGTATGAGGTTTACGCGCGCATCCTGGCGCCCCGGCTTGGCGAATTGCTCGGCCAGCCGGTGGTGGTGGAGAACAAGCCAGGTGCGAATGGCATTATCGGCATGCAGGACCTGCAGCGCAGCAGGCCCGATGGCAATACCTTCATGTTCGCCCATATCGGGGCGATTTCCATCGGCAGCAGCATCTATCCCAATATGCCCTTTGATCCGGTGGAAGAATTCGCCTCCATCGCGGTGGCCGTTACCTCGCCTTTGGTATGGTTGCTGAACCCGTCACAACCTTTCCAGACCATGCCGGAATTCATTGCGCGCGCCCGTGCAGAACCAGGCGTTTGGCGCTATGGCAATCCATCATCGGGCAGCATTCCGCATCTGGTCGCCGAAGAAGCGAGGCTGCGCCATAAGATTGATATGCCGGGCGTGCCTTATCGCAGCACCGTGCAATCCTTGACCGCGGTAATTGCCAATGAGGTGCCGATTACCGTGGATAGTCTTGGTGCCAGCGCCGGGCATATCGCGGGTGGCCGCTTGCGCGCCTTGGCCATGACGGGCCGCGAAAGGTCTGATCGGTTGCCTGGTGTGCCGACCATGATGGAACTTGGCTTGGATGATCGTGAATGGGTCGCCTGGTATGCCTTCATTGCGCCCAAGGGTACGCCGGATGACATCATTCAAAAGCTCAACAGCGTGATCAATCAGGCGCTCCGCGAAGACGCCATCGCCAACCGCATCCGCGACCTTGGCGCCTCACCGCGCATCACCACGCCGGCTGAAATGCTTACCTTCATCCGCGAGGAGCGTGCGGTCTTCGGCGCGATTGCGCGCGCCGGCAAGATCAGGGTGGAATAAGGCGCGTACCCTTCACGCGAAAGGTTTTCTAGCTGCGCAGGCCAGGGGCTTCCTGGCCGGTGCGCGCCACATATTCCGTATAGCCACCAGCGAAATCATGGATACCTTCCGGCGTTAATTCCAAGACGCGGTTGGAAAGCGCGGCCAGAAAATGCCGATCGTGGGAGACAAAAAGCATGGTGCCTTCATAAGCAGCCAAGGCGCTGATCAGCATTTCCTTGGTGGCCATATCAAGATGGTTGGTCGGTTCATCAAGCACCAGAAAATTGGGCGGATCATACAGCATTAACGCCATGACCAGCCGGGCTTTTTCCCCACCGGATAGAACGCGGCATTTCTTTTCCACCTCATCGCCGGAAAAGCCGAAACAGCCGGCCAGGGCACGCAAGGAACCTTGGCCCGCGCGCGGAAAGGTATCTTCCATTGTTTCAAAGATACTGCGCTCGCCATCCAATAATTCCATGGCATGCTGCGCGAAGTAGCCCAATTTAACGCTGCCACCCAAAGTGACCGTGCCATCATCAGGTTGCGTGAAGCCCGTTACCAGCTTCAGCAAGGTTGACTTGCCCGCGCCATTAATGCCCATGACACAGCAGCGTTCCTTACGGCGGATCAGGAAATCCAAGCCACGATAAATCACGCGATCGCCGTATTTTTTGTGAATATTTTTCAGATTGACGACATCATCACCCGAACGTGGCGCGGGCGGAAATTCGAACAGGATGGTCTGGCGCCGCTTGGGCGGTTCCACTCGGTCGATTTTCTCCAATTTCTTGACCCGGCTTTGCACCTGCGCTGCGTGAGAAGCTCGGGCCTTGAACCGTTCAATGAATTTGATTTCCTTGGCCAGCATGGCTTGCTGTCGTTCGAATTGTGCCTGCTGCTGCTTTTCATTCAAAGCGCGTTGCTGTTCATAAAATTCGTAATTTCCGGCATAGGTTGTCAGCGAACCCGCATCAATTTCAATGATCTTATTGACGATACGGTTCATGAATTCCCGATCATGGGATGTCATCAGCAACGCGCCGTCATAGGCCAGCAAGAAGTTTTCCAGCCAAATGAGGCTTTCCAAATCAAGGTGGTTGCTGGGTTCGTCCAAAAGCATGACATCAGGGGCCATCAACAGGATACGCGCCAAGGCAACGCGCATTTTCCAACCGCCAGATAGGGCACCAACATCGCCTTCCATCATGTCATGGCTGAAACTCAAACCCGCCAGAACTTCACGCGCGCGGCCTTCCAGCGCATAGCCGCCCAATTCCTCGAAGCGCGCCTGCACCTCTCCGAAGCGTTCAATCAGTTGATCCATCTGATCAGCCTGGTCCGGATCACCAAGCGCGATTTCCAGCGCCTTCAATTCGGCTGCCACTTCGCTAATGGCGCCCGCGCCATCCATTACCTCGGCCACCGCACTGCGGCCGGACATTTCCCCAACATCCTGGCTGAAGAAACCGATAGTCAGGCCCTTTTCGGCAATCACCAAACCCTCATCGGGTTGTTCCTGCTGCGTCATCATGCGGAACAGCGTCGTCTTGCCGGCACCATTCGGGCCGACCAGCCCAATTTTCTCGCCCCTTTGCAGCGCAGCAGAGGCCTCGATGAACAGGATCTGCCGGCCGTTTTGCTTGCTGATATTATCCAGGCGAATCATGAAGTCTCTGCGCTTCTGAAAGGGGGAGCCGCCTTATAGGGCGATTTCACCCAAGGGCCAGACCGCCTTCTGGGGCCAGTTTCAGCAGAGCCACAAAACACATCACCGCGGATGAGGCGCCATCTGCGGTGATGTTTGAAAAGCGGTGGGTTATGCGCCCCGTTCAGGCCGCCAGAGCCTCAGCTTGGTTCAATACCGGCGCCGCGGATCAGGGGCTGCCATTTGGCAGCATCCGCCGCCAATTGCGCGGCGAAGGCGGCTTCCGTGCTTGGCCAGGCTTCCAGGCCACGGCGCTGGAAATCCGCGATCACGGAGGGATCAGAAAGTGCCGTGCGGATCACCTCACCCAAACGCGCGCGAATGGGCGCGGGCGTGCCGGCGGGCACCACAAAGCCATCCCAATTCAGCACTTCAAAATTCGGCAAGCTGGCTTCGATCATGCTCGGCACATTCGGTAATTCACGCGCGCGGGTTTTGGTCGCAACACCCAGGGCGCGGATCGTGCCGGCCTGCACATGGGTCAGCACCGTGCCCATGGGCGAAAAGCCGAAATCATGTTCGCCGGCCACAAGCGCCAGCATTTGCGGAGCGCCACCGCGATACGGCACCGGCACCGTGCGCGTGCCCGCAATATGGTCGAACAAAATGCCGCAGAGATGCCCAGGCGAACCAACGCCGCCCGTGCCATAGCTGATCGTATCGGGCCGCGCTTTGGCGGCGGCGATGATATCGGCCACCGAATTGAAAGGCCGATTGGCCGGGCAGACCAGCACATTCACCGCGTTGAAGATGGTGGAAATCGGCATCAGATCCGTCATGGGATCAAAGCCCATATTGCGGACCAGGGCCGGATTGACCGCGAGGGTGCCGATATTCGCCGAACCAATCGTATGCCCATCCGGCGCCGCACGCGCTACGGCCTGCGCGCCGATATTGCCCCCGGCGCCAGCGCGGTTATCAATCACCACCGGCTGGCCCAAAGCTGCCTGCAAAACAGGCTGCATGATGCGCATAGCGGCATCTGAGGCACCGCCAGGCGGGAAGCCCAGAATGATGGTCACGGGCCGGGTAGGCGCCCAGGCCTGGGCCGAAGCGGCGCCAGGCTGGGCCAAAAGACCGGCACCAAGGCCGGCCAGGAGGCTGCGTCTGTTCATGGAACGACTTTGGAGCAATTCCTGCGCCAGTTCAGCAAAAAACGACTACCGCCGCCCTGCCTGCGCCATGATTTCAGACCGGCGCTGGATCGCCCAGCCATAATTATCGGGCCACATCTTGGCGCCGGGATCACAACCCAGGCTTTCGGCGGCTTTTAGCGTCCAATACGGATCGTACATCAATTCGCGCCCGACCGCGATCAGATCAGCGCGGCCTTCCTGCAAAATCGCTTCCGCCTGATCGCCAGCGATGATCACACCAACCGCCATAGTCTTCACATCAGCATCGCGCCTCACGCGCTCCGCATAGGGCACCTGAAAGCCCGGCGGACGCTCCGCGCGGGTGCGCAAGGGCTGGCCGGAATCATTGGCGCGGAAGGCCGGCGCGCCGGAAACACCGCCCGCCGAGCAATCCACCACATCAACGCCGCGCGCCTTCAATTCCTTGGCCAGTACAACAGAATCATCCAAGCCCCAGCCCTCGGCGGGGCCATCCACTGAAGAAATACGGAAGAATAGCGGCAAATCCGCAGGCCAAGCCGCGCGCACCGCTTCCGTCACTTCCAAGGCAAAGCGCATGCGCCCGGCAAGGTCACCGCCGTAACGGTCATTGCGCTTATTGGCGATGGGCGAAAGGAAAGCCTGGATCAGATAACCATGCGCGCCGTGAATCTCCAGCACGCGGAAACCTGCCTTGGCGGCGCGCACGGCGGCGGCGGCGAAGGCTTGCACGGTTTCCTGGATTTTCGCTTCCGTCATGGCGGTTGGCGCATGCCAGCCCGGACCCACCGGTTCCGCTGTTGGCCCAAAGCATTCCCAAGGTGGCGAACCCGTCGCCGCATCTTCAGGGCGGAGCGGCGTGCTGCCCTTCCAGGGGGGCTGCACCGAAGCCTTGCGCCCAGCATGGGCGATTTGAATCGCCGGCACGGACCCGAAGCCGATAATGGCATCCACGATGGGCCGGTAGGCTTCAATCTGCGCATCATTCCAAAGCCCGCAGCAGCCATGGGTGATGCGCCCTTCTGGCACCACGGCAGTGGCTTCGGTGAAAACCAGGCCCGCGCGGCCCCGCGCCACCGCTGTCAGATGCGAAAAATGAAAGCCATTCGCCAGCCCATCCTTCGCCGAATACATGCACAGCGGCGAAAGCGCCACGCGATTGGGCAGCGTGACAGAACGTAGCGTGATGGGGGTGAACAGCAGGGGCATGGACATGCGCGGCTTCCTTGAAGGGGGCGTTGCAGCTAGTCTGGTTGTATGGCGCGGGCCGTCAAGCCTTGGTGGTCCACTCCAAAGCGCCAATCGCATTGCTGGCGAAGCCATTGAAGGATTGTCCCATGACAACAAGACGCGCTGCCCTTGCCGGGCTTATCGCCTTCCCCGCCCTGGCTTCCGCGCAGGAAGCCTGGCCGGCGCGCAGCCTCAGGCTGATTTCGCCCTTTCCGCCTGGCGGGGCAGCCGATGTATTGGCACGCAATATCGCCGAAGAACTGACGCCCGCCTTGCGGCAATCTGTGGTGGTGGAAAACCGCACCGGCGCGGGTGGTTCCGTGGGCACAGAAGCGGTCGTGCGCAGCGCGCCTGATGGCTATACGCTGCTGATGGGCTCTACCGGCCCGCTGGCGATCAACCCCGCCTTGCTACGCCTTGCCTATGATCCAGCGAAGGATCTGGTGCCGGTTGCGATGGTATCCACGGTTGCTTCCGTGCTGGTGGTGCATCCTTCCGTGCAGGCGCGTAATTTGACGGAACTTCTGGCCATGGCGCGGGCCAAGCCTGGTGAATTGAATTACGGGTCAAGCGGCACCGGCAGCGCGCAGCATTTGTTCATGGAATTGCTCAAGCAAATGACCGGGGTGGATATCACCCATGTGCCCTATCGCGGCACCGGCCCCGCCATGGTGGATACCATTGGTGGGCGGCTTGGCATGATGTTCGATACCACACCAACAGCGCTGCCGCATATTCAGGGTGGCCGGGTGCGCGCCATTGCCGTGACCACCGCGCGCCGAGACCCCGCCTTGCCCGATGTGCCGACCATCGCTGAATCCGGCGTGGCTGGCTATGAAGGTGTTGGCTTTTACGGGCTGATGGCGCCCGCGGGCACGCCGGCCGCGATTGTGGATCGGCTGCATCGGGAAGTGAATGCCGCACTCGCCCGCGAAGCCTTCCGCGCAAGGCTGGTGGCGCAAGGCACTGAACCCGCGCCCATGACGCAGGCAGCCTTTCGTGATTTCATCGCCATTGACCGCGACAGATGGGCGCGCGTGATCCGCGACGGCAATATCAAGGTGGATTGAAGCGCGCGTCGAAGAAGCCTTACCGCGCCTTCCCAGCCCATATGCCGAGAAGGCGCGGGGCGAGCCTGTTCAGGCCGCCGCCGTTGCCGCGCCCCCGCGCTGCAAACGCCGACGCAGCGAAAAGCCCATCATGATGGCGCCGGCAAAAAGCGGGATATAGGCGAGGCTTGGGTTCACCTTCACGCTGCGCACATTGGCCATTTTCAACATGGTCTGGCGAATGCCCGTCCAGGGATCAAGCGCCATCATGAAGCCGAGCAGCGCTGGCGCCAGCACTGCCAGAATGGCGATAACCGCCGCCTGTTCAGCATAGCGTTCAAACTTCGGCATCAGGCGCGTTGCCACTGCTGTAGCCATGGCGGCGAAGGCAATCGCTGTCATGATGGGCAGCTTGCTGAAAATCGAAAGGCCGAAGGACGCGCTACCCTGGCCGGAGAAAGTCACCGCTGGCAGGAAATACGCCACCACTACCGCCGCGATGCCGCCAAGCAGCAAGCCCATTTCGGTCCCATCGGGCTTTGCCCGCAATGTCTCTTTCATTTTTTTCTCCCTGTTGAGGCTTTCACCCCCACCTTCAACGCCCACGCTTAAAAATGGAGTAACGATGACAGAAAAGTAATTTATTCTACCCCAAAGGGTCAAGTGATCCTGCGGAAACGCCCAAAATGATCTGGCCGTTTATTGCCTAGGGGGAAGGGTGCGCGCTTCAAGGCGCAGGCAGCAGTGCCGGTGTGCGGCCCATCAATCGATAAGCGACCAGGCCAATCCATTCGCGGAAACCCCATTCGAACTGGCCAAGCCGTTCCGGGAAGGGGGCATCGTAAAGCGCAGCCAAGCTATGACCGGTGCGATAATTCACCGGCCAGGCGATAATGCCGGTCCAACCGGCTTGCCGGAATACGCCCATGGAACGCGGCATATGGCTGGCCGAGGTGATCAGCAGCCAGACCTCACCAGGTTTGGGTTGCGCCAATTCGCGGCTTAGCACCGCATTCTGATGCGTATTGCGCGCGTCAGTTTCATAAATGACCCGAGGCTCCGAAAGCCCCAGGCTATCAAACACCTGCCGCGCCACATCTGCTTCTGTCAGCCCGCCATGCACCAAAGAACCCTGGCCACCGGTGAAGATAATGCGCGCATTAGGGTAACGCAGCGCCAGGGCCACAGTTTCCGTCATGCGTTCCGCGGCACCGTTAATGGCGGGGATGCCCCGCGCATCAGTAATATTCTGATCAACTGCGCCACCCAAAACCACAATGCCATCCACCTGCATGGGGGCTGCGGCTGGGCGCGGGAAGCGATCTTCAAGCGGCAACAGAATAAACTGGCTGACCGGTGTCGCAATCAGCAGGAAGAAGAAAGCCAGGCAAGCCAAGACCAGCCAACGCCCAAAGCTGCGCCCCCGCCAGATCATCGCAAGCCCGATGGCCCCAATGATCAGCGCAAAATGTCCCGGCCGCGCCGGAAACCATAAAATCTTTGATAGGACGTAGCTGATATCGGTCATGCCTGGGCCCATGCGCCACACCTTCTGCCAAAGCAGTGCGGCGCAGGCATGTCAAGCATGGCATGAGACAGGCGCGAGCAGCGCCGCGCAGCCTTGTCCAAGGGCTGCGGCAGACGATTATTTTCGCGCCGCTTCGGCCTTGCCTGGTTCATTCACGCGGTTTTCGGCCGCCACAATGGTATTGCGCAAATCCCGCATGAAGGCATTGCCCTTGGGGGTGCGTTGCACCAGCACTGAGCGCCTGTCCGAAGGGTCTGGCTTGCGCCGGGCCAGATCAAGTTCACCCAGCCGATCCAAAGCCCGCGTAATGGCGGGCTTGGAGACATTAAGCTTCAGCGCCAAGCCGCGCACCGTATGCGGGCCATCGGTCAGGTAGCTTGTCAGCATGACACCTAGCTGGCGCGAAGAAAGGTCAGCACCATCACGGCGCACCAGCGCGATGATGGTTTCCTGCAACACCCTTACCAGGTGTTCGTGATTATTTCCGTTAGCCATTTGCTTTTCCTTTCATGGGGCGGACGAGATTTCTTGCAGGCGGCCCGATAAAGGCTGGTGCCTGAAAGCTGCCGCCAAATCTTCTGTTTCGCGCGGAATGTTTCAATCGGTTTTGGTTCACGTTCCCTTGTTCTGATCACACAACAGCGCGAAGAGGGCACGCGCCGCCTGGGCTTCGCCACCTTCCGGGCGGCCGGGCCGGGTTGCATCATTCCAGGCATAAAGGTCCAGGTGCATCCAAGCCTGCCCTGCGGGCACAAAGCGTCGCAAAAACAATGCGGCGGTTACGGCGCCCGCCATGGGTTTGGACGATACATTGGATAGATCCGCAAAAGGGCTATCGAGCCAGGCATCATAGCCATCATGGAGCGGCAGGCGCCAAACAGGATCCTGCACCTGCCTGCCAATACGCAGCAGCCTTTCAGCCAAAACATCATCATTGCTGAACACTGCCGGCAAATCCGGCCCCAGCGCCACGCGCGCCGCGCCTGTGAGTGTGGCGGCATCCAGGATCATTTTTGGCTGATGTTCGGCGGCGAATTGCAAAAGATCGCACAGCACCAAGCGGCCTTCAGCATCCGTATTGCCAACTTCAACCCGAAGCCCCTTGCGCGTGTGGAGCACATCCATCGGGCGCATTGCTTGGCCTGACACGGCATTTTCCACCGCGCCGATCAAGACCAGCAGGCGGATGGGCAGCTTCGCGCGCATCACCATCTCCGCCACAGCAAGCATGACGGCAGCACCACCCATATCCTTCTTCATGCGCAGCATGCCGGCAGATGGCTTGAGGTCGAGGCCCCCGGTATCGAAGCAAACCCCTTTGCCACAAAGGGCAATCAGCGGGCCATCGGCCGCGCCTTCCCAGTGCAGCACCGCCAAATGGGGCGCGCGCGGGCTGCCGGCACCAACGGCGGCCATGCAGGGAAAACCTTCTTGTAGCGCTTGCCCGGTGATGATTTCCGCGCGCCCGCCATTGCGTTCGGCAAGGCTTGCCGCGGCTTCGGCCAGTTGCTGAGGGCCCAAATCGGCCGCTGGTGCGTTGATCAGATCGCGGGCGTTGCATATCGCTTGCGCCAGCATCAGCGCTTCATCACTGCCCGGCGGTGTCACCAATTGCGCTGGCGCGCGGTTCGGCTTTTTGTGCTTGGTCCAGCGATAGGCGCCCAGATGCCAGCCCAGCACTGCATTGGCGGTATCGGTAACGCCTTGGCCCAGATGCCATAGGCTTTCGGCTGGCAACGCAAAGGGTGCCGCGCCGTAATGCCATGGTGAAGCTTCCGCACCTACCCCGATGACAGCCCCCGCCAGCCCTGCAGATCCGGGGAGCAAGGCCAATTCGCCGGGTTTCGCCGTAAAGCCAGAAGCACGCAAAAAGGCAGCGGTCTGCGCATTTAGCACGGACAGAAAAACCGCCAAATCTGCCGCTTGCACGGCATGCAAGGGTAATGAAACCTGATTCAAAGCTACATTCGGGTTGGACACAAAACTCTCCTATCGCTGCCTGGAATTCGATTTTTCTGCAGGGAATATACTGTGCTAGTGAGGCAGCCGATATCAAAGATCAACTTTGGTCGGGAAGACGTTATTTATGGACAGAAAATTCGTAAGTAATGATTAATGACCAGGCGGGGGAATTTGAAAATCTTGGCAACCTCAAGATTAAAATATCATAATTAATGCGGGCTTCCACAGAAAAGAATTTCGTGCACTATTACTTCGATTCTCTTACATCGGTTTCAGAAAGGGCAACCCCCTATGACAAACGGCAAAGATGATGATGCTGATGGGGCACCAAGCATGCAGCCGCAGTCGGATCGCTTGGGGCGCCGCCTTCTGGTGCTGAACTTGTCTGCGGCAACCATCTTGCCCGGGATTTCCTTGCCGCTTAGCGCTGAACCAATGCCCAAGGCGCCAGTCATCCCTGTCGTAACAGATTCAGACCCTTCTGATGGGCCAGGGCGTGGCCGTGGTCGCCCGCGTGGCACGGGCCTGACGGATTCAGACCCCGGCGATGGTCCGGGTAATGGTCGTGGCGCGCGGCGCGGCACGGGCCTTACCGATTCAGACCCCGGCGATGGTCCGGGCAATGGTCGTGGCGCGCGGCGCGGCACGGGCCTGACCGATGCGGACCCTGGTGATGGTCAGGGCAATGGCCGCGGTACGCGGCGCGGTACCGGCCTGACCGATGCTGACCCGGGCGATGGCCCTGGCAATGGGCGCGGCCGGCGTGGCACGGGCTTGACCGACGCTGACCCCGGTGATGGCCCTGGCAATGGGCGCGGCACGCGGCGCAAGGCCATGACCGATTCTGACCCGCGTGATGACGCTGGGCGCGGCCGTCGCGGTACCTGAATCCAGCATACTGCATGACAGAAACACTCGGCGAAGCCGCTTGGCAGCTTGCCTTTGGTGCGCTGACGCCGCAGGAGGTTTTTGCGCTACGTGAAGGCACTGCTTGGCGGCTTTTGCCAGGCAAGGCGCCTGATCGTTACGCGGGCTTGCTTTCCATTGCTGATCTGGATGCGTTTTTGCGCACCGATGCCGCGCGCCACCCGCGCGTGACCATGGCCGATGGCGGGCGGCAAGGCAGTGCCGCCATCCCGCCCGATGAATATCTGCAAAGCGAAGGCAGCCGCATTGATATGCCACGCCTGCTTGCCCGGCATGATGCGGGGGGCAGCCTGGTGGTTTCGCAATTCCACGAAATCCATGCGCCACTCGCGCGCTTTTGCCGTGGGCTGGAAAAGGTATTTCTGCATCCGGTGCAGGCCAATATCTATCTGACGCCCCCCGGCGCGCAGGGTTTCCGCGTGCATTTTGACACGCATGATGTGCTGGTCATGCAGGTATCGGGCGCCAAATCCTGGCGTGTTTGGGATGACATCCCCTTCCCACTACCAAGTCGCGCCACACCTTGGGCCAATCAGCAAAGCCCCGCCGGCCCACCGCATGCGCTGACGCTCAATCCCGGTGATGCGCTTTATCTGCCGCGCGGCGTGATGCATGAAGCCGCCGCGCAATCCGGCGATGCGCCTTCGCTGCATATCACCATCGGTTTCCTTGAAGCCTCCATCGCCGATATGTTGCGGGAGCTTTTGGAAACGCTTGAAGCGGAAAACCAAGCCCTGCGCGCCAGCATCCCAAGCTGGCGCCTTGGAGAGGCTGAAGGCACCGCCGCCATCGCTGCAAAGCTTGCGCCCGCATTGTCGGCACTGTCCTCACAAGCGGCCTTGGAACAACTTGCCCTGGCAGCGATGGACCGTATCACGCGGGATAGGCTGCCGCTTTCGCCGCGCGGCTTGGCACACCGCCCGCCCGGCGCTGATGACAAGCTGCGCTTGGCCGATGCCATGCACCACCATCTGGTGCCATTGCCTGAAGGCGGCGGTGCCTTGCGCTGGTATGGCGGCGTTGAAAACCTCAACGCCACGGAATGCGGCTGGTTGGCGCAATTGGCGGAAGGCACCACGCCCGCCAGCTTGGGTGAGGGCGCCTTGGCCTTTTGTCAGCGCCTGGCAGCACTTGGGCTTTTAGAAGGTTACTGACGCGGCAGGCCTAGCCGCCGCTTTCCTCGCGCAGGATTTCCAATTCCAGCCAGCGGGTTTCCGCTGCCTGCAAAGCGGCCTGCGCCGCGCCAAGCGCGCTGGTCGATTTGGCAAAACCGGCGGCATCGCGCGTATAAAACGCCGGATCGGCGATACGCTTTTCAAGTGCGGCGATTTCCGCCAAAAGCTTTTCCATTCGCGCCGGCAGGGTTTTCAATTCATGCTGCTCCACCGCGCCCAGGCCCTTCTTGCGTGGCGCTGGTTTGGCTGAAACCGTTGCCTCTCGCTTCGCTGCCGCCGCCTGCTTTTCAGCGGCCCGCGCCCGCACGCCATGGCCGCGCTGCGCTACCATATCGCTATAGCCGCCGGCATATTCCTGCCAGCGCCCGGCTTCTTCAAAGGCAATCACGCTGGTCACGCATCGGTCGAGGAAATCGCGATCATGGCTCACCAGCAAAACCGTGCCGGCGTAATCCGCGATCAGTTCCTGCAATAGATCAAGCGTTTCAAGATCAAGATCATTGGTCGGTTCATCCAGCACCAGCAGGTTGGATGGTTTGGCGAAGGCGCGCGCCAGCATCAACCGCCCGCGTTCTCCGCCCGATAGCGCGCCAAGCGGCGTGCGCGCCTGTTCCGGCGTGAACAGAAAATCCTTCATATAGCCAAGCACATGGCGCGGCGCGCCGCCCACATGCACCATATCGCCGCGCCCTTCCGTCAGCGCTTCCGCCAAAGTCACCGCCGGATCAAGCGCGGCGCGGCGCTGATCCAGCCCCACCATTTCAATCCCGGCGCCGATCATGATCTGCCCCTCATCCGGCGCCAGCGTGCCGATCAGCATATTCAACAGCGTGGTCTTACCGGCGCCATTCGGGCCCAGAATACCCACGCGATCACCGCGCATGATCCGCGTTGAAAAACCCTGCACGATCGGGCGTTCGCCATAGGATTTGCTGATGCCCTCAGCGGAGATCACCAGATTGCCGGAAGCACCGGCCTCTGTCGCCGCCATGCTCACGCGGCCTGGCGCGCTGGTTCTCTCACGCCGACGCTGACGTAGTGTTTGCAGATTCTCCAAGCGCCGCACATTGCGCTTGCGCCGCGCGGTCACGCCATAGCGCAGCCAATGTTCTTCCCGCACGATTTTGCGCGCCAGCTTATGCGCATCGCGTTCTTCTTCTTCCAGCACCTGATCGCGCCAGGCTTCAAACGCGCCAAAGCCCTGTTCCAGGCGGCGTGTCGTGCCGCGATCCAGCCAGACCATGGCGCGGGAGAGGCTTTCCAGAAAGCGCCGATCATGGCTGATCAAAACCAGCGCCGATGAACTCGCCGCCAATTCCGCCTCCAGCCATTCAATCGCCGGCAGATCAAGGTGATTGGTCGGTTCATCCAGCAACAGAATATCGGGTGAGGGCGCCAAGGCGCGGGCGAGTGCGGCACGCCGCGCCTCTCCACCCGAAAGCGCGGCGGGTGCTTCCTTGCCGCTCAGCCCCATGCTTTCCAGCAAATAGCGCGCGCGATACGCATCATCCGCCGGGCCAAGCCCCGCTTCGACATAGGAGATCACATCAGGAAAGGCGGAAAGATCCGGTTCCTGTTCCAAAACGCGCAGCGTGGCGCCCGGTTGCAGAAAGCGCGTGCCGCCTTCCGGTTCAATCAGCCCAGCCGCAATTTTCAGCAATGTGGATTTGCCCGAGCCATTGCGCCCGACCAGCGCCAGCCTTTCGCCAGGTGCGACGGAAAGCGACGCCCCATCCAATAGCCGCGTGGTGCCAAAGCCCAGGCGGATATCTTGCAAGAACAGAAGTGGCGGTGCGGCCATTACCTACCCCGCAAAGGGGTCGCGCATCATGATCGTGTCGTCACGCTCGGGGCTGGTGGAAAGCAGCACCACGGGGGCTTCGACCAATTCCTCAATGCGGCGGATGTATTTCACCGCCTCGGCCGGCAATTCGGCATAGGAACGTGCACCGCGCGTGGAACCGGGCCAGCCGGGCATGGTTTCAAAAATGGGTTCCGCTGCCGCTTGCGCGCGCTGGCCGGTGGGCAGGCGCTTCATCACTTGGCCGTTCACCGTGTAGCCAGTGCAGATCTTCAGCTCAGCCAGGCCATCCAGCACATCAAGCTTGGTTAGCACCAAGCCCTGCACGCCGCCCACCTTCACCGCTTGGCGCACCATGCAGGCATCAAACCAGCCGCAGCGGCGCGGGCGGCCCGTGACAGTGCCGAATTCATGGCCGCGTTCGCCAAGCCGCTTGCCGATCTCATCATGCAATTCGCTCGGGAAAGGCCCGGAACCGACGCGCGTTGTGTAAGCCTTGGCAATGCCAAGCACGAAGCCAATCGAATCGGGGCCAATGCCCGCGCCGGCGGCGGCATTGCCGGCGACGGTATTGCTGCTGGTGACATAAGGATAGGTGCCGTGATCAACATCGAGCATCACCGCTTGCGCGCCTTCGAACAGCACGCGCTTGCCACTGCTCCGCGCCTCATCCAGGCGTTCCCAGATCGCTTCCGAAAAGGGCAGGAGCTTGGGCGCCAAGGCGAGCAAACTATCCAGCAGCGCCTGCTTTTCAAATTCCGGCGCACCCAGGCCGCGCAGCAGCGTATTGTGATGGCGCAGCAGCTCATCAAGCTTGTCGGAAAGCGTTTCAGGTTCCGCCAGATCACACAAGCGAATGGCACGCCGCGCCACCTTGTCTTCATAAGCGGGGCCGATGCCGCGCCCGGTGGTGCCGATTTTCGCATCGCCCCGCGCCGCTTCGCGCGCCTTATCCAGCGCGGGATGCAGCGGCAGGATCAGCGGCACATTATCGGCGATGCGCAGATTCTCAGGCGTCACGGAAAGCCCCTGCGCCGTGACTTTGGCGATTTCGGCAAGCAGCGCTTCGGGGTCCAGCACCACGCCATTGCCGATGATGCCAAGCTTGCCGCGCACCACGCCTGAAGGCAGCAAGGAGAGTTTGTAGGTCTGATCACCCACCACCAGCGTATGGCCGGCATTATGCCCGCCCTGAAACCGCACCACGACATCAGCGCGGGAGGCAAGCCAATCAACAACCTTGCCCTTACCTTCATCGCCCCATTGGGCACCGATCACGGCGACATTGGCCATGGTTCTAACCTTTCCGGGGCAGCGCCACGGCGCGCCCTTCCTGAAGTACATGAGAACAACGCAGGCTTTCGGGCGTATCTTCCGCCGAAAGCGCCGCAACAGTGACAAAGCCTTGCGCGCGCAGCGCGGCGCCATCTGCACCCAGCGGGATGAAAAGCCGCGCGGGTTCCGCCCCGCGTGGCGCGGCGCGCAGCACCGCATCCGGGTAAAGCGTCATGCCTGTGGCCGGTTCGCCATTATGGGAAACATAGCGCCCACCGCGCGCCAATTCCCCGCCAAGCGCAGGGCCATAAAGCGTGAAGGCCACACCCGTGTGGTAGCGAAAGCCGCGAAATTCCACGGGATCCAGTGTCATGCGCAGGCCCGGCGCGCGGCGCGTAATGGCGGCGATGATCGCCGCGGCATCATTGGCCAGCGCACGCGCGGCGGCGGGCAGTTCCGCCTGCTGCAAGGCGGCAA
>JBEDHL010000238.1:0-4405 GCA_041174145.1 Pseudomonadota bacterium
GGGCCAGATTGGCCTCTGCCTCCGCCACCGCGGCTTCGCCTTGGGCGGCGGCGGCATCCTTCATGGCGGCATCGGCGAATTCAGCGAGCAATTGGCCCTGCGTCACTTCCGCGCCTTCAGCCACCAGCAGCCGGTCAAGCCGCGTCACCGCCATGCCACCGGGCTGATTAAGGCGCCTGATGCGCGAAGCCGGTTCCACGCGCCCAAGCGCGCCGACGCCAATCGGGCCGGCATTTACTGGCTGAGGGTTGGCGGGCGGCGGCGGCGGGCTTGCACGAAAATGCCAAAACGCTCCGCCGCCAAGGCCAAGCAGCAAAAGCCCTGCGATGATCTTGCCGCGCCGCGTCATGGCTTAATCCCCAAAAACCCTGAAAGTGCCGCGCGCATTTCGGCCAATTCGGCCGCGCTTGGCGCGTAAAGGCTGAATAGCCGCGCCATGAACAACCCATCCCCCGCGGCCATAATGGCCGCACCATGCCCAGGCGGCAGCCCATCCGCCGCCACGGCAGCACGCATTTCCGCAATCACGGCACGGATTGGCGCCAGCAGTGCTGGGTCATGGTGAAAGGCCGCCAGAAACACCGCGCCGGCCCGCTCATGGCGTTCATTGCAGGCCAGATCACCCTGCCCAAAACCCCATTCCAGCATGGCGCGCGCCACACGGCCCTTGCCTTCCGGCTGGGCGGCAACGCAAGCGGCGAATTCCTGCGCGATGAAAGCGGAAAGCCGGCCGAGTAGCGCTTCCAGCAGCGCCTCCTTCGACGCGAAGTGATACAGCAAGCCGCCCTTGGAAACCCCGGCCTCTCGCGCCGCGGCTTCCAGCGTCAGGGCAGCAACGCCGCGCGCGATAATCAGGTTTTCAGCGGCATCCAGAATGCGGCTGGGCGCATCTGTGGCGGGGGCATGGGTATCCATGCCCGGTTAACTATACCGTCCGGACGGTTTTTCAAGCTTGGATGGCCAAAGCCTTATCCAGCAGCGCCTCAATCGCCGCCGCGTCTTCCCAGGCCATCGCAATGCTTACCACTTGAATGCCAGTGCGAAGGGCGGGCGGGATACGGACAATGTCCTTGCGCGTCGTCACCGGGGTGGCGCGCAGCTTTTCAGCCTCCGCCAGGAGGTCGCGGATTTCGCGATCATCGAAGGGGTAGTGATCAGCGAAGGCATGGCGCGCGGCCAAAACGGCGCCGGCTTCCTGCAAGGTCGCGAAGAATTTGCGCGGATTGGCAATGCCGCAAAAGGCCACAACGGGCTTGCCGACCAAGGCGGCAGCTTCCGGCCCCGGCACCAGCCGGGCACGCAACACGGGCAGGCCAGGCGGCAGCTGCGCCAGGGCGCCGGTTTCATCTTCACCAATCAATACCGCTGCCTGGCAGCGCGCGGCTGCAGCGGCGACCGGTTCGCGCAGCGGGCCGGATGGGATGACGCGGCCATTGCCGAAGCCATAGGACCCATCAATGATCAGCAGAGAAAGGCTTTTTTCGAGGCTTGGGTTTTGTAAGCCATCATCCATGATGATGGCCTCCGCCCCCGCCGCTTCGGCCGCTGCGCCGCCGGTGGCGCGATCGGCGGATACCCAAGTGGGGCCAAGCGCGGCGAGCAATAAAGCCTCATCACCCACGGCGCGGCTGTCATGCATGGCCGGGTCAACCCGCGCCGGGCCCTTCAGCTTGCCGCCATAGCCACGCAGCAGGAAATGCGCGGCCAAGCCACGCGCCTGCAGCCTTTCACCCAAATCGAGCGCCACCGTGGTTTTGCCAGCGCCACCCGCTGTGGCATTGCCGCAGCAAATCACCGGGAGCGGCAAATGCCGCCCGGGCCGCGCCATGCGCCGTGCCGTGGTGGCGGCGTAAAGCGCCGCAATCGGCGACAGCAGCGCTGCCGCCACACCAGGCCTACCGCTCCAGAATCCAGGCGCTCGCATGCAATGAAACCGTTCAAACCTTCCATGATGCCCGCAACGCGCAACTTAGCGTGCAGGGCTAGGATGACTTTGCCTCGGGCGTCCCCATCCGTGCGGCTTTGCCGTCTTGCCCGGAAAGGCGACCGAGTTTTGCTGTGGTTTGGTCCTCCCCGGATGGGGCATGTTACCGCGCCGGGCGGATCAAGGGCAACAGGGCTGTTGCGATCCGCTCTGGCAGATCCGCTTGGTCCTGAGCGAGCCGTGCCGCTGCCCCCGCCATGAACTGCCCCGCCGCGGCATCGGACAGAAAGCGCGTGGCCTGCGCGGCCAAGCCTGCTGCGGCATCCGGCCCATCTGGGGTTTCAACCAAAGCGTCAGCCTTGCGCAGCCGGGCGATGATTTCGCTGAAATTAAAGTGATGCGGGCCGATCAGAATGGGGCAGCCAAGCCGCGCGGCTTCCAGCGGGTTCTGCCCGCCATGCGGCACCAGGGAACCGCCAATCAGCGCGACGCGTGCCAGCCGATAGAATAGCCCCAATTCACCAAGTGTATCGGCGACATAAACAGCGACATCCTTCCCGGCTTCCTGCCCCGCGCTGCGCCGCGCCACCGGCAAACCAGCCGCCAAAGCCACGATATCCGGCCCACGCGGCGGGTGGCGAGGAACAATCACCGTCAGCAATCCCGGTTGCCGCGCCACCAATAGCCGATGCGCCGCGAGGATGATCTCATCCTCCCCCGGATGGGTGCTGGCGGCGAGCCAAACCGGGCGCCCCGCCCAGGCGGCACTTAGCCGGCTGAGTTCAACGGTGTCAGCCGGCAAGGGTGGCGCGGCGTATTTCAGATTGCCCCAGCAGGGCACATCCCGCCCGGCAAGGGCGGCGAAGCGCGCCGCATCGGCTTCGGTCTGCGCTAGAATGAAGGTGAAGCGCCCAAGCAGGCCGCGCGCGAACCCCTTTGCCCAGGCCCAGCCGCGTGCGGAACGCGCCGACATGCGCGCATTGATCAGCGCCATGGGCACACCACGCCTGCCCGCCGCCGCCAGCATATTCGGCCAGATTTCCGATTCCACAATCACGGCCAGATCGGGCCGCCAGCCATCCAGAAACCGCACCACCCAGCCCGGCACATCCAGCGGCAGAAAGCGATGCTGCACGCGCGGCGCCAGTTCCGGCGCAAGCCTCTGTTCCAGCAAGCGGGCCGAGGTCACGGTGCCGGTGGTCACCAGAAAGCTCAGCGCCGCGTCCTGCCGCGCCAGGGCTTCGATCAAGGGCAATAGCGAAAGCGTTTCCCCATTGCTGGCGGCATGGCACCAGATCAGCCGGCCTGCCGGGCGCGCCGCGCCATGGCCCCGGCGTTCGGCCAGGCGTTCAGCGATTTCCTTGCCCTTGGCGGCGCGGCGCCGCAGGTAAAAGGGCAGGATAGGCGCCAGCAATGTCGCCAGCAGCGCCCAAAGCGCAGCAAGGATCTTCGCCGCAAGGCCCACGGGTTTCACGGCGCCACCAGCGTATCGGCGCGGTCTGTCGCGCGAATGAGCGCTTCGGTAATGGCGGGCAGCGCTGCGGCTGGATTGTCGCGCGGCACGGCAATGGGCGCTTCAATCACCACCACGGCGCGGGCAAAGGGCAGCGGAAAGCGCATCCGGTCCCAGGACCGCGCCCGGCGCATGCGCGAAGAAGCCGCGCCGCAAGCCAGCACCGGCAGCCCCGCCAGCCCGGCCAGTTGCGCAATGCCAGGGGCGGCCACCCGCGCCGGCCCGCGCGGCCCATCGGGCGTGATCACCGCAACGCCGCCGCCGGCCAGCACGCGGAGCAAGGCCCTGAGCCCCGAAGCGCCACCCTGCGAAGATGAGGCGTGAATCACCTCCACATCAAAAGGTGCCACGGCGCGCGCGATCAGCCTTCCATCGCGATGGCGCGAGATCAACGCCTCAGCCTTGCGCCCGGCGGCTTCAGGCGCCTGTTGGACCATCAGCCGCCAGCCCTGCGCGGCCAGCGGCAGGCATTCATGCCAAAAGGCAAGGATCACCGGGCCGCCGCTTTTCATATCTATGTGTTCGGCACCCACCAAGGACCAGCGGGTCGTGTACCATATCAGCCGAAGATAGAGCCCGATCAGCCGGGCCAGCAGCGCCTGGATGAAGGGATGGCGGATCAGCCGCTTCGACATGGAACGGAGGCTTCGCGCATCATTGGGCTTTCCTAGCCCGGATCCTGCCGGGTGGGAATCGCCTCTTTTACCGACCCGCCCGATCGCCACCTGTTTGCTGACTGAGAAGCATGATAATGTTTAACTAATTGCAATCGGGCTGAGCTTTCGGCCCCAAGCGCCTGATCCGCCAAGACGGTATCGTCAAAGCGGAGAATCAGATGCTCAAACAAAGGCTTAGGGTGATCGGGCCTAACGGTTCACCCTAATGGTTGAAGGGGGCGCCGGCATGGCTTCCAGTTTCGCTTTCAAGGCAAGAACCCTTGCCTTTCCGATCACGCTACTGCTCAGCCT
>JBEDHL010000239.1:0-13549 GCA_041174145.1 Pseudomonadota bacterium
ATTCAGCAGGATCGGCTTGGCGCCGGCGGCGCGCGCCAAATCCGCATGTTCCTGCATATGGCGCCATTCACCATGCACGGGCACCGCGATGCGCGGCTTTACCAATGCGTACAGGCGCCGCAGTTCTTCGCGCGCCGGATGGCCGGAAACATGCACCATGGCCTGTTCATCGGTAATCAGGCGGCAACCACGGCGCACCAGCCCATCCTGCACGCGCTGAATGGCAACCTCATTCCCCGGTATCTGGCGGGAGGAGAAGATCACCGTATCGCCTTCACCCAGCGCAATTGCCGGGTGCTTGTCTTCCGCGATCTTCGCCATGGCGGAACGGGGTTCACCTTGGCTGCCGGTGCAGATCAGCAGAATCTCATCATCGGGCAGGAAGCCCGCTTCTGCTTCATCCAAAAACGGCGGCAGGGATTTGAGATAGCCGCATTCCCGCGCCGAGGCTTCCATATTGCGCAAAGACCGACCCAGCAGCGCCACTTGCCGCCCCGCCGCGCGGCCCGCCACCGCAATGCTTTCCAGGCGCGCCACATTGGAAGCAAAGCAGGTAACCGCCACGCGCCCCTTCAGCCCCTTGATCAATTCGGTGAGCGAGGCACGCACTTCAGCCTCACTGCCCGAATGGCCTTCAACCATGGCATTGGTCGAATCGCACACCATGGCGAGCACGCCTTCTTCGCCAAGCCTGGCGAAGGCGCCCTCATCCGTGGGCGGGCCGATCAGCGGTTGGGGGTCAAGCTTCCAATCGCCCGTATGCAGCACCAGACCATAGGGCGTGCGGAGCACCAGCGCCTGGGATTCCGGGATGGAATGGGTCACGGGAATGAAGCTGCAATCAAAAGGCCCAAGCTTCACGCGCCCACCGGGCGGCAATTCCATAAGGCGCACTTCATGGATCATGCCGGCTTCACCAAGCTTGCGGCGCAGCACGGAAAGCACGAAGGCAGTGCCATAGATGGGGCAGCGCAATTGCCGCCACAAATGCACCACCGCGCCGATGTGATCCTCATGCGCATGGGTGATGATCAGGCCAAGCAGCGCGCCACGGTTTTCGGCCAACCAAGCTGCATCCGGCACCATGACATCGGCTTCCGGCTGGTCCGGCCCGGCAAAACCAAGCCCGCAATCCACCGCCAGCAAGGCGCCATCACAGCGATAGACATTAAGGTTCATTCCGATCTCACCCGTCCCGCCCAGCGGGATAAAGGCAAGATCGCCAGTCATGACATTCATGGTGCTAATCAGAATCCGATCTGAGGGGATCGCGGAGCGCGCTTTGGTGAAAGACAGAAGAAGGATTGCGCTCGGCCAGCAGGCGCAACCCTTCAAGGGTTATGTCGGGATCGGTTCTTTCAATGACAAGGGTGCCTTCGGCGAATAGCGGCGCCAGCCCACCCGTGCCGATCACCTTCATCGGTCCGCCATATTCCGCTTTTATCCGGGAAACAATGCCTTCCACCAGGCCAACATAGCCCCAATAAATGCCCGATTGCATGGCGGGCACGGTGGCCCGCCCAATCACTGATTGCGGGCGGCCAATGCCAATGCGCGGCAGGCGGGCGGCGGCCTTATGCAAGGCTTCGATGGAAAGATTAATCCCCGGCGAAATCGCGCCACCCAGATAGGACCCATCCTGATCCACCACGTCAAAAGTGGTGGCGGTGCCGAAATCAATCACAATCAGCGGCCCGCCATAGCGCGTATGCGCGGCGAGCGCATTCAGCAACCGGTCAGCGCCCACTTCTTCCGGCCGGTCAACGCGAATATCAAACCCCCAATCGAGCGGCGCGCGCGCGATCAACGGTTCGCAATCCATCCATTCGCGGCAAAGCCGGCGCAGATTGTAAAGCGCAGCGGGGACCACGGTGCCGATGACGCAGCGCAGAATATCATTCGGCTGCAGGCCGGCATGCTGAAAAAGGGCCAGTAGCCAAACCGCATATTCATCCGATGTGCGGTCCGCACGCGTGGCGATGCGCCAGCGCCCGCGCCATTCCCTGCCGTCATGGACCGCGAAGACAACATTCGTATTGCCAGCATCAATAGCAAGCAGCATGGGTCAAATGATCTCCCCGGCCAGAATAAGCTGAACTTCGCGGCCTTTGGCAAGCAATAGCCCGCCTTCCGGCGATAGCCCGGCGAAGGCGCCTTCCAATAGCGTGCCGTCGCGTTTGAGCGAAATTGCGGCGCCCATGGCGGGCGCGTGAAGCAGCCAGGCTTCGCGGATGGGCGCAAAGCCCTGGTGCAGCCTGATGCCATGCCAATGCGCCAGACTTTCCAGCAGGCTTTGCGCCAAGGCTTCCGGCGCTGGGGGGGCGGCCAGGTATTCCGCAAGGCAGGCGGTGGGCCGATCCGGCAAGCTGGGTTTGCTCATGATATTCACGCCAATGCCGATGCAAATCCAATCCAGCGCATGGCTTGGCGCGATACCCGTTTCCACCAAAATACCGGCAGCCTTGGCGTCTTGCAGCAGCAGATCATTGGGCCATTTGAGCGAGAGCTTTGCTGCGCCAGGCAATAAGCCGCCAAGCGTTTCCGCCAAGGCCACCGCCGCCACAAAGGACCATTGCGGCGCATCCTTGAGCGGCACATCGGGGCGCAGCAATACCGAGATATAAAGATTGCCCGCAGGGCTTTCCCATCCCCTGCCCTGCCTTCCCCTGCCCGCGCTTTGGCGCAGTGCCTGAATGGCAAGGCCCTCAGCCTCTCCGGCATCAGCGCGCTGCTTCACAAGGGAGGAGGTGCTTTCCAGCACCTCATGACATTCAAGGCGAAATTGCACGCGCGCCTACCGCCGCGCGCCCGGCATTAGCCGAGCAGCGCGGAAACCGCTTCCTGCGCCGCGCGCACCAAAGGTGCGGGCATGATGAAGAAAAGCGTGGTGAAAATGCCAGAAATGCCCATCACCATTGTCAGCGTCTGCGGGCGAGCATCCAGCGGCGCCTGCGCGTCATCAAAATACATCACCTTGACGATGCGCAGATAATAGAAGGCGGAAATCACCGAAGTGAGCACACCAACCACCGCAAGCGTCCAGAACCCACCCTGCACAGCGGCAAGGAAGACATAAAGCTTACCAAAGAAGCCCGCGAGCGGCGGAATACCGGCCATGGAGAACATGAAAATCGTCATCCACATCGCCATGGCGGGATCGGTCTTGCCGAGCCCGGCCAGGTCTTCAATACGCGAAACCGCCTTGCCCTGGCGGCGCATGGCAATCAGTACCGCGAAGGCACCAAGATTCATGGCGAGGTAGATCGCCATATAAATGGCAAGCCCATGCAGGCCTTCATCACTCGCGACCGCAAGGCCCATCAGCGCATAGCCGATATGGCCGATGGAAGAATAAGCCATCAGCCGCTTGATATCGCGCTGCCCAACGGCGGCAAGCGCACCCAGCACCATGGAAGCGAGTGAGATCAGAATGATCACCTGCTGCCATTGCGCGGCAAGTTCGCCAAAAGGCCCGGCCAGAATACGGGTCAGCAGCGCAACCGCCGCCACTTTCGGCGCTGCAGCGAAGAAGGCGGTAACCGGCGTAGGCGCGCCTTCATAGACATCGGGCGTCCACATATGGAAGGGCACGGCGGAAACCTTGAAGGCCAGCGCGGCAAGGATGAAAATCAGCCCAACGGTCAGCCCCTGGCTGCGCCCGGCGGGATCGAGCAAAGCCTGCGCGATGCGTTCAAAGCTCGTGGTGCCGGCAAAGCCATAAACCAGCGAAGCGCCATAAAGGAATAGTCCAGACGCCAAGGCGCCCAGCACGAAGTATTTCAGGCCCGCTTCGGCCGATTGCTCATTATCCCGATGAAAGGCCGCGACCACGTAAAGGCTGAGCGAGAGCAATTCGAGGCCAATATAGACCGTCATGAAATCATTGGCACTCAGCATGATCAGCATGCCGAGCGTCGCGAATAGCAGCAGCACCGGGTATTCGAAGCGATCCAGTCCTTCACGCCGATTGAAATCCAGCGCCATCAACATGCCGATGGCCGCACCCAGCAAGACCAGCAGCTTCATAAAGCGCGCGAAGCCATCGGAAATCACCTGGCCGGCAAAGCCCGCGCCATCCGGCACCGTCAGCACCAGCGCGGCGGTCACCACCAAGGCGCCGATGGAAGCCATGGTACAGCCGAAGAACATATTCTGCCGCGGCAGCACACCAATCATCAGAATGGCAAGGCCGCAACAGGCCAGCACAATCTCAGGCAGGGCGAGCATCCAGTTCATGATCTTACAACCCCGCGAGCCGTGCCGCGCCAAGGGCGGCGTGATGCCGTTCCACCAGCGCCGCGACTGAGGCTTCAAAGAAGGAAAGGAAGCTTTGCGGATAAATGCCCATCCAGATGGTCAGCAGGATGAGCGGCGCGAAAACCGCATATTCGCGCGGAGACAGATCAAGCAGGCCACGCAAATCTTCACGCGTGATGCGCCCAAAAACAACGCGGCGGTAAAGATAGAGCATATAAGCGGCACCCAGGATCATGCCGAGCGCTGCGCCAAAGGCGACCCAAGGGTTCACCTTCCAGGCGCCAAGGATCACCAGCAATTCGCCGGGGAAACCGGCCAGCCCGGGCAACGCGACTGAGGCCATGGTGAAAAGCATGAACACCAGCGCATAGGCCGGCATGATTTTCGCGACACCGCCGTAACGCATGATTTCGCGCGAATGCACCCGGTCATACAAAACACCGACGCAGAGGAACAAGGCGCTTGAAACCACGCCATGCGACAGCATGGTGAACAACGCGCCGGACAACCCCTGCTGCGTGAAGGTGAAAATACCCAGCGTCACAATGCCCATATGCGCCACGGATGAATAAGCGATCAGCTTCTTCATATCTTCCTGCGCCAAAGCCACCAGTGACGTATAGACAATGGCGACAATGGAAAGCGCGAAGATCCAGGGCGCGAATTCCGCACTCGCCACCGGCAGTAAGGGCAGGCTGAAGCGCAGGAATCCGTAGGCGCCCATCTTCAACAAGACACCCGCCAGTATGACCGAGCCCGCCGTTGGCGCTTCCACATGGGCATCCGGCAACCAGGTATGCACCGGCCACATTGGCACCTTGACGGCGAAGGAGGCAAAGAAAGCCAGGAAAATCCAAGTTTGCAGCGAAGGCGGAATGGTGAGCGTGAAGAGTTCCACGATATCCGTCGTGCCGGCCTTGTACCAAAGCAGCAGAATGGCGAGCAGCATTAGCACTGAGCCAAGCAGCGTATACAGGAACAGCTTGAAGGCCGCATAAACCCGCCGCTGCCCGCCCCAAACGCCGATGATCAGGAACATCGGGATCAGCACGCCTTCGAAGAAGATGTAGAACACCACAAAGTCCAGCGCGCAGAACATGCCGACCATCATGGTCTCAAGGATCAGGAAGGCGATCATATATTCGCGCACCCGGTTCTGCACCGCTTCCCAGGAAGACAGAATGCAAATCGGCGTCAGCAGCGTGGACAGCAGCACGAACAGCACGGAAATGCCATCCACGCCCATATGATAGGTGACGCCAAAATCAGCGAGCCAATCCAGCCTTTCAACGAATTGGAACTCAGCTTCATTCTTGTCGAAGCGGAACCACAGCACCAAGGACAGCATGAAGGTGATCAAGCTGGTCCAAAGCGCGGTCCAGCGCGCATTGCTTGCGACAGTTGCTTCATCGCCGCGCACGGCAAGGATGATAGCTACCCCCGCCAAGGGCAGAAAGGTCAGCAGGCTAAGTAAGGGGAAACCGACGCTATTCATGTTCAGCCCCCGAACAGCAGCAGCGAGACAAGCAGCACAAGCCCCGCGATCATAGTGAAGGCGTAGCTGGCAACCCGCCCAGTTTGCAGTGAAACAGCCTGCCGTGCCGCACCGGCGACTGATGCGGCCAAACCATTCGGCACACCATCAATGATCCGCACATCGCCAATGCGCCAGAAGCCGCGCGCCAGGGCGCGCGCGGGGCGGACAAAGATCGCGTCATAAAGCTCATCAAAATACCATTTATTGAGCAGGAAGCGATGCACTCCAGGCAGCGCGCGGGCCAAAGCGCCCGGCAGGGATGGCGCGAACATGTACATCACATAGGCCAAGGCGATGCCCGCAAGGCCCACAATGGTTGGCGCCAGCGGCACCCAGCCCGGCACTTCATGCACGTGATGCATGATCTCATTGCCTGGCGCATTCACAATGGCGCCGTTCCAGAATTCTTCCCAGTGATGGCCGATGAAGGAAGGTGCGAAAACCACGCCCGCAAATACCGCGCCCACTGCCAGCAGCAGCAAAGGCACCAGCATTACGGCCGGGCTTTCATGCACATGTTCCATGGTGTGATGATCCGCCCGCGGCGCGCCATGGAAGGTCAGGATCAACAACCGCCAGGAATAGAAGGCCGTCAGGAAGGCCGCGAGCAAGCCGCAGATAAAGGCATACATCCCAACCCCGGAATGCGCCGCATAAGCCGCTTCCAGCACGAAATCCTTGGAATAATAGCCAGCGAAATACGGCACGCCCGCCAGCGCCAAAGAACCAATCCACATAACCGCATAGGTCACCGGAATCTTCTTCCAAATTCCGCCCATCTTGCGGATATCCTGTTCATCCGACATGGCGTGGATGACCGAACCAGCAGACAGGAACAGCAGCGCCTTGAAGAAGGCATGGGTGAAAAGGTGGAACACCGCGCCCTGATAGGCCCCCACCCCGGCAGCAAAGAACATATAGCCAAGCTGCGAACAGGTGGAATAGGCGATGATGCGCTTGATATCGTTCTGCACGCAGCCAATAGTCGCCGCAAACAGCGCGGTGGAAGCGCCCACCACGGTCACAATGGCAAGCGCTATCGGCGCATATTCAAACACCGGCGACATGCGCGCCACCAGAAACACGCCAGCGGTCACCATAGTTGCGGCATGGATCAGCGCGGAAACGGGCGTCGGCCCTTCCATCGCATCTGGCAGCCAGGTGTGCAGACCAAGCTGTGCCGATTTCCCGCAAGCGCCGAGGAAGAGCAGAATGCAAATCACCTCATAAGCCGGCAGGCCGGCGAAGCGCGCATCCTTGTGCTGATCAATCGCGCCAAAAATTTCGCTGAATTCGATGGAACCGAAGACCCAGAAGGTCAGGCAAAGCCCCAGCATGAAGAAGAGATCACCGACGCGATTAACGATGAAGGCCTTCATCGCCGCCGCACAGGCGCTTTCCTTTTCATACCAATAGCCAATCAACAGATAGGAAGCGAGGCCAACGCCTTCCCAGCCGAAGAACAACTGCACCAGATTATCCGCTGTCACCAGCATCAGCATCATGAAGGTGAACAGTGACAGATACGCGAAGAAGCGCGGCGTTGTCGGGTCATGCGACATGTAACCCACGCTATAAAGATGGATCAGCGTGGAAATGAACGTGACCATTGCCACCATCACGACACTCAGCGTGTCATAGCGCAGCGCCCAATCAAGGCCAAAGCTGCCTACATCCAGGAAGCGCAGTAGCACCAGGGTCTGTGGCGCATGGCCCAAGGCTACCTCAACAAAGGAAGCGACACCGCAAATGGCGGCCAGCGCCATGCAGAGAACGGTCACCCATTGCGAAGCCTTGTCGCCAATCCAGCGACCAAAGAAGCCCGCAATGGTCGCACCCAGAAGCGGGAAGAAAACGGCGCCGACAAACATCGCGCTAACCCTTCAGGGTCGAGATATCCTCGACCTCGATCGAACCGCGGTTGCGGAAGTAAACGACAAGAATGGCGAGACCGATGGCGGCCTCCGCCGCCGCCACGGTCAGGATGAACATGGTGAAGACCTGCCCCGCAAGATCATTCAGATGCGCGGAAAAGGCCACCAGGTTCAGATTGACCGAAAGCAGGATCAATTCCACCGACATCAGAATGACAATCACATTCTTGCGGTTCAGGAAGATCCCGAAAATGCCGAGGACGAAAAGGATCGCCGCCACGGTCAGGAAATGGGACAGGCCGATGGTCATTTTAGTGATGCCCCCCATGGCCATGGTGATGTTCAATGCGCTTGGGCGCGGCTTCCTCAGGCGCCGGCGGGCGCCTGATGCCAAGCTGCTTCAAGCCAGCACCGGTCGGCACCGCGACATTTGTCACGGAACCGGCACGCGCGATCTGTTCCGCGATATTCTGCCGCTTGGAATTGGGCTTGTCGCGCAGTGTCAACACAATGGCGCCAATCATCGCCACCAGCAGGATCAGGCCGCAGCCCTGAAACAGGTAGATGTAATCCGTGTAGAGAATACGCCCCAAAGCTTCCGCATTCGCAACATCCGCCGGCGTTTCATTCAACCGCAGCGCCATCGCCCCCGGTGCAGCGCGCCAGCCGATCATCACCATGACCAATTGCACCAGCAGCACCAGGCCAATAAGCGCGCCCACTGGCGCATAACGCTGGAAGCCTTCGCGGAGCCGCGCGAAATCAATATCCAACATCATCACCACGAACAGGAACAGCACCGCAACCGCGCCGACATAGACAATCACCAAAATCATGGCGAGGAATTCGGCGCCAGCGATCAGAAAAAGCCCTGCCGCGTTGAAGAAGGCCAGGATCAGGAACAACACACTATGCACCGGGTTCCGGCTGGTCACCACCATCACGGCAGACCCAATCAGCACCGCGGCGAAGGCGTAAAAGGCAAGAGCGGCAATCATATAACGCCCCTTCCCTTACCGATATGGCGCATCGAGGCGTAGCCTCTCAGCCAGCATGGGTTCCCAACGATCACCATTATCGAGCAGTTTGTCCTTGGTGTAGATCAGTTCCGAACGGCGTTCGACCGCGAATTCCATATTCGGGCCTTCGACAATGGCATCCACCGGGCAGGCTTCTTCGCAAAGGCCGCAATAGATGCACTTCGTCATGTCAATGTCGTAGCGCGTGGTACGGCGGCTGCCATCTTCACGCGGTTCGGCTTCAATGGTGATGGCCTGGGCTGGGCAGACAGCCTCACACAGTTTGCAGGCGATGCAGCGTTCTTCGCCATTTGGGTAGCGGCGCAGCGCGTGTTCGCCCTTGAAGCGCGGCCCAAGCGGCCCGCGTTCATAGGGGTAGTTCAGCGTCACCTTCTTCTTGAAGAAGTATTTCAGCGTCAGCGCCATGCCGGAGACGATTTCCGAAAGCAGCAGGCTACGTGCGACGCGATCGAGAGAAGCCATGTTCAGCGCCCCATCAAGCCGGCAGCCAGCCGGTGAGTTTGAGAACGGCCGCGGTAATCACCAGCCAGATAAGACTGAAGGGCAGAAACACCTTCCAGCCAAGCCGCATCAACTGGTCATAACGGTAACGCGGGAAGGTCGCGCGGACCCAGATGAAGACAAACAGCAGGAAGCAAACCTTCAATACGAACCAAATGGGTCCTGGGATCCAGGTGAAGGGCTCAATCGCCAGCGGCGGATACCAGCCCCCCAGAAACAGGATGGTGGTCAGCGCCGACATCAGGATCATATTCGCGTATTCGCCCAGGAAGAACAGGGCGAAGGACATGCTGCTATATTCAACGAAGAAACCCGCCACCAATTCGCTTTCACCTTCCGGCAAGTCAAACGGCGCACGATTGGTTTCCGCTAAGGTCGAGATGAAGAAAATCACAAACATCGGGAAAAGCGGAATGAAGAACCAAAGATTCTCCTGCGCCTTCACAATCGCATTCAGATTGAGCGATCCCACACAGAGCAGCACGGTCACAATCACAAACCCCATGCTGACTTCATAGGAAACCATCTGCGCGGCAGAGCGCAGCGCGCCCAGGAAGGCGTATTTGGAATTGGAAGCCCAGCCCGCGATGATGATGCCGTAAACACCCAGCGAGGAAATCGCGAAAAGATAGAGAATGCCGACATTGATATCGGCAATCGCCCAGCCATCATTCACCGGGATCACCGCCCAGGCCAGCATCGCCAGCATGAAGGTCAGCATTGGCGCGAACAGGAACAGCAGCTTATTCGCCCCTGTCGGCACAATGGTTTCCTTGAGCAGCATCTTCAGCGCATCGGCGAAAGGCTGCAGCAAGCCGAAAGGCCCCACCACATTGGGGCCGCGACGCATTTGCATCGCCGCCAGCACCTTGCGTTCAGCAAGCGTCAGAAAGGCAACCATCACCAAAAGCGGCACTAGCAGCGCCAGGGCCTTGGCCAAGGTCAGCGCCAGAACACCGATCGGGGAAGCAAGGAATTCGCTCATCGCCCTACTCCGCCGCCAAAGCCTGCTGCGGCCCATAGACCGCGGCGCATTCCGCCATCACATCCGATGCGCGGCTGATCACATCAGCCCGGTGATAATCCGTGATGGGCAGGCGGAAGGTAGCGGCTTCCATCGCCATGCCTGCCTGCGGTCCGGCCATATCAGCGCAGCCGGACGCCGCCACTTCGCCAATCCGCGCGAAGACAGGGCTGACACTCGCCAGCCGCGCGCGCAGCGCGTCCAGATCATTATAAGGAAGCGTCTTGCCCACACCTTCGCTGAAGGCACGGATTATGCGCCAATCCTCGCGTGCTTCACCCGGTGGGTGAATTGCGCGATGGCTGCGTTGCGCGCGGCCTTCGGTATTCACCCAGGTCGCGTCCTTTTCCGTATAGGCCGCCCCCGGCAACAGCACATCGGCACGCGCTGCCATGGCATCGCCGTGATGGCCCTGATAAATCACGAAGGTACTGGCCGGAATGCGCGCGGGATCAAACCCATCTGCATTCAACAACCACAGCGCATCCACGCCGCCCACCAGCATCGCGCCAAGGTTCTTGCCGCCCTGCCCTGGCAGGAAGCCGAGTTCCAAAGCACCAACCTGACCACCGAAATGATGCAGCATATTGAAGCCGTGCCAATCGGGCTTCAGCATCCCGGCCTCAGCCGCCAAGCGCCACGCGCTTGCCAGCACCGCCACGCCATCCGCCCGCGCCAAGGCGCCGCGCCCCAAGATCAGCATTGGCTTTTGCGCGGCCTTCAGCGTGGCTGCGAAAGCATGGCTGCCATCCAGCAGCGCATTGATGGCCGAAGGCCCCTCACCCAGATGCGCGGCCTCATAGGTCAGATCCAGCCCCGCCGGCCCGATATACCCAACCGGCAAGCCGCCCTGCGCCCAGCGCTTGCGGATGCGCGCATTCAAAACCGGCGCTTCCTTGCGTGGATCAGCACCGATGATGATCAGCGCATCGGCTTCTTCAATGCCGGCAATGCCCGTATTGAAGCGGTAGAAATCAGGCCGCGCGCCATCAATCGCCGCGCCATCATCGCGGCAATCGAGGTTCGTGCTGCCATAAGCCGCCATCAGATCCTGCAGCGCCAGCACGCTTTCCGCATCGGCCAGCGCACCCGCAACCGCACCGATACGTTCCGCCGGTGTCGCCGCGAATTTGGCAGCGATGGCGCCAAAAGCCTCAGCCCAGCTTGCCGCCACCATGCGGCCATCCTTGCGCAGCCACGGACGATCCAAGCGCCGGCGCTTCAGCCCATCGAAGGAAAAGCGGCCACGATCGGCCATCCATTCTTCATTCACAGCCTCATTGATGCGCGGCAGAATGCGCAGCACTTCGGGGCCGCGCGTATCAATGCGGATATTGGCGCCAACGGCATCCAGCACATCAATGCCATCCGTCTTGCGCAATTCCCATGGACGAGACACGAAAGCATAAGGCCTGCTGGTTAGCGCGCCGACCGGGCAAATATCAATCAAATTGCCGGAAAGCTCGGATGTCAGCGCCTTTTCGACATAGGTGCCGATTTCCATATTCTCGCCGCGATTGGTGCCGCCCAATTCTGGCGTGCCGGCAACTTCAGCGGCGAAGCGCACGCAACGGGTGCATTGAATGCAGCGCGTCATCACGGTTTTGATGAGCGGACCGATATTCTTATCCTTCACCGCCCGCTTGGCTTCACCGTAACGCGACTTGTCATGTCCATAGGCATAGGCCTGGTCCTGCAAATCACACTCACCACCCTGGTCGCAGATCGGGCAATCCAGCGGGTGATTGATCAGCAGAAATTCCATCACGCCGCGCCGCGCATTGCGTACCACGGGTGTGTCCGTGAATACCTTCATCCCATCCATGACTGGATAGGCGCAGGAAGCGACAGGCTTTGGCGCCTTTTCCACTTCCACCAGGCACATGCGGCAATTGCCGGCAACACTCAGGCGTTCATGATAGCAGAAGCGCGGGATTTCCTTGCCCGCCGCTTCGCAGGCTTGCAGCACGGAAGACCCATTCGGGACTTCCACTTCGATGCCGTCAACCGTGACCTTCGCCATGGCGCTTACTCCGCCGCCAGCGGCATTGAGTGCCGCTTTTTATAGTCGCGAATGCGTTCTTCCATCAGCGGGCGGAAATGCCGGATCAAGCCCTGCACCGGCCACACGCCGCCATCGGCAAGCGCGCAGATCGTATGGCCTTCAATGCGGCGTGTGACGTTTTCCAGCACGTCAATTTCCTCGATCTCCGCATTGCCTTCCACCATGCGGTCCATCATGCGCTTCTGCCAGCCCATGCCTTCACGGCAGGGCGTGCATTGGCCGCAGCTTTCATGCTTGTAGAAGGCCGCAAGCCGCGCAATCGCCTTGATCACATCGGTGGATTTATCCATCACGATCACGCCCGCTGTGCCAAGGCCTGAGCGGTGTTCGCGCAGCGCATCAAAATCCATCAGCACATCGTCGCAAATATGCTTGGGCAAAAGCGGCGTGGAAGACCCGCCCGGAATAACACACAGCAGATTATCCCAGCCGCCGCGCACGCCGCCTGCGTAGCGTTCAATCAGCTCCCGCATTGGGATGCTCATTTCCGCTTCCACATTGCAGGGGTTGTTCACATGACCCTGGATGCAGAAAACCTTGGTGCCCGAATTCTTGGGCCGCCCAAAGGAGGAAAACCATTCCGGCCCACGGCGCAGAATTTCCGGCACCACGGCTATCGTTTCAACATTATTCACCGTGGTCGGGCAGCCATAAAGGCCAACCGCCGCCGGGAATGGCGGCTTCAGCCGTGGCATGCCCTTTTTGCCTTCCAGGCTTTCGATCAGCGCGGTTTCCTCACCGCAAATATACGCGCCCGCGCCGCGGTGCACGTAAAGATCAAAATCCCAGCCGGACCCTGCCGCATTGCGGCCGAGCAGCCCAGCGTCATAGGCTTCCTGTATTGCGGCTTCCAGCACCAGGCTTTCATTGTAGTATTCGCCACGAATATAGATGTAGCCAGTATGCGCCCCCATCGCAAAACCCGCGATCAGGCAGCCTTCAATCAGTGTATGCGGATCATGGCGGATGATATCGCGATCCTTGCAGGTGCCGGGCTCCGATTCATCCGCATTGACCACAAGGTAGGAAGGCCGGCCATCGGATTGCTTCGGCATGAAGGACCATTTCATGCCGGTCGGGAAACCCGCACCGCCGCGGCCGCGCAGGCCGGAATTCTTCACTTCTTCAATCACCGCATCGCGACCGCGGGCAATGATCGCCGCCGTGCCATCCCAATTGCCGCGCATGCGCGCTGCCGCCAGATTCCAGGGCTGCCGGCCATAGAGGTTCTGGAAAATCCGGTCCTTATCT
>JBEDHL010000240.1:0-6217 GCA_041174145.1 Pseudomonadota bacterium
GTTGAGACCTATTCGCGCATGGTGGTGAAGCTTGAAGCCGGCGGGCAGATTGACCGCGATGTGCTGGTGAAGGGCCTGGTGGAACAGCAATATCGCCGTAATGACAATTTCTTCGCCCGCGGCACCTTCCGCATTCGTGGTGAGACCGTGGATCTATGGCCGAGCCATTTGGAAGATCGCGCCTGGCGCGTTTCCTTGTTTGGCGATGAGATTGAAGCGATCCGCGAATTTGATCCTCTGACGGGCGAAATCACCGCCGAGATGGAACGCGTCTCAATCTACGCCAATAGCCACTATGTCACCCCACGCCCGACCCTGACGCAGGCTATTACGCGCATCAAGGATGAATTGAAGGAACATCTGGCGAAGCTGCATGCGGAAGGAAAATTATTGGAAGCGCAAAGGCTGGAACAGCGCACCATTTTCGACATTGAAATGATGGAAACTACCGGTTCCTGCAAAGGTATTGAAAATTACAGTCGTTACCTCACGGGCCGCAATCCCGGCGAACCGCCGCCCACGCTGTTCGAATATTTGCCCGACAACGCTTTGCTGATCGTGGATGAAAGCCATGTCACGGTGCCGCAGATTGGCGGCATGTATCGCGGCGACTATGCCCGCAAGACGGTGCTTTCCGAATACGGCTTCCGTCTGCCAAGCTGCACGGATAATCGCCCGCTGAAATTCGAAGAATGGGATACCTACCGCCCGCCCTCAATCTTCGTCAGCGCCACGCCTGGCCCGTGGGAGATGGAACGCACCGGCGGCGCCTTTGCCGAACAGGTCATCCGCCCAACGGGCTTGGTTGATCCCGTGACGGAAATCCGCCCGGTGGAAAAGCAGGTGGATGATCTATTGGCGGAATGCCGCGAAGTCGCCAAACATGGCGGGCGCGTGCTGGTGACAACCCTGACTAAGCGCATGGCCGAAGACCTAACCGAATACATGACGGAAGCGGGCATTCGCGTGCGCTATTTGCATTCAGATATTGATACACTGGAACGTATCGAGATCATCCGCGATCTTCGTAAGGGCGTGTTTGATGTACTGATCGGCATCAACCTGCTGCGCGAAGGCTTGGATATTCCCGAATGCGCTTTGGTCGCGATTCTGGATGCCGATAAGGAAGGGTTTCTGCGCAGCACCACATCGCTCATCCAAACCATTGGCCGCGCCGCGCGCAATGTGGATGGGCGCGTCGTGCTTTATGCCGATGTCATGACCGATAGCCTGCGACGCGCCTTGGAAGAAACCGCCCGCCGACGCACAAAACAACAAGCCTGGAATAAGGAACACGGCATTACGCCGCAAACCATCCGCCGCGATATCTCCCAGGCGCTGCAATCCATCTATGAACAGGATTACGTGACGGTTGAAGCGCTTGAAGGCGAAGAAACCGCGCAATTCATCGGCAAGGATCTGAAAGCCACCATCGCCGAATTGGACCGTAAGATGCGCGCCGCCGCCGCTGATCTGGAATTTGAAACCGCCGCGCGCCTGCGGGATGAAATCAAGCGGCTGGAAAGCCTCGATCTTGGGCTTTCGCCCAATCTGGCGGGCCGGTCGCTCCAGGAAGCTAAGCCCAAGGCCAAGGGCGATTGGAAGCCTAAGCCCATGGGGCCAGGCGGTGGCGGCTATGATCCAGGCAAGGGCAAAGGGCGCAATCGGGGTCGCAAAAGTTGAATTCGCCCAAATAAAAGGCGGTGAAGCCCAAATATTCGGCACTCGACCCTCGTCAGAGGCTTTTCGCTGGCCCGCCCCCCTGCCAAACTCTTGCCGGGGAAGGCCCGTAAGGCGCAAAGACGAAAAACAGGTCTCAGGGACCAAATCATAAGGGAGAGTTTCAATGGATCATGGCCTTTCGCGCCGCGGCGCGCTCATTGCCGGCACCGCTTTGCTTGCAACGCCTTTGGTGGCCCGCGCCCAGGCGCCCAGGCTCCGCTTCACCCTTGATTGGGCTTTCCAGGCGCCGAATGCCTTCGCATTGCTCGCGCGCGACAAGGGCTATTTCCGCGATGCCGGCATTGATGTGCAGATTGATCGCGGCCAAGGTTCGGGTGGCGTGCCGGTCGCACTTGCGGGCGGGTCCTATGACATGGGTTATGCGGATCTCAACCCCGCCATCAAATTCGTGGCCGAAAATCCGGATCGCGGCATTGTCGCGGTCGCCGTGCTGCATGATCGCAGCCCGCTTTGCGCAATTGTGCGCGCTGATGGCCCCATCCGCGCGCCGAAGGATTTGGAAGGCAAGCGCCTCGCCGCGCCGGATTTCGATGCCGGCCGCCAGCTTTTCCCGGCCTTCGCCAAGGCCGCTGGCGTGGATGCCAGCAAGGTGACCTTCCTTTCTGTGTCGCCGGCCTTGCGTGAACCCATGCTGGTGCGCCGCGAAGCCGATGGCGTGACGGGGTTTGTCACCACCTCGGCCCTCGCACTGAAAGGCATCGGGCTCGATCACCCGGCGCAGCGCGTGATAATGTATTACGATCACGGGCTGAACCTCTATGGCGGCGCCATCCTGACAACGCGCGCCTTCATTGAACGCAACCCAGCCGTGGTGCGCGGTGCGACTGCGGCGCTGATGCGCGGCTTCCGCGATACGCTGCGCAATGGGCAGGAAATGCTGGATAATCTGAAGCGTGTGGAACCGCTCACGGATGTGGCGCTGGAACGCGAACGGCATGAAATGAATGTCGCGCGCGTCATCATGTCAGATAACGTGCGCGCCAATGGGCTTTCTTCCGTGGATATGGGCCGCCTGCAAACCGGCATTCGCGCCGTCGAGGAAGCCTATAATCTGCAGCCCAAGGTGCAGGCGGCGCAAATCTATACGCCTGATTTCCTGCCCCCCGCCGCTGACCGCGCGGTCTGATCCCGCGCATGGCGCAGGCTTTCGTGGATATCTCCAATGTCGCCATGCGCTATGGCGGCGTTGAGGGAACGCTCGCACTCAAAGGCACCAGCCTTGCGGTGGCGGAAGGCGAATTTGTTGCCGTGGTCGGGCCATCGGGCTGCGGCAAATCCACGCTGATGCGCCTGGTGACTGGGCTTTGGCCGCCCACGGAAGGTCAGGTTTCCGTGGATGGCCGGGAAGTGGATGGCCCGCTTTCCATCGCCGGCATGGCTTTCCAAAACCCAACACTCCTGCCGTGGCGCAATATCCTCGACAATGTGATGCTGCCCTTGGAAGTGGTGCAGCCGCATCGCGGCCAGCTACGCGCCAAGCGGGCGGAATATGAAGCCCAGGCGCGTGAATTGCTGGCGCTTGTTGGCCTCAATGGCTTTGAAGCGAAATTTCCCTGGCAGCTTTCGGGCGGCATGCAGCAGCGCGCCTCTCTCTGCCGCGCGCTGATCCATCAGCCACGCTTGCTGATGCTGGATGAACCCTTCGGTGCCTTGGATATTTTCACCCGCGAAGATCTATGGGCGGTGCTGCAAAAGCTTTGGCTCGCGCGGCGGCCCACCGTTATTCTGGTGACGCATGATTTGCGCGAAGCGGCCTATTTGGCGGATCGCGTGCTGGTGATGTCTTCCCGTCCAGGACGAATCATTGCGGAACGGCTTGTGGATTTCCCACGCGAACGCACGATGGAAACCACCTACACCACTGAATTTCAGGATCTGGTGCATGAATTGCGGGACCGCATCAGCGATGCCCGTGACGCCGAGGAAATTGCCAATGCCCCGTAACGCGCTTCGCAGCCCGGAAGCCCTGGCCGCTGCCGCGCGCCGCCGTCGGCGCCTGGAAAATGCCCTGCCTTGGCTGGTGATTGGGGGCATGTTCCTGATCTGGGAAGCCGGGGTGCGCCTGTTCAATATTCAGCCCTTCATCCTGCCCGCGCCTTCGGCCATTGCAGATAGCATGATGAAATGGTGGCAGCCCTTGCTTGCGAATTCATGGGCCACCTTGCTCACCACCGTGATTGGCTTTGCCATGGCGATTGTCTTTGGCCTTTTGCTTGGCGTGGTGATTGGTTCTTCCGTGCTGGTCTATCGCGGGCTCTATCCGCTGCTGATCGCCTTCAATTCCGTGCCCAAGGTGGCCGTGGTGCCGGTATTGGTCATTTGGTTTGGTGCTGGCTTCTGGCCCGCGGTGCTGACCGCCTTTCTGATTTCCTTCTTCCCGATCGTGGTGAATGTCGCGACCGGCATCGCGACGGTAGAACCCGAATTGCGCGATGTGCTGCGGGCACTTGGCGCAAGCCAGACGGATATCATCCGCAAGGTCGGTCTGCCGCGCGCCATGCCGTATTTCTTCGCGTCACTGAAAGTCGCCATCACGGTCGCTTTTGTCGGGTCCATCATCAGTGAAACCGTGGCCGCCAATGAAGGCATTGGGCATTTGATGCTGGTCGCGTCATCCCGCTTCGATGTGCCGCTGGTATTCGCCGGCCTCATCATCACCGGCGTGATGGGGGTCGCGATGTATTGGGTGGCGGTGACGATTGAAGAACGCACAACCGGCTGGGCCACACGCGGCCAGCAGGACCCGCGCCTGGCTGCCGGGGGCTGAAGCCATGGCGGAAGCACCGCTCCGGCTTGGCATGATGACGCCAAGCTCCAACACGGTTCTGGAGCCCGTCACTTCTGCCCTGCTGGCGCCAACACCCTGGATCACAGCGCATTTCCAGCGGTTGCGCGTGCTTGCTATCAATCTTGGCGCGGACGCCACCAGCCAATTTGACCCGCGCCCGATGGCGGATGCGGCTGGGCTGCTGGCTGATGCCAAGGTGCATGCGCTTTGCTGGAATGGCACTTCCGGCGCCTGGTTGGGGTTGGGTACCGACCGTGCGCTTTGCGCCACCATCACACAGGAAACTGGCCTGCCCTGCACCACGGCAACCCTTGCACTATTTGATGCCTTGGCCGCACTTGGTGCCAGGCGCATCGGGCTGGTCACGCCCTATTTGAACACGGTGCAAACCGCCATTATCGAAAACTTCGCGGGTCTTGGCGTGGAAACCATTATCGAACGCCATCTGGAAGACCCCGGCAATTACAGCTTCGCCGAACACAGCGCCGCCCGAGTGGATGCGCTGGTGCGCGAAGCCGCCAGCGCCAAGCCGGACGCCATTGTGATCCATTGCACCAATTTTCGCGGCCTGCCTGGCGCGGTTGGGATCGAAGCGGAAACCGGCATTCCCATCCTGGATTCGGTTGCGGTCGCACTTTGGGGCGCCATTCGTGCGGCCGGCCGGAACCCCGCCATGATCCAGGGCGCTGGGCGGCTTTTCCGCTTATAAGCTTTCCCCATTGCGCGGCGCCGCGCCCTGGCCCATCAAGCGCGGCAAATGAATTATCGCCACGCCTTTCATGCCGGCAATCACGCAGATTGCCTGAAGCACGCGCTGCTGCTGCCCTTGCTGGAAGCGCTCAAGCGCAAGCCAACGCCATTCGCGGTGCTGGATACCCATGCCGGTTGCGGCGTTTATGATTTGGGCGCCTCAGAAGCGCAGCGCACGGGGGAAGCTGAACGCGGCGCGCTGCGTTTGATGGCAAGCCCAAGCCCCGCGTTGGCGCCCTATCTGGCAGCGCTGACGCAAGCGGGTTTTCCGGCCTTCTATCCTGGCTCCCCAGCGCTGATCCGGGCCGCGCTGCGCCCACAGGATCGGCTGATGGCGGTAGAGCTTCACCCGGAAGACAATGCCCGCCTCAAGGCGCATTTCAAGCGAGACGCGCAGGTTGCCGTGCATAAGCGCGATGCCTGGGAAGCGCTGCGCGCGCTGACACCTTTTCCTGAAAAGCGCGGGCTGGTGCTGATTGACCCCCCCTTTGAACAGGAAGGCGATTACGCGCGCATCACGGAAGCGATCACCCTGCTGCGCCATCGCTTCCGCGCCGCCATCATCGCCGCCTGGTATCCGGTGAAGCATCGCGCGCCGGTGCGCGGCTTTCATCACGCGCTGATGGCCGCGGGCATCACGCCCTTGCTGGCCGCAGAACTATGGTTGCGCGAACCAACCGATCCGCAAAAGCTGAATGGCAGTGGCCTGATCGTCGCCAATCCGCCGCAGGGTTTTGCGGAAGACGCGGCAGCAATCCTGCCCGCGCTGCTTGAAGGGCTTGGCGCACATGAAGCCGGCGCGGGCACTGAGGTGAAATGGCTCACGCCATGAAGGATCATATCGCCGTCATCGGCGCCGGCGCCTGGGGCACGGCGCTCGCCATCCAGGCGGATCGTGCGGGGCAAAGCGTGATGCTTTGGGCGCGCGATGCGGCC
>JBEDHL010000241.1:0-3200 GCA_041174145.1 Pseudomonadota bacterium
TGCATCCCCGGCGCTGAACGGCGCCGGGGAGCCCCCATTACGCGCCGAAAACCCGCGCGAAAATCGTCTCCACATGACCAAAATCGCGCGCGGGATCCATCGCGCGATCCAACGCCGCGCCATCCATCAGCGCCGCCACACCGGCATCTTCCAAAAGATTGGTGCGGAAATCTTTGGCCCCCGCGCCGCCCAAAGCCTGCCAGGTTGCCATGGCGCAGCGTTGCACAGTGGCATAGGCATCCTCGCGGCTCATGCCCGCCTGGGTCAGCGCCAGCAGCACCTTCTGGCTATGCACCACGCCGCCAAGGCTTTCCAGGTTCGCCTGCATCCGCGCCGGATAGATGGTGAGCTTTTCCATCATGCCGGTCAGGCGCATCAGCGCGAAATCAAGCGCAATCGTCGCATCCGGGCCGATCACGCGTTCCACCGATGAATGGCTGATATCGCGTTCATGCCAAAGCGCGACATTTTCCAAAGCCGGCACCACGTAGCCACGCACCAGACGCGCCAACCCGGTCAGGTTTTCGCTCAGCACCGGGTTGCGCTTATGCGGCATGGCGGAAGAACCCTTCTGCCCTGCATGGAAGAATTCCTCGGCTTCGCGCACCTCACTCCGCTGCAAATGGCGAACTTCAGTGGCAAGCCGTTCAATCCCCGTCGCCACGACAGCCAGCGCCGCGAAGAAGGCCGCGTGACGGTCACGCGGGATGACCTGGGTTGAAACCGGCTCCACCGAAAGGCCAAGTTTGCCCGCGACAAAGGCTTCCACGCGCGGGTCAACGCTGGCGAAGGTGCCGACAGGGCCGGAAATGGCGCAGGTTGCCACTTCCGCCCGCGCAGCGACCAACCGCGCCCGGTTGCGGGCGAATTCCGCGTGATAGCCCGCCAGCTTCAGGCCAAAGGTGGTGGGTTCCGCATGGATGCCATGGCTGCGGCCAATGGTGGGCGTGAATTTATGTTCAAAGGCGCGGGTTTTCAGCGCAGCCAGCAGCGCATCCAGATCGGCGATCAGCAAATCCGCCGCTTGAGTCATCTGCACGGCAAGGCAGGTGTCCAGCACATCGGAAGATGTCATGCCCTGGTGCATGAAGCGCGCTTCCGGGCCGATGCCCTCCCCCATCCAGGTCAGGAAGGCGATCACATCATGGCGAGTGACGCGTTCGATATCATCGATTCGCGCAATATCGGCATCCGTAATGCCCGCGGCACGCGGGGCGCCTTTTTCGCGGATGACTTTGGCCGCTTCGGCCGGGATGGTGCCGATGCGGCCCATTTCCTCGGCGGCCAGGGCCTCAATCTCGAACCAGATGCGGTAGCGATTGGCGGGGGCCCAGATGGCTTCCATCTGGGGGCGGGAATAGCGCGGGACCATGGCGGAACCTTCAGGAAGAGCTATTAGGGCGCGACGCAAAAGCGTGGCACGCCGGATCGGCCATGCTTTCACCCCGGTGATGCGTGCTTGGCAAGGCCCTGCCTTATCGAGGCAGGATTGCTCTGATATTACATTTTGGTTAGACGCCTCGCTTCAGGAAGGCTTGTAACAGGAAACGATCATGCCCGATTGGTTTATACCGCTTGTCCAGGTTCTGTTCATTGATATCGTCCTGGCGGGCGATAACGCCATCGTGGTCGGTATGGCCGCGGCCGGCCTGCCTGCGGAACAGCGCCGCAAGGCGATTTTCTGGGGCATCATTGCTGCCACCATCATGCGCATCGGCTTTGCCTCCATCACCGTGCAATTGCTGGCAATTGTGGGCATTACCCTAGCCGGTGGCATCCTGCTGCTATGGGTCTGCTGGAAAATGTACCGCGAATTGCGGGCTGGCGGGCATGAGGAAGCCGAAGGCGCAGAGGCGCTGGGCGACACCCAGGACAGCGAAGCCCCGCGCAAGACCATGCGCCAGGCCATCACGCAGATCCTGGTCGCCGATATTTCCATGAGCCTGGATAACGTGCTGGCGGTGGCCGGCGCGGCCAAGGACCACACCTGGGTGCTGGTGGTGGGCTTGGCGATTTCCGTGGTGCTGATGGGTGTGGCGGCAACGCTGATTGCCAATCTGCTGAACAAGTATCGCTGGATTGGCTGGCTTGGCTTCCTGCTGATTCTTTACGTGGCGGGCGCCATGATTTGGGACGGCACGCATGAAGTGGCGGAAAAGGTTCCGGAAGCTTACGCGTATCTTTTCCTGCCGCTTGGCTTCCTGGCCTTGCCAGGGGTCTTCCCGATCTGGCTATGGGTGGGGGCAACGCTGCTGCAACTTGTAGTGTATAGTGGCCTTGCTGCCTTTGTGTCGGATCTGGTGCGGGAAGCGCGGCGTAAGGATGTGGTTGCTCATAACTGAATGGCGGGGCTTCACGCCCCGTCACAATCCCGTTAGCTTCCTGCGCAGGGGGCAGCGGATAGGTCGCATTTTCTAAGTGCGCCGCTCTGCCCCGTGTTCTGGGGAGCGACGCAGATGGATGTTTCGACTATTCTCGACAATTTCAATCTGGCCACTTTTGGCCAGATCATGTTCGCCAATATCGTTCTTTCGGGCGACAATGCCGTTCTGATCGGCCTGGCGGCGGCAGGGCTGCCCGCTGCGCAACGTTCCCGCGCTATTCTGTTTGGCATGCTCTTCGCCACCATACTGCGTATCATCTTCTCAATTTTCGCGGTCTATCTTTTGGAAGTGCCGGGGCTATTGCTGATTGGCGGCCTTTTGCTGCTTTGGATCGCGTATGGCTTCTTCAAAGAACTTCGCGATGAAAAGGAAGAAGAAGAAAACCCGGAAGGCGGCGAACATGGCCATGGCAAGACCATGATGCAGGCGCTGAAGCAGATCGTGATCGCCGATGTTTCCATGTCGCTCGATAACGTGCTGGCCATTGCCGGTATCGCGCGCGGCAATATGCCCATGCTGATCCTGGGCTTGGCGGTTTCAATCATTCTGATGGGTGTGGCCGCTTCCATCATTGCCCGCCTGCTGGCACGCTTCCGCTGGATTGCCTATGCGGGTGTGGCGCTGATTGCCTGGATCGGCATTGAAATGACCTATGAAGGCGCGCACCAGCTTTATGGCTATCTGACCGGTTCGGGCCATGGTCATGCGGAAATGATCAGCCCGGATGGGGGTGCGGGACCTCGCCGCACCAGCTAGCGGGGCTTGGCTGCAAGGTAAGGGGTTGCCCATGGGCGCGACCCCTGCCAAACCCTGTTC
>JBEDHL010000242.1:0-6060 GCA_041174145.1 Pseudomonadota bacterium
GGCTTAGACACCTTGTTGCTTCCTGGCGTCCGGCCCCTGCGGGGAGGGGGCATTACACCCCACGGCCCTTTAGCGCGTTTGTTTTCGTGCCTGTCACCAGACACGCCCTTTCGGAACCTCGCCGCAAGCAGACCGGACAAATCGCGAGGATGGGTTTTGCAACCAATGATTGTTTCATAGAGCGAGCGGCGCGCTGCGGTCAAGAAATCCTGCAAGGCTTGCATCCCGGCCCCACCCATGGGTTCATCAGTTCAGAAGGAGAGTCCCATGGCCAATACCCGCGTCACTCTGATTGTTGGCGCCAGCGGCGCTGCCGCCAGCCGCGTGCTTGAAGCAACCCAGCAGGACCCTGCCTTCACGCCGATTGGCCTGACCAGGCGCGACCCCGGCAATGGCACCCCCTGGATCACCGCCGATCTTTGGGATGGGCCGGGGCTGGCCCGCGCTATCGCGACGCGGCCTGACATTACCCACATCGTCTATTCCTCCCGCGCGCCGCATGGGGAGACGGGGGTTGAGGATGTGGCGGGCAATGTCACCATGCTGCGGAATTTGTTGGATGCCGCCGAAGCCTCCCTGCCGCACTTCACCCATCTGCACATGATCCATGGCGGCAAATGGTATGGGCTGCATATCGGCCCCTTCCGCACCCCGGCGCGGGAAGATGACCCGCGCCATTTGCCGCCCAATTTCTATTACGAACAGCAGGATATGGTGGCCGAACGCCAGCGCGGCAAAGCCTGGTCCTGGTCCGCCAGCCGGCCTAATTTCGTGTTGGATGTGGCGCCGGGGCGGGCGCGCAACATGGTCTCGACGCTTGGCGCCTATGCCGCCATCTGCCGCGAACTCTCCGTGCCTTTTGATTTCCCCGGCAAGCCCGGCGCCTTCACCGCCCTGCATGAAGTTTCGGACGCCAAGCTGCTGGCCCAATCCATTCTGTGGATGCTTGGCGAACCCCGCGCCGCCAATCGCGCCTTCAATGTCACCAATGGCGATGCCTTCCGCTGGTGCGATATGTGGCCGCACCTTGCCGGGCTTTTCGGCGTGGCACCGGGCAGAGTGCGCACCATGTCCATGGCGCGCTGGATGGCCGATAAGGCCCCGGTTTGGGAGAAAATCCGCGCCCGCCACGGGCTGACCCTGCCGATTGAACAAGTGGCAAGCTGGGAATTCGCCGATTTCGCGCTGAACATGGATTACGATGTGCTGGCCTCCATGACTGCGGCGCGCCAGGCGGGCTTTACCGGTTTTGTTGATAGCTGGGCCATGTTCGCCGAACAGATTGAAGGCTATCGCGCCGCTCAGGTGCTGCCGCCGCGTTGAAAATAATGCAGGGCGGGCGGCCCGCCCTGCCTTGACCCTGCCACACCCCCCTGCAATACGCCCCTCGCCCAGGGCAATCCGGGGCAGAGCATCGCCGGGCTAGACCGGCGAATTCCGCGACAAGAGGCCGAACCAAGCCATGCGCGATACGGGCGAATATCTTTTCACTTCGGAATCCGTTTCCGAAGGCCATCCGGACAAGGTGGCAGACCGCATTTCCGATACGGTGCTGGATGCCTTTCTGACCGCCGATCCTTATTCCCGCGTCGCCTGTGAAACGCTGGTCACGACCAACCGCGTGGTGCTGGCGGGTGAAGTGCGCGGCCCCGCGGAAATCACGCCGGAATATCTGATCCATCTGGCGCGGCTTGCCATTCGCGATATTGGATATGAACAGGAAGGCTTTCATTGGCAGCATGCCGATATCGCCTGCCATTTGCATGCCCAATCCGCGCATATTGCCCAGGGCGTCGATGCCGCCGGCAATAAGGATGAAGGCGCGGGCGACCAGGGCATCATGTTCGGCTATGCCTGCCGCGAAACCCCGGAATTGATGCCGGCGCCGCTTTACTACGCGCATGAAATCCTCCGCCGCGTCAGCGATCTGCGCCGCGCCAAGGACAAGGCCGCTGCCGGGCTGCTGCCGGATGCGAAAAGCCAGGTCACGCTGCGCTATGTGGATGGCAAGCCGGTAGGGGCCACTTCCATCGTTGTCTCCACCCAGCATGAAGAAGCGCTGGAACAGGCCGAAATCAAGCGCATCCTGCGCCCGATTGTGGAAGCGGTGCTACCCAAGGGCTGGATGTGCCCTGATAGCGAATTCTACGTGAACCCCACGGGCAAATTCGTGATTGGCGGGCCGGATGGCGATTGCGGCCTGACCGGGCGCAAGATCATCGTGGATACTTACGGTGGTGCGGCGCCGCATGGCGGCGGTGCATTCTCCGGCAAGGATCCCACCAAGGTGGACCGTTCCGCTGCCTATGCCGCGCGCTATGTGGCGAAGAATGTCGTGGCATCCGGCCTGGCTGATAAATGCACCATCCAGGTCAGCTACGCGATCGGTGTTTCCAAGCCGCTTTCCGTCTATTTCGACCTGCATGGCACCGGCAAGGATGTGGATGAGGCGAAGCTGGCGAAGGTGATTGACGGCATGGTCAATCTCTCCCCGCGCGGCATTCGTGAGCATCTGAAGCTGAACCGCCCGATCTATGTCCCGACCAGCGCCTATGGCCATTTCGGCCGCGTGCCGGATGTGGCGAAGGGCACCTTCACCTGGGAAATGACCGATCTGGCGGATGAGCTGCGGCGCGCCTTTGGGCGTTGAGGCACCTACTTCGTTGAGCTGAGGGGCGGTGGGTGAGAGCCTGCCGCCTTTTTCTTTTCAGGACCGCGCATGACCGCTGATAGACCCCCGCTGGCCGATGGTGTGCCAGACCGCCTTTATGGCCGGCGCCGAGGCCATCCGCTCCGCCCGCGCCAACAGCGCCTTTTGGAAGAAACCCTGCCGCGCCTGCGGCTGATGCCCGCACAAGCAATAGACTCGCGCGCCGCCTTTGGCCTGGGTGATGTGCCGCTTTGGTTGGAAGTGGGCTTCGGCGGGGGTGAACACACGCTCGATCAAATCGCCGCGCATCCAGAAGTGGCCTATATCGCCTCGGAAGTATTCGAGAACGGGCTTTGCGCCTTGCTGACCCGGCTGGTGCCGGAAGGTGAGGAAGCAACCGGCGCCTTGCCGCGCAATTTGCGCCTCTGGCCGCAGGATGCGCGGCATTTGCTGCGCGCCCTGCCGGATGCGGCATTGGACCGGCTGTTCCTGATGTTCCCGGACCCTTGGCCCAAGGCACGCCATGCCAAAAGGCGCTTTGTCCACCCTGAATTGCTGCCCATGGTGGCCCGCGCGCTGAAACCCGGCGCCATTTGGCGCATCGCCTCTGACGATCCAACCTACCAGGCATGGGTGCGCGATTGCATGGGCGCGCAAGAATTTTTCGCGCTGGAAAGCCTCGTTGAAACCCGCCCCGCTGGCTGGTCGCCCACCCGCTATGAAGCCAAGGCGCTGCGCGAGGGGCGTCAGCCGCTTTATTGGGAATGGCGCCGGCGCTGACTAACGGCCGCGCCACATCACCCGCAGCACTGACAAGCCGCGCCGATGATGATGGATCGCCATAGCGGCGTGGCCCGATGCCAAAACCACCAAGCCCCAGGCTGCGCCCTGATGCAAAGGGCGCAGCATATCATAAAGGGCTTGGTCCGGCGGAAAGGGATGTGGAATCGGCAAGATCAGGAAGAACACAGTCTCCACGCCAATCGGTGCCGCAGCCGCGCTCAAGAATCCCAGCATCGGCACGGTGATCAGCAGTGCGTAAAGCAGGCCCTGACCCAACCACGCCGCGCTTTGCTGCCAGCCAGGCAGCGCTGCCGCAGCGGGCCTTCCGCGCCGCGCCAATAGCCAAAGCCGCCAGACCCAAAGCGGTATCAGCAAAAGCCCCAGGCTTTTATGTAGTTGATAGGTCAGGATTTTCGCCAAAAGCGCGGAAATCGGCAGCGCCACCATCACTAGCGCCAGCAGGAAGTTCATAAAAACCAAAGCCGCCATGGCCCAATGCAGGCGCCGTTGCGCCGCCGACCATGCCAAGGGCGCCTCAGGCGGCATGGCCTTATCCAATCACCAGACTGACCGAAACGGCCAATTGCACCCGATCCCCGGTCGCTGCCATATCTGCCACCATGCCGAAGGCTGATCGGCTGATCTCGCCACGCGCGGTGCAATCCACAATCTCTGCCCCCGTTGCGGCATCACGACGCCGGCGGGCAAGCTTTGCCTGAAGGGTGAAGGGCTGCGTCACGCCGCGCATTTCCAAAGGCCCAGCCAGATCAAAAGCCTCCATCCGCCCACCCGGCATGGCGCGGCCCGCAAACCGCGCCACTGGCCAGCGTTCAGCATCAAAATAGGCTGGAGAGCGCAGCAAATCCGCCGCCCCCGGATAGGCATGGGTGATGGACCCGGTTTCCACCTGCACCGCCACGCGCGCGGTCTCTGGCTTTTCGGGGTTCAGGATCAATTCACAGTCAAAGCGCGAAAACTGCCCCGTTGAGGTCAGTACCATCAAATGCCGCGCGATGAATTCAAGCTTGCCCTGGCTTTGGTCGAAACGAAAGACGCGCGCTGCCCGCGCCGGCCAGGGCGCAAGGCCAAATACCGCCCCAGCGAAGACGCGGCGAGGTATGGACAGGCAATGGGGCTTCACCGTCATGTAGCCCGATCTTACCCGCGGCACGGCAAGCTCTCCAGCATTTTCGCAAATGTTACACGCGGCCCTTGCTTTTTGGCCGCGTCAGAGCTAGAAAACTTCCAATCACACCATCCGAGATGACGGGGGGTGGCCTTGAAAGAGGCCGCCTTTTTTGTTTTTGCAGCCTGATCTGCCACATCATGAAGGGCTAGAAGCCCGCATCGCCGATGCCATTCTGCCCAGCCTGACGCAGCTAGGCTATGAATTGGTGCGCGTGCAGGTTTCCAGCAAGGAACGCCCGGTGGTGCAAATCATGGCAGACCGCGCCGATGATGCGCCCTTCACCGTGGATGATTGCGAAGCCATCAGCCATGCCGTGGGCGCGGTGCTTGATGTGGCAGACCCGATCCGCGGCGAATGGATGCTGGAAGTTTCCTCCGCTGGCATTGATCGTCCGCTGACGCGCACCAAGGATTGGAACCGCTTTGCCGGCCATGTGGCCACGGTGGAGCTTTCAATCCCGCTTGATGGCCGCAAGCGTTTTCGTGGCACAGCGCTTGGCGCTGATGAACAGGAAGCGCGGCTCAAGCTGGATGATGGCAGCGAAATAGCCCTGCCACGCGGCAATATCCGCCGCGCCAAGCTGGTGCTGACTGATGAATTGATCGCGGCGACGGCGAAAGCCGCTGGCCCAACAACGATGACCCATTAACAGGAGAATGCGCCATGGCCGTTGATATCGCCATTGCCCGTCCGGAATTGCTGCAAGTTGCCGATGCCGTCGCACGCGAGAAAATGATCGAGCGTGAGGAAGTGCTGGAAGCCATGGAACAGGCGATCCAGAAGGCTGGTCGCGCCAAATACGGGCTCGAGAAGGATATCCGCGCCACCATCGACCGCAAGGATGGCCGCGTGAAGCTGGAACGCTTCACCGAAGTGGTGGAAGCGGAACCGGTTGAAAGCGAAGCGACGCAAATTCCCCTGCGCATCGCGCAAAAGATCAAGCCCGGCATTCAGCTTGGCGAATTCATCGTGGACCCGCTGCCGCCGATTGATTTCGGGCGGATCGCCGCGCAAACCGCGAAGCAGGTGATTGTCCAGCGCGTGCGTGAAGTTGAACGCAAAAAGCAGTTCGAAGAATACAAGGACCGCGTTGGCGAAATCATCAACGGCACGGTCAAGCGCACCGAATACGGCAACCTGATGGTGGATCTGGGCCGCGCGGAAGCGCTGCTGCGCCGCGATGAAACCATCCCGCGCGAAGCCTTCCGCAATGGGGATCGCGTGCGCGCCTATATCTATGATGTGCGTGAAGAACCGCGCGGGCCGCAGATTTTCCTCTCGCGCACCCATCCGGGTTTTCTGGCGAAGTTGTTCGCCCAGGAAGTGCCGGAAATCTATGATGGCATCATCGAAATCAAGGCCGTGGCGCGTGACCCTGGCAGCCGCGCCAAGATGGCGGTGATCAGCCGCGACAGTTCCATTGACCCGGTGGGCGCCT
>JBEDHL010000243.1:0-5302 GCA_041174145.1 Pseudomonadota bacterium
ATCAAGACGCTATCCACCCAGCGCCCATGCTTCCAGCCAGCGGCCTTGATCAGCCCAGCCGGGGCGAAACCGGCCCGCCGATGCAGCGCGATGGAAGCGGCATTGTCGCTATCACCAATCACCGCGACCATTTGGCGGAAACCTGCCGCTGTGCAGTGCGCGATCACTTCTTCCATCAGCGCAAGCCCAATGCCGCGCTGTCCGGTTCCTGGGGCAACATAGACCGAATTTTCAACGGTGAAGCGATAGGCCGGGCGCGCGCGATAGGCGCTGGCATAGGCATAGCCAAGAATGCCCTCCGGCGCCTCGGCCACCAGATAAGGAAAGCCCGCATCGATCACGGCCAGGCGGCGGCGCGCCATTTCAGCTTCCTCGGGCGGGGTCAGTTCAAAACTTGCCAGGCCATGGGTGACCCAATGGCCATAAATGGCGGTGATGGCGTGGATATCCGTGGCGAGGCTGGGGCGGATTTGGCAGCTATTCATGCGCGCGTCTTACACCCAATTGTGTTCGGGCTGGTATTGACCGCTTCGGTACCTTGCCTCGCCAAACGCCGATCCTCAGTTTAGGCTTCGATTGATCCGTGAATCCCCTTGAGACGTTTCTGGAGTGAAACACCCCCGTGCCGCCATCCTCCAACACGCCGCTTAGTCGCCGCCTGCTGGTGCTCCATCTATCTGGGGCGGGGCTTAGCGTACCCGCAGTTGAGGCCTTGGCGCAGGGCCGCAAATCTCCGGCACCGGAAGAAAGCCCCGGTGGTAAAAGAACCCCGCGAGAGCAACCGCGCCGGAGCGGTGAGACCGATGCCGATCCTGGTGACATGCCCGGCAATGGCCGGGGAGAGGCGCGCGGCGGGCGTCGTGCAGGCCCAACCGATGCCGACCCGGGTGATCAGCCAGGGCAGGGGCGGGGTGGTGGTGGCGTGACGGATGCTGACCCTTCGGACCAGCTTGGCCGCGGCCGCGCTGGAAATGGCGCCACCGATGCCGACCCAGGCGATGTGCCAGGGCGCGGGCGTGGCGGTGGGCGTCAGGCGGGGCCAACCGATGCTGACCCCGGTGATGAAGCGGGCAGGGGCCGCGGTGGGAATAGTGCATCCGATGCCGATCCGGGCGACCCGCCAGGGCGCGGGCGGGGTGCGGCGCCACCCGAAATCAGAACGCAGATACCCGCGAAGAAAACCTGAACCTTGGTAATGCGGCGCGGCGCAGGGCTTCAGATCTTGAGGTCCTGGAGCGATTCCTCAACCTCGGCAAAACTTGGCATCAGGCTTGTTGGCACCATTTTGCGCCCGGTTTCCACTGCCACCTGCGGCGCATTGCCATGCAGATGCGCGACCAGGACGGCGCGGATCACTTCATGGTATTTTGCCTCCTCCTCGATCACGGCCTTCAGGCGTGATGCAAAGGGCCCAACCAGCCCGTAGGACAGCAAGACCCCAAGGAAGGTGCCAACCAGGGCGCTGCCGATCATCTTGCCCAGAATGGCCGGTGGCTGGTCAATGGAAGCCATTGTCTTGATCACGCCCATCACCGCAGCCACGATCCCAAGCGCGGGCAGTGCATCAGCAACACTTTGCAGGGCATGGGCGCTGTGCAGTTCTTCTTCCTTCATTTTCTTCAATTCGCGCGCCATGACATCTTCAATCTGATGTGGGTCATCGGCATTCATGCCGACCATGCGAAGGTAATCGCAGATGATCGCAACCGTGTGATGATCTTTCAGGATTTTGGGGAATTTTTGGAACGCCGCGCTCTCTTCCGGCCTTTCGATATGCGGTTCAATCGCCATCGGGCCCTTGGTTTGCGCCAAGCGCACCAACCAGAAAAGCAGGCTGAGCAATTCCATGTAATCCTGACGCTTATATTTGCCGCCCTTCAGGATTTTGCCAAAGCCGCCAAAGATATGTTTCACCTCGGCAATGCTATTGGCCATCAGCAATGAACCAAGCGCGGCACCGCCGATAATGGCGAATTCAAAGGGCAAGGCTTGCAGGATTATTCCCAGCTTGCCGCCGGCGGCCACATAGCCTCCGAAAACACAGACGAGCAGAAATATGAAACCTGCAATCGAAATCATGGGCGTGATATCTCTGGTGCCTGGCGTATCAAGGTGATCGAAACGCGGCGATTGGCGGCGGCGGTTGGTTGATCGGGCAACAGCAGATCACGTTCCGCATGACCTGCCAGGTTTCTGATGCGGGTATCCGCCACACCAGCATCAATCAGCAGGCGGCGCGTGACATTGGCGCGTTCGGTGGAAAGGTCCCAATTGCTGCGCTCTCCACCGCCACGAAAGGGCGTGGAATCGGTATGGCCCGCGATGCTGATGGCATTGGGCAGGCGCTGGATCACTTGCGCCACACGCTGCAACAAGGCGCGTGCGCGATCATTCGGGGCGGCACCGCCCAGGGCGAACATGGGCTGACGATCCGCATCCACCAATTGAATGCGCATGCCTTCCGGCGTTTGTTCGATCAGCAATTGGCGCGTGAGTTCGGCAAGGGCCGGGTCTGCGCGCACCGCCTCGCGGATTTGTTCCGCTGCCGCTTCAAAGGCTTCGCGTTCGCGCCGGGCAAGTTCCTGGCGCAGTTCCGCTTCGCCCACATTTTCTGGCCGCTTTTCCGGGGCGGGCTCCGCCGCCGGCCCGCCGCGTGGCTGTTCAGGGCCAATCAAGGCACTGGGCGGGGCGCTTTGGACCAAGCGGGCTTCCTCGGTGTCTTCCTGGCCGGGGGGGCCTTCGCGGCGGGGCATTGGTTCGGCCGGGGTTTGGGTATCATCTTCTTCGATATCCATGACCACCGGGCGCTTGCCGGGCCGAAGTTCAACGGTGCCGGTGGTGGACATCAGGGGCGCATTGTCATTCGGCGTCTGGCCACCAAAGGGCCGGCCGGTACCCGATTCTGACCTTGAAAGCACATTGGTTGGGTTGAAGTAATCGGCGATGCCGCGGCGCTGTTCTTCCGTGGTGGCGTTGATCAGCCACATCAACAGAAAGAAGGCCATCATGGCGGTCACAAAATCGGCATACGCCACCTTCCAGGCCCCGCCATGATGCGCGTGCCCGCCGCCTTCTTCCCTTCGGACGACGATCAGATCGCCCCCGCTTTGCGAGCCTCTTGCCTTGCGCGCCATGATTCCCCCTATAACCCGCAAAGACTAACCAACGCTAATCATAACTAAAGATCATCGAATGGAAGTTCAGGTGACAGAATTTCCCGGCTGTGGTTCTGTGCGCCATTCCATGAATTCCCCTACGCAAGCCGCCTGCATGCCCGCCCTGGACGAGCCGTTTCGCATCATGCGGCCGGGGCGACAGACCATTCCCCTGGTCTTCGCTTCCCCCCATTCAGGTCAGCAATATCCGGACCAATTGCTGGTTGATGCCCGGCTAGATCCGCTCGCGCTGCGCCGCAGCGAGGATTCCTTTGTGGATGAGCTTTTCGGCGCGGCGCCCAATCTGGGTGCGCCGTTGATTTCGGCCAATTTTCCAAGGGTTTGGTGCGATGTGAACCGGGAAGCCTGGGAATTGGACCCAGGGATGTTCGCCGACCCCCTGCCGCCCTGGGTCAATAGCGCGAGCCCAAGGGTCCAGGCCGGCCTTGGCACTTTGGCGCGGATCGTGACCGGGGGGGAGAATATCTACCGGCGAAAACTCAGCTTCGCTGAGGCCGAGGCGCGTATCCGCAGTTGTTGGGAGCCTTATCACACGGCCCTGGCCGCGTTGATTGCCGAAACGCGGGCACTTTTTGGCTATTGCCTGCTGATTGATTGCCATTCCATGCCGGCGCACCCGGCCCATTTGGCCAATCCGCCCCATTTTGTCCTGGGTGATGCGCATGGCACCGCATGCACCCCGCGCGCGACCCGTCTCGTTGAAGAAAGCCTGCTCGGCCTTGGCTATAAGGTCCGGCGCAATGACCCTTATGCTGGGGGCTTCGTGACCCGCCATTACGGCCGGCCGAGGGAAGCCGCCCATGCCCTGCAGATTGAAGTGGCGCGTAGCCTTTATATGGATGAGGCCCGGATCGAACGCCTGCCGGGCTTTGGGCCGCTCCGGCGGGATATGACCGGCTTGATGGAAGGGCTAGCGCGGGTGGATTGGCAGTTCCTGCACCCAAGCGCCTGACGGCAGGCAAAAAAGGGGCGGTGCCCGAAGACACCGCCAAGTTTAGGGAGGAAACGTCCAAGAATGTACAGCGGAAACCGCCGTACGCGCCGCATATAGGTGCCCCCCTTCACCTTTGCAAGATATTTTTTTGCAGCGCAGCAAAATGACCTTTTGCAATATCAACCAGCAGTTTTCTTGCGTAATCTCTGGTGTAAGAAAATAAATCTGGCATGCGGCTTGCGCTTCCTTTCGTATGAACCCAGCCAGCACCCCAGCAAAGTTTTGGATCAGGCCACTTGTTGCGGCCTTTTTGCTGTTCACGGGCCTCGGGATTTGTTTTGGTGCGGCCAATGCCCAACTCATGCCGGGTAGGGGCTATAGCGAAGGCCATTTATGCCGCGCCGCCATTGCCGAGGCTGAAAGAAGCGCGAACCTGCCGCGCGGCCTGTTGCAGGCCATTGGCCGGGTTGAATCTGGCCGGCGCGACCCCGAAACCGGCCAATTCGCCCCCTGGCCCTGGACGATAAACGCAGAGGGGGAGGGCAAATTTTTCCCAACACGAGAGGCAGCCATTGCCCATGTCCGGCAATTGCAGGCCCGTGGTGTGCGGATCATTGATGTCGGCTGCATGCAGGTGAACCTGCATCATCACCCCAATGCCTTTACGTCTCTTGAGCAAGCCTTCGACCCGCTGACCAATGCGCAATATGCCGCGCGCTTCCTGACAGAATTGAATGGCGGGCGGGCGGATTGGCGCCAGGCGGCGGGGCATTACCATTCGCAAACCCCCGAAAGGGCGGCGCCCTACCGGGCAAAGGTGCTGGCGGCCTGGGAACAGGAAGCGCGCAATGCCGGGGATGCTTCCGCCGAGGCGATGGCGCTGGCGCGGCTTCGCGGCGGTTGGGGCAATGTGGGGCTGGCCAGTTCGGCGGGGATTTCGCTCAGCAACCGGGCGGAACGGGCGCGGATCATCCCGCTTGAAGGCGGGAATGCAGGGGGTATGGGCGGGGCTTCGCCCGGGCGCGGGCTTGATGCCTATCGCTCCGCCCCCATTGGGCTCGTGGGCCGCCCGCTTGTCGTTGCCCAGGCGGGGCAGGGGCGCACGCTGCGCTGAACCTTACGCGTCTCGCAGGGTGACGATCAGGGGCGTGTGATCCGAAGGCTGCGCCTCAGCGCGCGGCGCCACATCAAC
>JBEDHL010000244.1:0-2592 GCA_041174145.1 Pseudomonadota bacterium
ACCAAAGGCCCAAGGCCTTTGGAAACCGGGACTTGGCGCGCGCCTGGGCCATAGGGGTTGCTGCTTTGCTTGGGGAGGCGGACAAGGGCGGCAGGTTCAAAGGGTGCTGCACATGGCCGAAGCCACTGATGATTACGTGTATGATGAGGCAACGGGCGAATGGCGCCCGGCCAGTGAGGTGAAGGCCGCCGCCGAAAACGCCGAGCCCAAGGTACGCGATGCGGCCGGCAATATTCTGGCTGATGGCGATCAGGTGGTGCTGATCAAGGATTTGAAGGTGAAGGGCGCCAACCAAACCTTGAAGCAAGGCACCGTCATTAAATCGATCCGCCTGACCGATAACATCGAAGAAATCGACTGTCGGCACGACGCGATCAAAGGCCTGGTTCTGCGCACAGAATTCGTCCGCAAGCGTGGCTAGGCTCATCGCCAAGTAATGGTTTCCAAAGGCCTTGGGCCTTTGGCGGGTGGGTGTGGGAGGGCAGAGCCCTCCCGCTTTTTTACTTCACTACCGCAACGCGCAACGCATTCGTCGTCCCCGGCGTCCCAAAGGGCACGCCGGCGGTTACCACCACCTCATCCCCGCTTTTGGCGAAGCCTTCATGCTGGGCGGCGCGGGTGGCGCGCGCGACCATTTCTGTCATGGAATGGATTTCCGTCACTTCCAGTGAATGCACGCCCCAGATCAGCGCCATGCGCCGCGCCACACCTGCACTCGTGGTCAGGCCCAGGATCGGGCAATGCGGCCGCTCGCGCGCGACGCGGAGCGTGGTGGACCCGGTGGAACTGAAGGTCGCAATTACCTCGGCCTCAATCGTCTCAGCCACCTGGCGTGCGGCGGTGGCGATGGCGCCGGCGCTGGAATGTTCCGGGCCTGGGCGCGCGGCATCGGTCAGGCGGCGCCAATCGGTGTCTTGTTCGACGCGCGCCACAATGCGGTCCATCATATTCACGGCTTCATAGGGGTATTGCCCGGCGGCGGTTTCGGCCGAGAGCATCACCGCATCCGCGCCATCGAAAACGGCGGTGCCGACATCGGAAACCTCGGCCCGCGTTGGGCTTGGCGCGGTGATCATGCTTTCCAGCATTTGCGTCGCCACTACGACAGGTTTGCCGAGGGCACGCGCCGTGCGCACGATGCGCTTTTGCGCGAGCGGCACTTCTTCCGGCGGCAATTCCACGCCCAAATCACCGCGAGCCACCATCACGCAATCCGTCAGCGCCATGATGTCCTCCAGGTTCTCAAGCGCCTGAGGCTTTTCCAGCTTCACCATGATCCAGGCCCGCCCGGCGGCGATTTCCTTGGCCTCCGCCACATCTTCCGGGCGCTGCACAAAAGACAGCCCGATATATTCAATGCCTTTATCCAGCACGAAGGCGAGGTCCGCGCGGTCCTTTTCCGTCAGCGCCGGGATGGGCAGCACCACATCGGGCACATTCACGCCCTTGCGGTCAGAAAGCGGGCCGCCGACCACCACCTGGGTTTCCAGATGATCCGGGCGCTTATGCGTCACGCGTAGCCTGAGTTTGCCATCATCCAGCAACAGCGAAGTGCCAATCTGGGCGGCGGCGATGATTTCCGGGTGCGGCAGATTGACGCGGCGGGCATCGCCCGGCGTGGGGTTCAAATCCAGGCGGAAGTTCTGCCCCGATTGCAACTGCACCCGCCCGGCCTGGAAGCGCCCGACGCGGAGCTTCGGCCCCTGCACATCGGCCAGAATGCCGATGGGGCGCCCGACCTTGGCTTCTACGGCGCGGATGGTGGCAATGCGCGCGGCATGATCCTCATGGCTGCCATGGGAAAAGTTAAGGCGGAAGATATCGGCCCCGGCGCGATGCAGGCGTTCAATCATCTCCGCGCTGCTGCTGGCCGGGCCAAGGGTTGCGATGATTTTGGTGCGGCGCCGGCGGCGCAGAACGGGGCGGGCCACCATGCGGGGCGCTCCTTGTGCTTGGGAAGATGGCGGGGCAGGGGCCAGATCGGGCCGCAGGCTTTCCGCAGGTAAGTTCAGGAGTTTGGCGATCTCCGCCACGCGATCTTCCGGGATGCGTTTCCATTGGGAAACGGCGGCGGTGGAAATGCCAAGCCCGGCGGCGATCTGCTTGACCGTGCCGCGCCGGGCGAGAAGGGCTTCAAGGGCTGGGTCGCGCATGGCGGCATCTTAGCAAAATTAAGCTAAAACACCACCCAAAAACCGCGCGACTTAATTTTTGAAAGTTAAGCTATCAGCAGCGCCCGAAAATCATTCACATTGGTCAGCGTCGGCCCGGTCACCACCAGATCGCCGAGCGCCTGGAACAGCCCATAGCTGTCATGCCCGGCCAATAAGGCGCGGGGATCAAGCCCGGCGGCGCGGGCGCGGGCCAGTGTATCGGGGGTTGCGATGGCGCCGGCGTTATCCTCAGACCCGTCAATGCCATCCGTATCGCCCATCAACGCCCACACCGTGGGCGCCCCGGCCAAGGCAAGCGCGCAGCCTAGCAGGCATTCCCCATTGCGCCCGCCGCGCCCCGGCTTCGGGCTGCGGATGGTCACCGTGGTTTCCCCGCCTGAGAGCAAAATGGCGGGGCCGGGCAGGGGGTGGCCATGGG
>JBEDHL010000245.1:0-6538 GCA_041174145.1 Pseudomonadota bacterium
CCGGAAAATGCGACCAAACAAGGATTTAGTGCGCGTCCTGTGGCCGAATGTGAGCGGGATGCGCACTAACCCCCCATCGCCGCGCGCCAAGCGCCCCAGCCCATGCCCGCCGCCCGCACGCCATGGTTGCGCCGGGTGGGGTGGCGGCTTAAATCCTACCTCCATGAGCCAGACCATCGCCCCCCTGCCGGAAGTGGCCCATCAGGCCGCCATCTTCCCCGATGGCCTGGCGCTGGATTGCGGCGCCGTCGTCGCACCGCTGACAGTGGCCTATCGCACTTACGGCACGCTGAATGCGGCAGGCAGCAATGCGTTGCTGATCTGCCACGCGCTGACGGGCGATCAATATGTTGCCGAAGACCACCCCATTACCGGCAAGCCCGGCTGGTGGGAGAATATCATCGGCCCGGGCAAGCCGCTCGATACGGATCGCTATTTTTTGGTTTGCGCCAATGTGCTGGGCGGCTGCATGGGCTCCACCGGGCCGCGCAGTGAAATGACCGATGCGGCGGGGCGCGGGCTTGGCCGGCCTTGGGGGACGGATTTTCCTTCCGTCACCATCCGCGACATGGTGCGCGCGCAAAAGCGGCTTATGGAAAAGCTTGGGATCAATCGTTGGCTTGCGGTGATTGGCGGGTCCATGGGCGGGATGCAGGTGCTGGAATGGGCCGCGACCTACCCGGAAGCGGTTTATGCTGCCGCGCCCATCGCGACCGCGGCGCATCATTCGGCACAAAACATCGCCTTTCATGAAGTGGGGCGCGCGGCCATTCATTCCGACCCGGATTGGCAGGGCGGTCGCTATTGGGAAGCCGACATCATCCCCGCCAAGGGCCTTTCTGTGGCGCGCATGGTGGCCCACATCACCTATTTGTCCGAAAAAGCGCTGACGCGGAAATTTGGCCGGCGGCTACGCGGCGCTTCCGCGCTGACCTTCCTGGAAGATGTGTTTGAGGTGGAAAGCTACCTCCGCCACCAGGGCTCGACCTTTGTGCGCCGCTTTGATGCGAATTCCTACCTGACCATCACGCGCGCGATGGATTTCTTTGATTTGGCGGCGGAACATGAAGGCGATTTGGCGGCGGCCTTTCGCGGCACCGCGACACGCTTTTTCGTCGCTTCCTTCAATAGCGATTGGCTGTTCCCGACCAGTGAAAGCCGCACCCTGGTGCGCGCGCTGAATATGGCGGCGGCCAATGTCAGCTTTGTTGAGATTGACAGCGACAAGGGCCATGACGCCTTCCTGCTGGAAGAACCGGATTTCCATCGCGCTTTGGGCGGTTTCCTCGCCGGTTGCGCCGAACGGTTAGGGGTTTAGCGCGTGACGATGGATGGCGTGCAATATGTCGCGAAAAATATGCGGCTGGATCTGCGCCTGATTGCGGAGATGATTCCGCATGATGCGCGGGTTTTGGATATTGGCTGTGGTGATGGCGCGTTGATCGAATATCTGGCGCGCGAAAAACGCGCCGATGCGCGCGGTATTGAAATTGATATGGCGCAGGTCACCAAGGCGGTCTCGGCCGGGCTCGCCGTGATCCATGGCGATGCGGATAATGACCTCGCCTTCTATCCCGATGGCGCCTTTGATTATGTGGTGCTGTCACGGACCTTGCAGGCGGTGGAAAAGCCGCGCGAAGTGCTGCGCCAATTGCTGCGCATTGGGCGCTACGCGATTGTTTCCTTCCCCAATTTTGGCCATTGGCAAATGCGCTGGCGGCTGCTCTGGGGCGGGCAGATGCCGGATACGGAAACCTGGAACCGGCCCTGGTATGAAACGCCCAATATCCACCCCTGCACGATCACGGATTTCACCACGCTTTGCGCGCTGGATGGCTATGCGGTGGAACGCTGGCTGGCGGTGGATGAACAGGGGCTGAAGGCGCCCTGGCGCCGTTCGCTGCGGCTGGCCAATCTGTTTGGCGAACAGGCGCTTTTCATGCTGCGCCGGATCGGACCGGGCGTTTAGAGCATTTGCAAGCCAAGTGGCATTATTTGGCGACCCGAAAGTGCCCTCAAACAGGGGTTGGGCGATGTCCCGTGCAGCAGTATGCACGGGAAACGCGCCAATACCGCCCCGGGACAGGCTTTAATCGTTCGGGGTCAGGCTTTTGATCAGGTCGAACACACGCTTGCGGATAGCGGGTTCGGTGATGCGGTAATACGCGCGCACCAATTCCAAAGTCTCACGCTTGCTCATTTGCTCATCATCCAGACCGTCCTGCGCTTCGGCAAAGCCAAAAAGCGCGGCGCGGCTGCGCACGGCGGAGTTACCGCCCATTTCGGGGGGCAAATCATCGAAAAAGAAGCCAATCGGCACATCCAGCACACGGGCCAGATCAAAAAGCCGGCTGGCCCCGATGCGGTTCACCCCGCGCTCATATTTCTGCACCTGCTGGAAGGTAAGCCCCAGCGCATCACCAAGCTTTTCCTGGCTCATGCCAAGCAGCGTACGGCGCAGGCGCACCCGCCCCCCCACATGGGCGTCAATCGGGCTGGCCCGATGCTCACGTTCGGCCTTTACGGTCGGATCATCGACATCATTCATCACGGCTACCGATTTCATGCCTTGCTCTTTCCCTCACGCTGCGCGGCAACCCATGCGGGCAAATGGATTTCGGACCAACAAGAAAGGTTGAGCAGGCCAACCGCCTTTACACGGAAGAGCACTGCTTAACCGAAATTTAAACTAGCGTTACTGCCCAAGTGAGGTCTATAGGTTTTTCAAGATTCTCAAAAAAGGAACAATAATTTTTCGTGATGCACCAAATTTGGACGATTTATGAGCGATTTCGTCCGGAGATTATCCACCCAAAGGCGAAAACCAGCATGGCCAATACCGTGGGAATCGCCAAACCAAACTGAGCAAATAGCGTGGGTTCGCGCGGTGCGGGCAGAGGCGCCAAAATCACGGCGGATTCACCCAGGGGGCCACGCGTCACCAATCGACCACGCGAATCAAATACCGCCGAAACACCTGTTTGCGCTGCACGCGCCAGTGGCAAGCCTTCCTCCACGGCACGAAGCCGCGCTGACGCCAGATGCTGCCAAGGGCCGGCGGTAATGCCAAACCAGGCATCATTGGTGACATTCACAATCCAATCCGGCCGCCGCGCCGGCGTGACCCGCCCGGTGAAAATCACCTCATAACAAATCAACGCCACAAAGGGCGGCAGCCAGCCCGCCACCAGCCGGCGCCGTTCCTCGGCCGGCGTAAAATCGCGCGATGATTGCACAAGCCTGATCGGCAATAAGCCCCGGAAGGGCATGTATTCGCCAAAGGGCACCAGGTTCATTTTATCAGCAAGGGCAATGACTTGCGTATCAGGGCCGATCACCGCCAGGCTATTGTACAAATCGCTCGCATAGCCGGCGGGGGTGAAATCACCGCGCACGGTGCCGGTCAGCAGCAGGGCATTTTGCGGCAGGGCGCCGGCCACCAATTGCCGCGCTTCCCGATCATTGGGCAGCAGGAAAGGCACCGCAGTTTCCGGCCAGATCACCGCAAGCCGATGCCCCGGCGGCAGATCGCGCAGCGCCGCAAGTGCTGCTTCGCGCGTGGCTTCCACATAGCGGCGCAGGATCGGCACGCGGGATTCCTCACGCCATTTCACCTCCTGCGCGATATTGCCCTGCACGATCATCAGCCCAACGGGTTGCGGTTCAGGCTCTGGCGCCCAAAGCCGGGCAAAGCCAAAGGCGCCGCAAAAGGCCAAGGCAGCAAAACCGCCCAGAAAGGCGCGGCGATCCAAAAGCGGCGTTGCCGCCACCAGCAACGTGATGAGTGAAAGCCCATGCACGCCAATCATCGCCGCCATTTGAATGGGCAGCGCATCAAAGGCCCAGACGCTGCCCATCAGATTCCACGGAAAGCCGGTCAGGATTTCGCCGCGCAGCAATTCAAAGCCAACAAAACCGCCGGCAAAAACCAATGCCCGTGGCCAGCCAGGGCGCGCCGCCCAGGCAATCGCCGCCGGTGCCGCGACAAATAACCCAAGCGGCAGCGCCAGCGCCGGCACCGCAATCGGCACCAGCCACCAATAGCGCGCCACATCAGTCAGAATGGCCGAGGTAATCCAGTAAAGCCCGCCGGTGAAAAACCCGAAGCCCCAGGCAAGGCCGAGCCAGAAGGCCCCGGTCCAGCTGGCCGCCCCGCCGATCATGGCGATCAGCCCCGGAATGGCGAGGAAAAGCGCCGGCACAATATGCAAGGGCGGCAGGGCGAGCACCGCCAGCATCCCAAGCCCGAAAGCTGTCACCATGGCGCGCCAGCCACGCCGTGCCGCCAAAGACCGCCAAACGCGCCCCATCAAGCCCCGCTTTCCTATTCCGCTGCAACGCGCGGATTGGCACCAGGGCGGCGCACGCGCAAGCGCCGAATACGGCGCGGATCAGCTTCCAGAATGCGAAACTCAAGGCCCGAGGGGTGAGAGACCAATTCGCCGCGCGCCGGCACACGCCCCGCCAGCGTAAAGACCAAGCCGCCCACCGTATCAATATCGGCGGCGCGTTCTTCATCTGTCAGTATGGTGCCGAGCTTTTCTTCAAAGGCCGCAATCGGCGTGCGCGCATCCAAATCCAGCGCCCCATCCGGGCGTTCAGTGATCTGCTGCGCCTTGATCTCATCATGTTCGTCGCTGATGTCACCCACAATGGTTTCCACCAGATCTTCAATGGTGATCAGGCCATCTATGCCGCCATATTCATCCACCACCAGCGCCATATGCACGCGCGCCTGGCGCATTTGCAAAAGCAGATCCAGCACAGGGATGGACGGCACCACAAAAAGTGGGCGACGCAAAATGGCCGCCAGCGAGAAATCCGCTTCCTTGCCGATGGCAGCAAAGACATCCTTGATATGCACCATGCCCACAATGTCATCCAAACCATCGCGATAGACCGGATAGCGGCTATGGCCTTCGGTTTGGATCAGCGCGATGGTTTCCGTGAGCGTATGGCTTTCCGGTATCGCCATGATATCAGCGCGCGGCACCATGACATCATAAGCGGTAATGCCGCGTAGCCGGAGCACATTGCCAAGCAGCGCGCGTTCCTGCGCATCAAGCCCGGACGCCACGCCATCGGGTGCGCCAGGCTCACTTGGTGCTTCGTGGCGTTCGATCAGTTCTTCCACCTGATCGCGGATGGATTCCGCTTCCTTGCGCCGCAGCATGCCCTGGATTTTCCAGAACAGGCCGGGCTTTTGGCCGGCCTCGCTCATGTCGCACCGCGCCAGGGATTGGGCAGGCCAAGCCGGCGCATGATGCGCGCTTCAGCGCGTTCCATCCGCCGCGCCTCACCGGCCTGCAAATGATCATGCCCGGCCAGATGCAAGGCGCCATGCGCGACCAGATGCGCGAAATGCGCCGCCACACGCCGCCGGGCGCCGCGCGCTTCACGCCGCACCACGCCAAGCGCCAAAGCGACATCACCCAGATAGCCGGGCACACCGCCTGGGAAAGACAGCACATTGGTGGGCTTGGCCTTGGCGCGATGCGTGCCATTCAACCGCTTCACCGTGGCATCATTGGCCAGCAGTAGGGTCATGGCGCCATGCGCGCCTGCTTCGCTCAGCGCGGCCTGGGCCGCACGGCGCGCCAGCGCCTCTGGCTGCTTAATGGCAGCGCGCCAACCTGGCGCCGCCAGGATGACGGAGATGTCAGCGCTCTCCGCCGATCCGTTCCGAAGCCCAGCCGAAGCGCCCTTGCGGCGCCCCTGGCCGGGACGGCTACTTCCCGGTTCCATTCTTCTCCTTCTTCGCCCGGTTCTGGTCATCGGCCCGCCCATAGGCGGCTACGATCCGGGCAACCAGCGGATGCCTTACCACATCCTGCTCAGAAAAGCGCGTGACCCCGATACCTTCAACGCCCGAGACGATGGAAAGCGCCTCGACAAGGCCCGAAGGCTGGTTGGGCGGCAGGTCAATCTGCGTCGGGTCGCCGGTAATCACCATCCGGCTGCCTTCCCCCATGCGGGTCAGGAACATCTTCATCTGCGCGGGGGTGGTGTTCTGCGCCTCATCCAAAATGGCGTAGCAATGGGCCAAGGTGCGGCCCCGCATAAAGGCCAGCGGCGCGATTTCAATCTCACCCGCCGCGATCCGCCGCGCCACTTGTTCGGCCGGCAGCATGTCATGCAAAGCGTCGTAAAGCGGCCGGAGATAGGGGTCCACCTTCTCCTTCATATCGCCCGGCAGGAAGCCGAGCCTTTCGCCGGCCTCAACAGCGGGGCGGGACAGCACAATGCGGTCCACGCGCCCCGATTGCAGAAGCGCCACACCCTGCGCCACCGCCAGATAGGTCTTGCCCGTCCCCGCCGGCCCAATGCCAAACACCATGTCGTGGCGTGAGAGCATATCAATATAGGCCGCCTGGGCGGCACTGCGCGGCGCAATCGCGCCCTTGCGCGTTCGGATCGCCGGCAAATCCTGCAAGGGCAGGCGCGGTTCTCCCTGCGCCGCCCCGCCTTCAGCGAGCCTCAAAGCCGCTTCCACTTCCGCCGTGCCGACATGTTCCCCCCGTTCCAAGCGTTTCCAAAG
>JBEDHL010000246.1:0-5539 GCA_041174145.1 Pseudomonadota bacterium
GTGTTGTCCAGGGGGTGAGCAGCGGGTTTGCGTTCATGGTCCAAGTTTGGGGCGGCAGCGCGGCTGCGTCGAGGCCCTTTGGCTATTTTCCGCAGGCCGGGCTTCGGGTAAGGAGAAGCGAGTTTCGTCACACACCTTAAAAGCCGGGCGCCCTGCCTTGGGCGACATAAACAGGGAGAAAAACAGGATGATGCAACGCAGAACAGCACTTGGCTTGGCTTTGGCGGCCGGGCTTGCCCCGCATGTGGCGCGTGCGCAGGCTGCTTGGCGCCCGACACGCCCGGTGCGGCTGGTTGTGCCTTTTGCCCCTGGCGGTTCCAATGACATTGTCGGGCGCATCGTCGCTGAAGCGGCGGGCAATATTCTGGGCCAACCCGTGGTGGTGGAAAACCGCGCCGGTGCGGGCAGCGTGATTGGCGCGGAAAATGTCGCGCGGTCCCCCGCTGATGGTTATTCCGTGCTGATCAATAGTGCCCATGCTTCCGTGCCGGCGCTGGTCGCGCGTGTGCCCTATGACACCATCAATGATTTTGTGGGCATCGCAGTTGCGGGTTTCTCGCCGCATGTGCTGGCGATCAATCCGCGCACACCGGCCGCGAATGCTGCCGAATTGATTGGGCTGCTGCGCGCCAATCCTGGCAAGTTTAATTTTGCCTCCGCCGGTATCGGCAGTGGCGTGCATCTGGCCGGGGAGATTTTCCGTGGCATCAGCGCCGCGCAGTTTGAAATGGTGCATTACCGCGGCGGCGGGCCCGGCGTGGCCGCGCTGGTGAGTGGTGAGGCGCAATTCGGCACCCCCACCATGGCGTCCGCCCTCGGCCAGGTTCGTGGCGGGTCAATTCGCGCTCTGGCCGTAGCTTCCAGCCAGCGCAGCCCGGCCTTGCCGGATGTGCCAAGCGCGACAGAGGCCGGCATTCCGGGCTTTATCTTTGAGGAATTCTTCCCCGTATTGGCACCTGCCGGCACGCCTGCGCCGGTAGTGGCGGTGCTTGGCGCGGCCTTCCGCACCGCCATTCAGCAAAGCGCGCCCAAGCTGAATGAATTGGCCGGCGTGGTGCCGCGCGCGGGCTATGACACGCCCGAACAGGTGATGAATGTGGTCCGTGAGGGCGTGAAAACTTACACGGATGTGCTGCGCGCCGCGGGTGTGAAGCCGGAATAAGCGTGCCCCAAGGCGCAAAACAAAACAGGCAGCGCTTCGCTGCGAAGGGTAAGGGAACATCACCATGCCGGAAGCTTTTATCTGCGCTGCCTTGCGCACCCCAATCGGCCGCTTCGGCGGCAGCCTTTCTTCTGTGCGCACGGATGATCTGGGCGCCGTGCCGCTGAAGGCGCTGATGGAACGCAACCCCTCGGTAGATTGGGAAGCGGTGGATGATGTGATCTTCGGCTGCGCCAACCAGGCGGGCGAAGATAACCGCAATGTCGCGCGCATGGCGCTGCTGTTGGCGGGCCTGCCGCAAGCCATTCCCGGCAGTACGGTGAACCGGCTTTGCGGTTCTGGCATGGATGCGGTGGGCATTGCCGCACGCGCCATTCGCGCGGGCGAAGCTGAATTGATGATCGCGGGCGGTGTTGAAAGCATGTCCCGCGCGCCTTTCGTGATGCCCAAGGCCGAAAGCGCCTTTTCCCGTAGCGCCGCGATTTACGACACCACCATTGGCTGGCGCTTCGTGAACCCTGCCATGCATAAGCGCTATGGCACGGATTCAATGCCCGAGACGGCGGAGAATGTCGCGACCGATTTCCAGGTCTCACGCGCTGATCAGGATGCGATGGCGCTGCGGTCCCAGGCGCGCGCCGCTGCGGCACAAAAGAATGGGCGGCTCGCCAAGGAAATCGTGCCGGTGACAATCCCCTCCCGCAAGGGCGATCCCGTGGTGGTGAGTGCTGATGAACATCCGCGCGAAACCTCCATGGAAGCGCTTGGCAAATTGAAGCCGGTGGTGAAGGCCGATGGTTCGGTGACGGCGGGTAATGCTTCCGGCGTTAATGACGGCGCCTGCGCGCTGATCATCGCAAGCGAAGCGGCAGCGAAGCGCCATGGCCTAACCCCGTTGGCGCGCTTTGTGGGCGTGGCAACGGCAGGCTGTGCGCCGCGCATCATGGGCATTGGTCCCGTGCCGGCGACGCAGAAGCTTTTGGCGCGGCTTCGCATGACGCAAGACCAGATGGATGTGATTGAATTGAATGAAGCCTTTGCGGCGCAAGGGCTTGCAGTGCTGCGCGGGCTTGGCATTGCCGATGAGGATGCGCGCGTGAACCCGAATGGGGGCGCGATTGCGCTGGGCCATCCGCTGGGCATGAGTGGCGCGCGGCTGATCGCCACCGCCACGCATGAAATGCAGGAACGCGGGCTGAATCGCGCTTTGGCCACCATGTGCATTGGCGTGGGGCAAGGGATTGCGACGGTTCTGGAAAAGGTCTGATCGCGCCTCAGTAAAGCCAGGATCATCATCCAGAATAATTTTATCCTAACGCGAAAGGTTTTCGCTGCGATGATGATCCGGGGTGTTGTTTTTGCCGCGCTGCTGCTGGCCACCACTGGCGCCAGTGCGCAGCAAATGGTGCCGGCGCATAATGGTTCCTGCCCATCCGGTTCCAGCCATGCGGGGTCTGGTTATTGCCGGTCTTCCTCAGGCGCTGGGTTTGTGGCGGCGCATAATGGTTCCTGCCCATCCGGCACCAGCCATGCCGGGGCGGGCTATTGCCGGACCGATGGGCGCACGGAATATGTGCCAAGCCGCAATGGTTCCTGCCCATCGGGCACCAGCCATGCCGGCGCAGGGTATTGCAAGGGGCGCTAAAGCGGCGCCCGCATCATCATAAAGGGGCCCTTCATGCAGGCCATCGGCAAGGCCTTGGGCCAAAGCCTGGATCGCGCGACCTATGCTGGTTATCGGGTAGGGTTTGAAGCCGCGCGGGAAGAAGCCGCTTTGCTGGCGGAAATCGCGGGGCAGGGGCTGCTTGCGGCGCAAATCCGCGCCATGCGGCCCTTGCCCGATAAGCATGAGAAAACCGCATGACCCCGCGCGAAGTGGTGGAATGCCCCCATTGTGGGGAGGCGACTCAGGTGAACCACCTGCCCCAAGGGCTGGCTTTCTGTTCCTGCACGGCGCAAAAGCCCTTGCCCATCCTGGCGCCCGCTTGGGATAAAACCGCCAATAAGCGATAAGGTGTTGCGATGATTTTGCCGAAACTGGCCTGCGGGCTTGCCGTGATGCGCTTTGGCGGCCTGGCCGCTGTGGGAATTGCTGGCCTTGCCGGGCTTGGCGCGGTGGGGCTTGGCGCGGCCTATCTGCTGCGAAGCCGCATGCAGCAAAGCACCGATTGGGTGGAAGAATATCGCAAGCCCGTCCCTGGCCTGCCGCCCGATCCGGAATAAGGTTTTTTACAGACGCCAGCCGCTATGCATGGCGACAATGCCGCCCGATAGGTTGCGATAGGAAACGCGCTCCAACCCTGCGCGGCGCATCATGCCGGCCAGGGTTTCCTGATCCGGGAACATGCGAATGCTCTCGGCCAGGTATTCATAGGAAGCGCGGTCTTTGGCGATATATTCACCAATCACCGGCAGGGCCTTGAAGGACCAGGCATCGTAAAGCGCGTCCAGGGCAGCCACCTCAAGTTTTGAGAATTCCAGGCAATGGAAGCGCCCACCCGGGCGCAGCACGCGCCGCGCTTCGGCCAGCACAGCGTCCTTGTCGGTGCAGTTGCGGAGCCCGAAGGCGATGGAAACCCTCTCCACGCTCCGATCCGGCAGGGGAATACGCTCTGCATCCACACACATGAAGGAAAGCCCGCTGACCAGGCCACGAGCAAGCGCGCGGCCCTGCGCCACTTCCAGCATGGCAGGGTTCACATCGGTCAGGATCACGCGCCCCGCGCCGCGTTCCATGGCAAGGAAGGAGATATCTCCAGTCCCGCCCGCAAGGTCGAGTAGCGTATCATGCGGCCCGGCGCCAATCGCATTGACGAAAATGCGCTTCCAGATGCGATGCACGCCAAGCGACATCAGATCATTCATGATGTCATATTTCGGCGCCACGCTTTCAAACACGGCGCGCACCATCCCGGCCTTTTCGGATTTGGGGATTTTGCGGTAACCGAAATCGGTCTCTGGGGCGGCGGTGTCGTTCATGGGCGCATCTTAGGCGCTCAGGCGCGGAAAGGGGAGGGGCCATGCCCGAATTGCCGGAAGTGGAAACCGTGATGCGCGGCCTGCAGGCCGTGTTGGAAGGCGAACGAATCGCCTGGGCTGAGACGCGACGCGACGGCATGCGCTTTCCCTTCCCGCCGCGCCTGGTGGAACGCTTGCGCGGGCGCCGGGTGCTGGGCTTCCGGCGGCGGGCGAAATATATCCTGATGCGCCTTGAAGGGGGCGAAAGCCTGCTGATCCATCTTGGCATGTCGGGCCGTATGGTGGCGCGGCGCGAAGGTGAAGCCGTTCAGCCCCGGCAGGGCAAGCAGGGCGTCTTTTCCGATGCGCGCGGCCATAACGCCCCGCCTGAGGCTCATGAACATCTGGCCTTCGGTACCGAGGGCGGCTGGCATATCGGCTTTGTGGACCCGCGCCGCTTCGGTAGCGTGGATCTGGTAGCGACCGAGGCTGAGGACCAACACAAGCTACTGGCTGACCTTGGCCCTGAACCTTTCGGGCCGGAAATCAACGCTTCCTGGCTTTCCGCCGCGCTGGCGGGCAAGCGCACCCCGATCAAGTCAGCACTTTTGGATCAGCGCGTGATTGCCGGGCTGGGCAATATTTATGTGTGTGAGGCGCTGTACCGCGCCGGCATCTCTCCCCGCCGGTCTGCACATACTGTGGCGGGGGCGCGGGCCGAAAGGCTGGCACCGGCCATACAGGCCGTGCTGGCCGAGGCGATTGCCGCCGGCGGATCGAGCCTGCGGGATTACGTCCGCGCCGATGGCGAGATCGGGCGGTTTCAGGAGAATTTCGCGGTGTACGGGCGGGAGGGGGAGGCCTGCCCGGCCTGCCCCGGCAAGCCAGCCTGCCCAGGCATCAAGCGCATTGTGCAATCTGGCCGGTCCAGCTTTTTCTGCCCCGTAAGGCAGCGCTGAGCATTTTCTGGGGTTTGCAAGTCAGCGCAAGAAACGGATGGCACGCCTGGGTCCGGTGGGGCACATAGTCCTCATGACACGCTTTCGCTGCCTGCCCATGGATGCCTCTGCCGCCGCGCGGTTTCGCGCAACGCGCCGCGATGATCGCGGGGGGCAGATTCAAACCCGCCAGGTGGATGGACCGGGCTATCCCTGCCGCGCCTGTCTGCGCCTGGGCCAGCCGGGGGAGACCATGCTCTTGGCATCCTGGGATTTGCCCCTGCCGCAAGGCCCTTATTGGACGCCTTCCCCGGTATTCCTGCACGCCCATGATTGCGGTGGCGCAGCGCTGGAAGGCGCGCTCCCCGAAACAGTGCTGGTGAATAGCATTATCAGCCTGCGCCATTACGACGCGGCGGGCATGTGCCTTTACGATCTTGGCATTGTTGTGCCGGGGGAGGAGGCGGAGGCAGCGCTGCGG
>JBEDHL010000247.1:0-6860 GCA_041174145.1 Pseudomonadota bacterium
CGCCGGCAAAGAAGCTGAGGGCCGGCTTGGCCAGCCCCCTCAAGTAACTTCGCCACGCATTAAAGGATGCGTCGGCCATAACGCCGAAGCATCCTTTTTATTTGGCTATCGCGGCAGAAAAATCGCGGCTGCTTTTTGCGCTGCGATTGATAGTGGCGTCATCATAATCGTGATGCGGTGCCTGACACGAGCATAAGCTGATTCAGAACACGCTGGCTGCGCATGAGCGCGGGTCACGTGTTCCAAACTTTGCTCGCCATATTTTTGAAAGAGCCAAGTGTTTCCACCTGGCTCAAACAGGCTTCAGGCGGCTTGCATGCCGGAAGTGCTGACGGCTGGGTTGCCGCCGGTCGCCCAGAATTCTGCGCGGTCAGATGGTTCACGCAGCACGTAGCCGCGGCCCCAAACCGTGCCAATCAGATCTGCTGCGCCCGCAACTGCCAGCTTCTTGCGCAGTTTGCAGATGAAGACATCAATGATCTTCACTTCAGGTTCGTCGATGCCGCCATAAAGATGGTTCAGGAAAACTTCCTTGGTCAGCACAATGCCCTTGCGCAGCGCCAGCAATTCCAGAATGGCGTATTCCTTGCCCGTGAGGTGCACCGAATTGCCACTGACCGCGACTTCGCGCGACCCGATATTGAGTTGCAGTGGCCCAACGGTAAGGGTGGGCTGGCTGAACCCCTTGGCGCGGCGCACGATGGCTTGAATACGCGCGACCAATTCCTGCTGATCGAAGGGCTTGGTGATGAAATCATCGGCGCCCATGCCGAAGACTTTCACCTTGGTCTGCGGGCGGCTGACACCTGAAAGGATCAGCACCGGCGTTTCAACGCGGCCTGCACGCAGGCGGCGCACTACTTCACCCCCATCCAGATCTGGCAACATCAGATCCAGGACAATGATGTCGTAATCGTAAAGTTTAGCGAGTTCGAGGGCTTCTTCCCCCGTATCCGCTGTTTCCACAATCATCGACGCATGCCGAAGCATTAACGAAATGCCGCGCGCCGTGGTGGGATCATCCTCAACTAGCAATACACGCATTGATCGCTCCTTTTGACCGACACAGAGATGTTATCGATTTCCAAAACGAAAGGAAACATCAAAATCACCATCTCTCCGTCTCATGATTGAGAATAATATACGAAAGTAAATAATTTGATAAAGAAAAATTTTAAAAAAAATTTTTGAGATATAAATTTACCACCCTGGGCCGATTGGGGGGAGAAATTGCTTACCAATAGATGAATAGAGGCTAAAAATTCAGCCGGAGATTCGCGTGATAGGAAGTGTCCGGCCTGCGGCACTACCTTGCGCCCCAGAAGCCGCCCGAAATGCCGCGCACAGGCGGCGCTATTCTCGGGCGGGTCCACCCCATCTTCCGCCCCGTGCAGCACCAGGCTGGGGACCGTGATCATGGGGCGGGCGGCCAGGCGCCGTTCAATTTCCGCATAGGCCGGATCGCCGGCCACGTTGCGGTGCCGGTGGCGATAGGAATGGACCGCCACCGCGACGAAATCGGGGTTGTCGAAACTGGCCGCGGTCCTGGCGAAATCTTCTGCTGTGAAGGCCATATTGGGCGACCAAAGCCGCCAAAGCAGTTCACAAAGGCCACGCCGATCTGCCGCCAAGCCGGCCGCCCCGCGATCGGTCTGCAAATACCATTGATACCAATGGCGCGCTTCCTGCGCTGGGGATGCCGGGCGGATACTGGCCGCAATATCCTGGATATTATAGCCATTGGCCGAAACCAGACCGGTCACCCGTTCGGGCCAAAGCGCCGCCACAACACAGGCCGCGCGCCCGCCCCAATCATACCCAGCCAATAAGGCTTTTTCGATTCGCAGCGCATCCATCAGCGCCAGCAGGTCAGCCCCCAAAGCCGCTTGTTCGCCAGAACGCGGCGTGGCCGCATCCTGAAACCGGGTGGGACCATAGCCGCGCAGATAAGGCACCAGAACGCGGAAGCCTTGGGCGGCCAGCGCCGGCGCCACGCCATCCCAGGCGCGGGCATCATCGGGGAAGCCATGCAGCAGGATGGCGACAGGCCCGGACTCCGGCCCGCTCATTTCCACCGCCATATCCACGACCCCAGCTTTTACCATGCGCAATGTCATGACCGCCCGCCCCCTTTGACAGGTCAGCATATTCTCTCCGGTAAGCATTAACCAAAAGGTTAATGCGTTATCGAATGAGTGATTTAATCCGAAAATTTTTCGCAACCCTGGCGGGGGTTGCGCGCTGGCCATGCGCCCCTGGGCTGCGGTGGCCAAGCGCCTTCCTTAATGCCCCGTTACAGCGCCTCAGAATAAATGAAATCAAGTGGTTAGCCAAAGGTAACTTGGCCCGCCAATCCTTAGGCAGGCAGCGGATATTGGTCCAGATAGGGCTGGTATTCGGGCTCCACCTCAATCGCCAGCGATGAAAGCGTGCGCACCACCGCGCAATAGAAGGAAATGGTCACCACCAAATCCACCATTAATTCATGGTCAAACTGCGCCGCCAGCGCCTTATAGGTGCCCTCGCTCACCCCCGGCCCGGCGGCGGCTTCGCGCGCGGCCAGCAGCACAAGTTTCGCCAGCGGCTCCAGCCCCGAATCGCGGCCTTCACTTTCGGCGATCAGGCCCAGGATATCGGCATGGCTCACGCCGAAATCCTTGCCGATCTTCACGTGATGCGACCATTCATAAGGTGAACGCGCCTGCCAGCCCACTTGCAGAATCGCCAACTCCCTAAGGCGCGGGTCAAGGCGCGACCCGTAGCGGATGAATTGCCCAAGGCCCGAGAAGGCGCGCGCGGCCTTCGGGCTATTGGTTAATGCCTTATGCAGGGCGATGGGGCGCTTCAGCAGGTCACGATCAGCTTCCGCCAGATCTTCCACCGACAAATCAGGTACGCGGGCCATGGGCTATCCCTCCGGGTTTCGGGGGAGCCTAACCCGTTAAGTTATAGGCCGGAAGCCCGCGCGCCTTGGTGTAGGGCTTCGGCATCCGGTACTTCCACGCGGCGGCCCTGCAGCCTGACCAGCCCTGCGGCCTTAAGCCCGTGCATGACGCGTGAAAGGCTTTCCGGTGTCATGCCAAGCCGCGCCGCAATGGCCGCGCGGGGTTCCGGCAGGGTGACGCGCCCGCCAGGCAGCATCCGCCCGGCCAGGAAATGCGCCACGCGGTCACTTGCCTTGGTCAGCTTCATTTCCAGAAGTTGATCCGCCAGGCCGCGCCATTGCCGGGCCATTTCTGTCAGCGTTGCCTGCATCAACCGCGCATCGCGCCCCAGAAGCGCATGAAAGGCAGGTGCTGGGATGCGCAGCAGGCGGCTTGGCGCCAGGGCCTCAGCGCCGAAGGGCCAATGCCCGCCCAGCATCACCGCCGGCAGCAGGAAGCAATCGCCGGGGCCAAGAATGTCCAAAAGGCCGCGCGCTTCCTCCTGCCCCTGCATGGCCAAGCCAACCGAGCCTTCCAGCAAAAGGTAAAGCGCTTGCGCTGCGGCTTCGGTCGGGAAAATCACGCTACGTCGCGGCGCGGCAAGCGCTTCGGCAGCAGCCATCAGGCTTTGTGCTGCTGCGGGGCCGGCGGCGGAGAGGAAGGGGTGTTCGGCACCAAGAACAGGGGCTGCGATCATTTCCTGCATGGGCGGCAGAAAAGCGCAGCCTGGCGCGAAGCTTCTTGATACAGCGCAAGCGCCCTGGATGTTATGCAAGCGCCCTGGTGGTCAGGCGCGGCTTCAAGCAAAATGGCAGCGCAAAACAGGGGGACGCCATGCAAATCACTTCCAGCCATGTGCCGGCGGATTTCGCCAGCGGGCATTTTTGTGCCCGCATCATGACGAGCGATGGGCCGTGCGTGATTGGCTTCGCGCAGGGCAAAGCCTTCGACCTGACGCCCGCCTTCGGCACGGCTTCGCGCTTTCTGGAAGAAGATGATGCGATTGGCGCCATCACACGGCGCGGCCAGCCGATGTCGCTTGATCTGGAAGCGCTGTTCACGAATGCGGCCTGGAATGCGCGCGATGCCGCGAAACCCTATCTGCTGTCACCGATTGACCTGCAAACGGTGAAGGCCGCCGGCGTGACTTATGTGCGCAGCATGCTGGAACGCGTGGTGGAAGAACGCTGCCGCGGAGATGCCACCCAGGCGGACGCGGTGCGCGCCGAATTTCGCGCCATTATCGGCGATGATCTGACAGCTATCATTCCGGGCAGTGCGGAAGCCATGCGCCTTAAAGCCGCGCTTTTGGCCAAGGGCTGGTGGAGCCAATATCTGGAAGTTGGCATTGGCCCGGATGCAGAGATTTTCACCAAATGCCCCGCCATGGCTTCCGTTGGCACGGGCAGCAAGATTGGCGTGCATCCCGTTTCCGCCTGGTCCAACCCGGAACCGGAAGCGGTGATGGTGGTGAACAGCAAGGGGCGGATTCAGGGTGCTACACTCGGCAATGATGTCAATCTGCGTGATGTGGAAGGGCGCAGCGCTTTGTTGCTTGGTCGTGCCAAGGATAACAACGCCTCCGCCGCGCTGGGGCCGATGATCCGGCTGTTTGATGCCGGCTTCACCTTGGAAGATGTGCGCCGCGCGGAACTCAGCCTGAGCATCACCGGGCGCGATGGGTTTGAATTGGCGGAAAGCGGGCCGGTGGGCGCGATCAGTCGTGATCCCGCCGAAGTGGTGGCGCAAATGATCGGCGCGCATCATCAATATCCGGATGGTGCGGTGCTGTATCTGGGCACGCCGTTTTCTCCCGCGAAGGATCGCGGTGCGCCGGGCATGGGCTTCACGCATCATGAGGGCGATGTGGTGCGTATAGAATCCGCACGGCTTGGTGTGCTGGTGAATGAGGTGGATCGCACCGATGAATGCCCGCCCTGGCGCTATGGCATTGGTGCGCTATTCGCATCCCTCGCAGCGCGCGGATTGCCGCGTCCATGAAGGAAGAAACCGGGCGGCTTGATCGCGGCGATGGTGTGCATCTGGCCTGGCGGCGCATCGCCGGGCGCGGACCGGGCGTGGTGTTTCTGGGCGGCTTCAATAGCGACATGACGGGGAGCAAGGCGGAATTTCTCGCCGCCTGGTGTGCCGCGCGCGGCCAGGCTTTCCTGCGCTTTGATTATTCCGGCCACGGCATATCCGAAGGACGGTTCGAGGATGGCACGATTGGGCGTTGGGCCGAAGATGCGGCCTGCGTGATTGCGGCGCTGACGCAGGGCCCGCAAATCCTGATCGGGTCTTCCATGGGCGGCTGGATTGCGCTGCTGCTCGCCACGCGCCGCAAGGTTCCGGTGCGCGGCTTGATCGGCATCGCGCCGGCGCCGGATTTCACCGAGGATTTGATGTGGGCGGAATTTCCGCCTGCCGTGCGCGAAGCCATTATGCGCGATGGTGTCTGGCATCGGCCCAGCGAATACGGCGCGCCTTACCCCATCACCCGCGCGCTGATTGAAGATGGCCGCAACCAGCTTTTATTGCGCGGCCCGATTTCGCTGGATTGCCCCTTGCGTATTCTGCAAGGCCAGCAAGACCCGGATGTGCCCTGGCGCCATGCGCTGCGCATTGCGGATGCAGTGACGGGTAGTGATGTGCGCGTGACGCTGATCAAGGATGGGGATCATCGCCTGTCGCGAGAGGCGGATTTGGCGCTATTGGCTGAGACCCTTGAGCATATCTGCTAAGCATTCCCTCAGCAGACATGCTCAACGCCTTTGTTTGGTCGTATTTTCCGAGCCGCCAAGTGCTTCACACTCGGCTTGAAAATACTCTGTTTTTCGACCGTATTTTCCGAGTCGCCAAGTACTTCACACTTGGCTTGAAAATACTCTAGCACCGTTCCTCGGCTAGGCTGGCCGCCAACCCCTCACGATAACTCGGATAGCGCCACTCAATCCCCAGCGCCGCCTTGGTCGCGGCATTCGCCACGCGGCGGTTTTCCGCCCAGAAGGAAAGCGCCATGGGCGACATGCTGGCGCGCGCTTCTTCAAAGGGAATCGCGGGCGGCGGCGCAATGCCCAAAAGCCGCGCCGCTTCCGCCATGACATCCGCGCTGGCGGCCGGTTCATCATCCACAAAATTCAGCACACGACAGCCGGGTGACGGTGTGTTGCTGATCGCGGCCATTACCGCATGGGCGATGTCATCGCAATGAATGCGGCTGAAACTATGCCCCGGCTTTACCACGCGCCGCGCCACGCCGGCGCGCAATTCCGCGAAAGGCGCGCGCCCCGGCCCGTAAATGCCACCCACACGACAAAGATCGAGCGCCGTTTCGGCGGGCCGCGCCGCGCGCCAGGCTTCTTCCGCCGCCAATCGCCTTTGGCTGCGCGCCTGGCCCGGCGCGGGCGGCGTTGCTTCATCCACCTCACCGCCGGCGCGGTCGCCATAAACCCCGGTGGTGGAAAGATAGCCGATCCAGCGTGGCTTGCCGGAAGCCAAAGCATCCGCGTGGCGGTGCAGCACCGGGTCCCCGGCTTCATCGGGCGGGGTGGTGATCAGCCAATGGGTGGCGGCGGCAAAGGCTGCACCGGCTTGGTCGAAGCCAATCACCGCCACCCCTGCCGGCGCGGTCAGGCGTTCCGGCTGACGAGAGGTCGCCACCACGCGCCATCCCGCCGCCAGCGCGGCTTCCGCCACGGCGCGCCCGGCATAGCCCAGCCCGGCAATGATCAGCTTCTTGTCCTGTTCCATGGTTTTTCCGCCACGCCGCATCATAATTCGGTGAAACCTCAGGCCGCCCGGCTCACATTGCAAGCGCCATGCGCTAAATAGCGGGCAATGAAGCCACGGCCCATGAAACTTATCGGGTTTACAACGGCGCTGCTCGTGATCGGCGCGGCGGGTGGCCTTTGGCTTTCTGGCCTGATTAATAACGAA
>JBEDHL010000248.1:0-10061 GCA_041174145.1 Pseudomonadota bacterium
GGACGGATCGGCTGTTTTCCTTCCGTTGCACGCGCGATACGGCCTTTCGCTTCCGCGCCGGGGAATTCGCCATGATTGGCCTGATGGTGGAAGGCAAGCCGCTGGTGCGCGCCTATTCCATGGCGAGCCCGACCTGGGATGAGCAATTGGAGTTCCTGTCCATCAAGGTGCAGAACGGGCCGCTCACAAGCCGCCTGCAACATATCAAGCCGGGCGATACGGTGCTGATTGGGCGCAAGCCCACCGGTACGCTGGTCACCGATAATCTGCTGCCGGGCCGGAGCCTTTGGATGCTGGCCACTGGCACGGGCCTCGCCCCTTTTCTTAGCCTGACGCGTGAGCCCGATGTCTATGAACGCTTTGGCACCGTGGTGGTGGCGCATACGGTTCGCCAAGTGGCGGAACTTGCCTATCGGGAGATGTTCGAACGCGAATTGGCGCAGCATGAATTCCTGGGCGAGATCATCGCCGGCAAGCTGCGCTACTACCCATCAGTGACACGGGAGCCCTTCCCGACCCAGGGCCGCATCACGGATTTGATCGAAAACGGTCGGATTTTTACGGACCTCACCTTGCCGGCGCTGGACCCTGCCCATGATCGGGTAATGCTTTGCGGGTCTGAGGCGATGAACCGGGACTGCAAGGCCATGCTGGAAGCGCGCGGCTTTACAGAGGGGTCCAATAACGCCCCCGGTAGCTACGTGGTGGAAAAGGCCTTTGTGACGAAATAGCGCCAACGGCTAACAACAGGACGGAACACCATGGACCAGGAAGCGATGAAGCGCGCCGTCGGCAATATTGGGGGCGCCTTGCAGACCGGCGATCTAGTCGCGCCGCTGCCGGCGGAATCAATGCCGCAGGATCGCGACACCGCCGAGGAATTGGCCGGGCAGGTGCTGGAATGGCTTGGCTTCGCGCCCTGTGGCGTAAGGCTTGCCCCGGCAACCGATGGCAGCATGATCACGGGGCCGATGCTTGAGGCACGCTTCCTGGATGATGGCGCGCGGCTTCCGGTGGAAATCCTGCGCCATGGCCGTGCCTCGGCAGCCTTGCTTGGCGTGCTGGGCGCGGCGCTTGATCCTGAAGCGACAACGCCACCAGACATTGCAGCACTGCATCCAGCCCTTGATGTCAGCGCCAGCCGCTTTACCGAAGGCCCCACGGATCGCTTCGTGGAAATTGCCGATCTAGCCGGGCTTGGCATGTTGGTGCTGGGCAAGCGCCGCCCCATGCCAGAAGCACCGCTACGCGTGGCGCTGGTGGAAGGTGATGGCCGACCGAAAGGCACCCTGCTTGATCTGCACGCAGCCTTTGCCACCGCGGCAGAGGAAGCGCGCCGACTTGGCGGCCTGCCTGCAGGTGCAGTGCTGGTCGTGGCGGGGCTCGGCGGGCAGGTGCTCAACCTGAAGCCCGGTGGGCAGATCACCGCGCGCTTCACCGGGCTTGGCAAGGTCAGCGCCAGTTTCGGGACAAGTTTTCCCGCTTCAGCCGATTAGCCTGAGTAATAGATAAATCCCCCAAAGCAGCGCCGCGAAGGCACCAGCCCTATCAGCGTGCCAGCGCAGCCTTGTAGCGTAGGCTTGGCGCAGCACGGCCTGCATGGGCCGGGCATCCGGCGCATGGCGATCGGCCAGCATCAGCCAAAGCTCGCTTCGACGCATATCCTGGCGCGGCACAAGCGCCAGCTTCACCAGCAGCACCAGCCAGACCAGCGTCACCAATATGGCGCCGGCGCGTAGCGCCAGCAGAAGCTGAAAAGAAAACGAGAGCATGACCAGCAGGATGGCAAGGCTTGCAAAGCCACAAGCCCGCCTGATGACCAAATCCGCGAATGCCTCAAGCCTTTCCAAGCTATGGCTCCCTCACCCGGCCCGCAGCGCATTCGGGCGACAGGGTCAGAAAGCTAGAAGGACTGGAAGCCCGATGAAATTCCCAATTGCGTGAGGGGTAAGCCTGCTCCGCTCAGCCTAGACCAAGCAATACAAGCAATAGCGCGCTGCCGAACCAAACCCCGATAGCCCCTTGAAGACTAAGGCCCAGCCTTTCGGAAATCGCCGCCGGCACCGCTGAAAGCAGCAAGGTGGCGGTCGAGACAATCAGCGAAGCACCGTAATAGACGACTTCTTTTGTGGGTGGGAAAAGCTCCGGCAGCCAGACCGGGTAGAGATGCCACACCACCGGCAGGGTTGGGCTGACCATGCCATTCAGCAGGCAGGTTGCCACGGTTGCGACGAAAAGGTTCTGTGGTGTCATGGCGCTTACCCCGCCCCAGGGGGGCTGATGCGCGGCGCATAGCCAAAGCCCACCATCAGCAAGCCAAAGACCATCCGTGCTGCAAAAAGCCAAAAAGCCGCAACCAAGGGCAGGAAAGGTGGCGTCACATACGAAGGCACCAAACGCTCAGCGGTCCAAACCGCCCAGCCGGTCAGCATTTGAAAGCCACGCCAGATGTAATTGGTATTCGCCGGCGTCATGAAAAATTGCATCATGAAGCGGCCAATGCAGCCCCAGGCCGTCAGCGCCAGGAAATAGGTCACCACCCAAAAGGGCAGATAGCCAAGGATGAAATTGCTTTCCATGACACCCTAATTGTTAGGGCGGCTGCGTTACCGCAACCGCCCCAAAACATCACGCCACAGCGGCGCTTTGATTATTCCACTGCGTCGCGCTTGTCAGCAAGACGCACACCACCCTTCGGGATGCGGATATCATCAATGAAATCTTGCATCGCCTGGCTGGGCGGCGTCGTGAACTTGGATACCAGCCAGATGGTGAGGAAGGCCACCGGAACACCGATGATCCCGCCGGAGATGTTGTTGATCCCCCACAAGCGACCCACCACGCGGTTGCGCAGAACCACCGTATCGGTCGGGATACCTATGATGCCCCCGAACCAGGCCAGCGCCCCATCCTTCACCGCCGCGGTATTGGCGAGGATCGCCGCCGCTTCCGCGCGAAGTTCAGCTGAGGTGAAGTTCTGGCCGATGGTGCCAACCTGCCGCGCCGCGGCAATGATGGCATCCTTCGATCCGAATAGCTGGACGAAATCCAGCCCGAACCATTCCGAATGGATCAGATAGCCGAAGGTCAAGATGTAACCGACAGCCATCCCGACACAGGCAGCAGTATTGGTGGTTTTCTTATACCACACGCCCATCACCAGCGCCGCAAACAGGCCGGCAGCAGCGATGGAGAAGGCCCAAGCCACCAGGAACAGAATATCCGCCCCAGCATTGCCCGCGACCCAGGCCGCGGCTACCGCCACAATCAGCAGCAACACGCGAGAGATGATAAGCCGGCGCGCGGTGGGCGCATTGCGGTCAATCATCTTGTAGTAGATGTCATGCGACAGCGCATTGGCGAGAGCGAGCAGCAGACCATCGGCGGTGGAAAGCGCCGCGGCCAGGCCACCCGCAGCCACCAGACCCGCGATCACATAGGGCAGGCCCGCAATTTCCGGTGTGGCAAGCACCACAACGTCTGGGTGAATGCGGAATTCATTCCATTGCAGAATGCCATCGCGGTTGACGTCCACGATGTTGATCCACGGCACCCCATAGGGCGACATGATCTGCCAATTCTTCACCCAATCCGGCAGGCTCGCAATCGGTTGGCCGATCAGGCTTTGGTAGATTTCCACCTTGCCGAAGGCCGCATAGGCCGGCGCAGTGAAGTAGAGCAGGAAGATGAAGAACAGCGACCAGGCCACAGACTGACGCGCTTCCTTCACCGAAGGCGTCGTGAAGTAGCGCATCAGAATATGCGGCAGCGCTGCCGTACCGACCATGAGGCAGAAGACAAGCGCAAAGAAATTCACCGCCGCCTGGATATTGAATTGCCCATTCGCGCCGATGAAGGGCGCGCTATGCCAGCCGGTAACACCGGGCGGTGGCGTCATGCCCGCAGCCCGGAAGCCGTTTTCAAGCTCAGCGATCCGTTCCAAAGCGAAGCCATACATCAGCTGCGGCATCGGCACGCCGGTGATCTTGGCCGACATCAGGAAGGCTGGGATCAGATAGGCAATGATCAGCACGATATACTGCGCCACCTGTGTCCAGGTGACGGCGCGCATGCCGCCCAGCATGGAGCAGACCAGAATGCCCGCAAGGCCCACAAACACCGCAACGCCGAAGGACACATCCAGGAAGCGCTGGGTGATGATGCCAACACCCACGATCTGCGCCACAACATAGACGAAGGATGCGGTGATCAGCACCACAACACCAATCAGGCGCGCTGCATTGCCACCAAAGCGTGCGCCCAGGAAGTCCGGCACGGTATATTGGCCGAATTTCCGGAGATAAGGCGCGAGCAGAATAGCCACCAGCATATAGCCGCCGGTCCAGCCCAGGATGAAGGCCAAGCCACCATAGCCAAGCGCGTAAAGGCTGCCCGCCATGCCGATGAAGCTGGCGGCCGACATCCAGTCAGACCCGGTTGCCATGCCGTTGTAGAGGGCAGGCACGCGCCGGCCTGCGACGTAATATTCAGCAACGGCCTGGGTGCGGCTGATGATGCCGATATAGGCGTAAACGCCAATCGTCAGGCCGACGAATAGATAGCCCAGGATGCGATCCGGCACGCCCATCTGTTCCAGAATGGCGATCAGGATGACGAAGGCCGCGAAACCGCCCGTATAGCCGGCGTAAATCTTGCCGAGCGAGGCAATAAAGGGATCTTTTTCTTTGGCAGCGCCGCTCATGGGTTCAATCCTCCTGCACGCCGAATTCTTCGTCGATTTCATTCTGGCGCTTACCGAACCAGAAGAGCGCGACGACGAAGACAATCAGGCTGCCCTGCGCGGCCATGTAGAAGCCGAGAGGAAAACCAAGAATGCGAATACCATTCAGGGAGGGAGCAAAGATATGCACCACAAAACTGAAGAAAAACCAAACGCCAAACACAAACCACATCAGGTTGGATGTCTTGGCCCAATAGGCTTTTGCAGTGGCGGGATCCACCGCGGGGGCTTCCGTGTTGGACGGAGCGCTCCCCGATTCGACTAATGGCATTAACTTGCCTCCTCCAATGGTCACCCTTGACGGGTCACCTGATTGACCTGCCCCAGCTGCACCACGCCGCAGCCTGATTCGGACTTCAAAAAGCCCGATTCTTAGTGCAGGTAACATTATGTTCATGCTGCATCAACAATCTTTTTTGAGGGTTTGTCCCAAAAATGCGCTTCCTTCGCCGGCTTTTGCGCCACTCAAACTCTCATGAACATAATGATTTTGCTGCATTTTTACATCGCCAGGGCGCCTTCGTAGCGCAGAAGACCGTGCTTGATTATTGCCGCGTCAAGGTGGGCCGGAATGAGAAGGAATTCTTCGGAAATCCAGATTTCAGCGCCGCACTAAACCATTGCCGGTGGCAGGTTTTCCTTGCGGCACAAAGCGATGTGATGGCTCTGGCCGAGGCCTGGCTACGGCCGCTATGGCCTGGACAGGAACAAATTCTGCTCGAGCATCTTGTCACCCTCCACGCGGCAATCATGGCCAAGGAAGAACCGCCTGAGGCGGAAAAGCAGGCCTTCACAGCAAGCCTGGCAGCCCTGCCCGGCCATCTTGCCGGGCTACAATTGGCGCCACCGCATAGCGCAATATCCCTGCCCCTGCTAGCCGAAGCGCCGCTTTTCGCCACCCTTCCGATCCATGCCGACCAACGCAAAGGGGAAGGTCCTTCCATCCGTGGCGCTCTCCGCTTCCATATCGTCTCAACCCAGCAGGAAATGGAACGTGGCTTCGACCCGGCAGCGCTCTCCATTCGGTTGCGTGAGCAAGGCCGGAACCCTGCTTAAGGGCAGTTTAGTGCCGTTTTGAAGGTGGGCCCCTGATCTTCAGCCCGTTGAGGCATACCGGCTTGCCGCCCAATGGAAGCTGCCCCCCGGCGCCACGAAATAGGAAGATAAGCGTTATCACAAATAATATTTTCATGACATAAAATTTAGTTATTTCATGACATTTTGGTAATTTATGAGAAATTTTACTGCCGTAATTTCTTAGTGCTTAAATTTTTGTTGCAGAATCCTGAATTCCCAAGCATCACTCGCGCAACCATCCAAGCGTCGCGGTTTCGCTGGCTTTTTGCGCGCTTTGTCTGCTCGCTCGGCTGGGATGAGTGTCCTGGCCTTCCGGCATCCGAAATGGGGATGCTGAAAGCCAAAAACGAAATAGGAAAGGAAGGCGTCGGTAATGAGCGCAACAACGGGCAGCGCGGCAGCGCCGCGGCCAATGTCCCGTGAAGAGAGGAAGGTCATTGTCGCCTCATCTCTCGGCACGGTCTTTGAATGGTATGATTTTTACCTTTACGGGTCGCTGGCGGCCGTTATCGGCGCCAACTTCTTCAGCCAATTCCCGGAAACCACGCGCAATATCTTTGCGCTGATTGCCTTTGCCGCCGGCTTCCTGGTGCGCCCCTTCGGCGCGCTGTTCTTCGGCCGCCTGGGGGATCTCGTTGGACGCAAATATACCTTCCTTATTACCATCCTCATCATGGGTGCTTCCACCTTCGTGGTTGGTATTCTGCCCACATCGGACCAGATCGGCATTCTCGCCCCGGTCATTTTGATCATTCTGCGCCTGCTGCAAGGCTTGGCGCTGGGTGGCGAATATGGCGGTGCGGCGACCTATGTGGCCGAACACGCGCCGCATGGCCGGCGCGGTTTCTACACCAGCTTCATCCAGATCACCGCGACGGCGGGGCTGTTTCTGTCCCTGCTGGTCATCCTGTTCACGCAGCTTGCGGTGGGGCCGGATAATTTCCGCGCCTGGGGCTGGCGCGTACCTTTCCTGATTTCCATCGTGCTGCTGGGCATTTCTGTCTGGATCCGTTTGCAGATGGAAGAAAGCCCGGCCTTCCAAAAAATGAAGGCGGAAGGCAAGCATTCAAAGGCGCCGATTTCTGAAGCCTTCTTCCAGTGGAAGAATGCGAAGATCGCGCTTTTCGCCCTGCTCGGTCTGGTCGCGGGTCAGGCGGTGGTTTGGTACACGGGACAGTTCTACGCCCTGTTCTTCCTGGGCCAAGTGCTGAAGGTGGATAGCTTCACCACCAATATGCTCATTGCCTGGTCGCTGCTGCTCGGTTCAGGCGGCTTCGTGCTGTTTGGCTGGCTGTCCGACAAGATTGGCCGCAAGCCGATCATCCTGGGCGGCTGCCTGATTGCGGCGCTGACCTATTTCCCGCTGTTCAAGCTGCTCAGCGCGGAAGCCAACCCGGATCTGCACAAGGCGCACCAGACCATTGCGGTGAAGGTTGTGACCGATCAGGCGGGCTGTTCCTTCCAGTTCAACCCAACGGGTACGGCGCGCTTTACCGAACCTTGCGACGTTGCCAAGGCAGCGCTCGCCCGCGCTTCGGTGAATTACACGGTTGAAAACGCTCCGGCAGGTACGGTTGCGGCGGTGCATATCCAAGGCAGGCAGCCCATCGCGGCCAATAGCCCGACCTTCGCGCGGGATTTGGGCGCGGCGCTGACGGCGGCGGGCTATCCCGCGGCTTCCAACGCCTCGGTCGTGAAAATGTCCTCGCCTTTCGACATTTTCCGCGAACAACCGGCGGTGTTGATCGGCGTTCTCACCTTGCTCGTGATCTACGTCACCATGGTTTATGGCCCGATCGCGGCGGCGCTGGTGGAACTTTTCCCAACGCGTATCCGCTATACCTCGATGTCGTTGCCCTATCACATCGGCAATGGCTGGTTCGGCGGCCTGCTGCCGGCGACCAGCTTCGCCATGATCGCGCAGACAGGGGATGTCTATTACGGGCTTTGGTACCCAATCGTGATCGCGTTGATGACGGTGGTGATCGGCACCTTCTTCGTGCCCGAAACCAAGGATCGCGACATCTACGCCGAAGACGATAAGTGATTTGCCTGAACCCTCCATGGCTTGAGGGTTGAGACATTATCAAAAGGGGGCGGCGCCGGTTTCCGGGGCCGCCCTTTCCTTTTGCGTAGGCGCAAGGAATGTCTTGCCTGCAACCCGCAACGGATACAGGCTGCGACAAAAGATGACGGGGGTAAGCCATGCCAGAAGCCAGCCTTTATGATGCGACCCATGCGCGCTGGAAGCGCGACCCGGAAGCCTATTGGGCGGAAGCCGCGCGCGGCATTGATTGGGACCGTGCGCCGCAGCGCATTTTTGATGCCTCGATGGGCGTTTATGGCCGCTGGTTTCCCGATGCGGCGCTGAATACCTGCCACAATGCCGTGGATCGCCATGTCGCTGCCGGGCGCGGGCAGCAGGTGGCGATCATCTATGACAGCCCCATGACCGGGCAAATTCAGCGCATCACCTATGCCGAATTGCAAAGCCGCGTGGCGAAGCTGGCGGGCGCTTTGGCCGCGCGCGGTATCGGCAAGGGTGATCGCGTGGTGATCTATATGCCCATGGTGCCGGAGGCGGCGATTGCCATGCTGGCGACTGCTCGGCTGGGTGCGGTGCATTCGGTGGTGTTTGGTGGTTTTGCCGCCGCCGAATTGGCTTCCCGTATTGCCGATGCGAAGCCCAAAGCCATCATCAGCGCGTCTTGCGGGTTGGAGCCCGGGCGCGTGGTGAAATACAAGCCATTATTGGATGAGGCGATTGCGCTTTCGCCGCATAAGCCATCCTCCGTGCTGATCCTGCAGCGCCCGCAAGCGCCGTGTGAACTGATAGCGGGCCGCGATGAGGATTTGCTTGCTGTCGAAGAAGCTACCGCGCCGTATCCTTGCGTTTCTGTCGCGGCAACCGATCCGCTTTATATCCTGTACACCTCAGGCACGACGGGCCAGCCCAAGGGGATTTTGCGGGATAATGGCGGGCATGCGGTCGCGCTGCACCATTCCATGGAATTGGTTTATGGCATGAAGGCCGGCGATGTTTACTGGGCAGCGTCTGATGTCGGCTGGGTGGTAGGGCATTCCTATATTGTCTATGCGCCGCTGCTGGCCGGCTGCACCACGGTGTTGTTTGAAGGCAAGCCCGTTGGCACGCCGGACCCAGGCACTTTCTGGCGCGTTTGCGCGGATCATGGCGTGAAGCTGTTGTTCACCGCGCCCACCGCCATTCGCGCTATCAAGAAGGAAGACCCCGAAGGCGTTTTCCTCAAGAAATACGATCTGTCGAAGCTGGAAGCGCTCTATTTGGCCGGTGAGCGCTGCGATCCCGATACCATCACCTGGTCTGAACGCCTGCTGCAAAAGCCAGTGGTGGATCATTGGTGGCAGACGGAAACGGGCTGGACCATTACCGGTAATTTCCGCGGCCTTGGGTTATTCCCGACCCGCGCCGGTTCCGGCGGCAAGCCCGCGCCTGGCTATGATGTGGTGGTGCTGGATGAGGCAGGGCAGCCCGTGCCGCGCGGGCAGATTGGTAGCCTGGCGGTGAAGCTGCCCTTGCCGCCTTCCGCGCTACCCACGCTCTACCATGCGGATGAGCGTTTCAAGGAAGCCTATCTGTCGCATTTTGAAGGCTATTACAGCACCGCCGATGCCGGCATGATCGACGCGGAAGGCTATGTTTCCGTGATGAGCAGAACGGATGACATCATCAATGTCGCCGGCCACCGGCTTTCCACGGGTGCGATGGAAGAAGTGCTGGCCGCCCACCCCGATATTGCCGAATGCGCCGTGGTTGGCGTGCGCGATACGCTGAAGGGGCAGGTGCCGCTTGGGCTGGTGGTCGTGAAATCCGGCGTGAACAAGACAGAAGATGCTCTGGCGCGTGAATTGATAGGCCTTGTGCGGGAAAAGATCGGCCCTGTTGCCGCCTTCAAGGATGCGAAGGTGGTGGCCCGCCTGCCCAAAACCCGCAGCGGCAAGATCTTGCGCGCCACCATGCGCAAGATCGCGGATGCCGAGCCCTATACCGTGCCACCCACCATTGATGATCCGGCCATTCTGGATGAGATCACGGTCGTGCTGAAAGGCGCGATGAGGTAATCCGAACTAGTCTTCGATGCCATCGCGGTTTTCGATGCTCATGAAGGTTGCGGTCAGGAAGGCGATCAGCTTTTCCTGATCGGCGGTGACGGTGAAGATTTCCGTCTGCACCAGGCTGAGGGTGCGCCCGGCCTTCAGCACC
>JBEDHL010000249.1:0-15666 GCA_041174145.1 Pseudomonadota bacterium
GAATGCACAGATCAGATCCATCAGGCGCAGGGAGGCCAAGAATGCGCTACGTCGTTACAGGTAGGGTTCAGCCGGAGCGTGCCGACGTTCGGTTCTCTCCCATCGAATGGAAAGTGCCTGATCAGGGCCGTGTAGTCGTACAGTGCGACTCATCGCAAATTACCGTTCTTCTGGACCTTACTTCTACAGATGGCTGGGTAACGGCGTATGTCCAGGCTGAGCATTTCGCCAGCATGGTCATTAGTGCATTGGGTTTCTCGCTTGGATTTAGTTATTCCATCGAAATATTACAAGCCACGCAAGAGGATGGGACGCCGCATGTTATTGGTGTTGGACCAAATGGGGGAGGCGAACCCTCCCCCCTTGGGTTTGGACTCCATGAGCCCATCTTTTTTCGCGCATTCTATTTGGCAAATCAGAATATATTTTTTCGCTTCGCACTCCGTGACTTCATGCGCGCCATTAAAGACCCTGTCGATTGCGCCACCTACTGCTATCGCGCTGTTGAAAGCATCAAATCTGCATTTGTAGGAGGTTGGAATGAAATGCACGCCGCATTGGATACCAACAGAGAAAAAATTGACACCATGATTAAAGTTTATGCGGATCCTGTAAGGCATGGAAATTGGGCAGAGGCGCCGGCGCTGAATAGCGCGGAACGATTGAAAATGTTAACATTTACACGGGACATTCTCGTGAAATACCTGGAATTTGTCTCTCCTGCCCCTGATGACAACGGTTTCGGAAAGCCTGATCCGGGGGTCTAGCCCCACACCCCATTCCGCCCCATCTTCCTCCCATGTCGTTCCCCAACCAACCCATCTATTTGGATAACCACGCCACCACGCCGGTTGACCCGCGCGTGATCCAGGCCATGCGTCCCTTTTGGGAAGCGCAATTCGCCAACCCCGCCAGCGCCGAACACGCCATGGGCCGGGCGGTCGCGGAATCGGTGGAAACGGCGCGGGAATATATTGCCGAATTGATCGGCGCGAGTGCCGCCGAAATCATCCTGACGTCAGGCGCGACTGAGGCGAATAACCTCGCCATCAAGGGCGCCGCGCGTTTTGCCGCCAGCCAGGGCGATCCGCGCAGGCGCATCATCACGGTCGCGACCGAACATAAATGCGTCCTGGAATCGGTGCGCGACTTGGCGCGGGAGGGGTTTGAACCCGTCATCCTGCCCGTCGGCGCCGATGGGCTGCTCAGCCCTGAAACGCTCCGCGCCGCCTGTGATGAGAACACGCTGCTGGTTTCCGTCATGGCGGTGAATAACGAAATCGGGGTGATCCAAGATCTTGCTGCGCTTGGCGCCATCGCCAAGGAAGCGGGGGCCGCCTTTCATACGGATGCCGCCCAGGCGGCGGGGCGCATTCCCTTGGATGTTGGGGAAATCCAGGCCGATCTAATGTCGCTATCCGGCCACAAGGTCTATGGCCCCAGGGGCATTGGCGCGCTTTATGTCCGCCGCCGACCGCGCATGCGGCTCGCGCCGCTGTTTTCCGGGGGTGGGCAGGAAAGGGGCCTGCGTTCCGGCACCCTGCCCGCGCCTTTGGTGGTGGGCTTTGGGGAGGCCTGCCGGATTGCCGCCATTGAAGGCTTGCTCGATTCCGGGCGCATCGCCGGGCAGCGGGAGATTTTCCTGAATAAGCTCCGCGCCGAAATCCCGGGGCTCAGCGTGAATGCCGAAGCCGCCCCCAGGGTTTCCGGTAATCTCAACCTAACCTTTCCGGGTGGCGTCACCGCCCAGGCCCTCATGGCCGGCGCGCCAGAGGTCTGTGTTTCCACCGGTTCCGCCTGTTCCTCGGCGGAGATTGAATCATCCTATGTCCTGCAAGCCATCGGGCTTGAACCTGCGGCGGCGCGGGCCACCTTGCGGATTGGGATGGGACGCTTTACCTCGCCCGCCGAAGCGGAACTGGCCGCGGCAAGCCTTGCCGCTTCCTGGCGCCGCGCAGCCTCAGCAACAGACAAGGCCAGTGATTAGCCATGCCGAAAATGGTATTCGTTGAACGCGACGGAACACGCAAGGAAGTGGAAGCGCCGCTTGGCCTTTCCGTCTTGGAAATCGCGCATCGCAACAGTGTTGATATTGAAGGCGCCTGCGAAGGATCGCTGGCGTGTTCCACCTGCCATGTGATTGTGGATGGTGAATGGTTCGGCAAGCTGACCAAGCCGACTGAAGATGAGGAAGATATGCTCGACCTCGCCTTCGATTTGCAGGAAACCAGCCGCCTGGGTTGCCAATTGATCATGACGGATGCGCTGGATGGGCTGGTGGTGAAGCTGCCCGCCGGGTCGCGCAACGCGGGCGGCTGAGGTATGGCCGCCCCCTGGGATGAATTTGGCGCGAAAGGCGGCTTGTTCCGCAAGCTGTCGGCGGCCTCTGCGACCGAATGGCGCGATTACACCTGGCATCCCTTTGTGCAGGCGCTTTCCGCTGGTTCGCTGCCACTCAAGGCTTTTCAGCATTACCTGATCCAGGATTACCTGTTCCTGATCCATTTCGCCCGCGCCAAGGCCTTGGCTGTGCTGAAGGGCGAAAGCCTGGCCGCGATGCGCGACAAGGCCGCGGCAGTGCTCGCCATTCTGGATGAAACCAAGCTCCATCTGAAATACTGCGCCGAGTGGGGGCTTTCAGAAGCGGATGTGGTTTCCGTGCCGGAAACGGCCGAGACGGTTTCCTATACGCGCTGGGTGCTGGATCGCGGCTATGCCGGCGATATTCTGGATCTTGAAGTGGCCCTGGTGCCCTGCACGGTCGGCTATGCGCAAGTCGCGCTGCGCATCCTGGCGGACCCAGCGCGCCAGCGCGATGGCAACCCGTATCAGTCCTGGATTGATACCTATGGCGCCCCTTCCTATCAGGAAATGGCGCATGCTGCGGCGCGGCGGATTGATGCGCTTGGTGTCTCTCATGGTGGCGAAGCGCGCTTTGCCCGCTTGGCGGCGGATTTCGCCGAAGCAGCGCGGCTGGAGCAGCGCTTCTGGCAGCAGGGGCTTGATGCGGTGGGGCGGGCCTGAAGATGCGCGTGCTGGTGGCCATGTCGGGCGGGGTGGATAGCAGCGTGGTGGCTGCGCTGCTCCAGGAAGCCGGGCATGAGGTGATTGGCGCCACCTTGCAGCTTTATGATCACGGTGCCGCCTTGCAGAAAAAAGGCGCCTGCTGCGCGGGGCAGGATATTCTGGATGCGCGGCGTGTGGCCGATAAGCTTGGCATCGCCCATTACGTGCTGGACCGTGAAGAGATTTTCCGCCGCGATGTGATGCGTGATTTCGCCGACAGCTATGCGCGCGGCGAAACCCCCGTGCCCTGCATCCGCTGCAACCAGACCGTGAAATTCCGCGACATGGTGGCGATGGCTGAGGATTTGGGCTGTGAGGCTTTGGCGACAGGCCATTACGCGCGGCGCATTGAAGGCCCGCATGGCGCCGAATTGCACCGCGCCGTCGATCCTGAACGCGACCAAAGCTATTTCCTGGCCGCCACCACAAGCGCGCAGCTTGCTATGGCGCGTTTCCCCTTGGGCGATATGCCGGACAAAGCGACCGTGCGCGCCGCCGCCGCGCGGCTTGGTCTGGCGGTCGCGGAAAAGCCCGATAGCCAGGATATCTGCTTCGTCCCCACCGGGCGCTATGATGCGCTGGTGGGGAAGCTCCGCCCAGATGCGGCCGAGCCTGGCGATTTCGTCCATGCCGATGGCCGCGTTTTGGGCCAGCATGGCGGGGTTTCCGGCTTCACGGTGGGCCAGGGGCGGGGCCTTGGCCAGGCTTCCTGGGATGGCGAGGAAAAGCTTTATGTCGCGGCGGTGGACGCGCCCAAGCGCCGGATTGTGCTGGCCCCGCGCACCGGGCTTGAACGGCGCGATGCCGAGGTGGGGGAGGTGAACTGGCTGATCCCCCCGCCCGCCGCGCCGCTCCGCTGCACTGTGAAACTCCGCGCGCGCGAAGTCCCCCGCGCGGCTGAAGTGACCTGGGATGTGGGGGCAGGGCTATTGCGCGTGGTTTTGGACGAACCGGGCGTCATCGCGCCCGGCCAGGCCTGCGTGATGTATGACGGCGACCGGGTTTTGGGCGGCGGCTTCCTACGCACGCGGCTTCCGGTTGACACTGACCGGGCAGCGGCCTAACTCCCCGTTCCGAATTGGCGGCGTAGCTCAGCTGGTTAGAGCACGGCACTCATAATGCCGGGGTCAGCGGTTCAAGTCCGCTCGCCGCTACCATCAGATTTCAGGGCCAATCCGCGTAAAGATCAGCCCGTGTCGGCGGCAATTCCGCCGGACCCTTCATCCGCTTGGACGCCAAGGTCTGGAAAATCCCCACCGTATTGCGCTGAAAGGCGAGCGAGCAGCCCGCAAGATAAGCAAGCCATAGCCGAGTTTTGACGCTGCCGATTGCCGCTTCCGCCGCAGCCTGATTTTCCAGCAATTTGTCGTGCCATAGGCGGCAGGTACGCGCGTAATGTTCCCGCCAGCCTTCCACATCATGCACTTCAAAACCGTGACGTTGCAGATTGCTGATCGACATACCCAGGTGATCCAATTCCCCACCCGGAAAAATATAACGGGTGAGCGCTGCATATTCCTTGGCGTGTTTCGCGAAGGCTTTGTCATCGCGCTTGGCCGGGCGGGCGATGGTGTGGTGCAGATAAAGGCCGCCAGGGCGCAGCAGGCGATTTACCGAGGAAAAATAAGTGGGGTAATTCGCGATACCCACTTGTTCGAACATGCCGATGGACGAGATTTTATCGAATTGCCCCTGCATTTTCGTATAATCTTGCAATTGGATATCAACGCGCCCTTCCAGGCCCAATCGCTTGATCTTGGCGCGCGCTAATTCCGCTTGTTCGGTTGATAAGGTCACGCCGGTGGCGTGCACGCCGTAATGCTGCGCCGCATGACAGACCAAGGCGCCCCAACCGCAGCCAATATCAAGCAAATGCTCCCCGGGTTGCAGGCGTAGCTTTCGGCAAATCATATGCAGCTTGTCTTGCTGCGCCGTTGCAATGTCATTCTGCCAATCGCGGAAATAGGCGCAGGTATAGACCATCTCGGGGTCGAGAAAGAGCGCATAGAAATCATTCGAAACATCGTAATGGTAATGCACATTATCGCGATTGGCTTCTTCACTGCCATCCTTCAGCGCCTTATCACCCCGCACCTGTTCCAGCGGGAATGGCCCGCCGCGTGATAGGAATAGAAAGCGCATCAAGCTTGTGATGACATCCTTCTTGTTCAGGCTTCGCAGGAGCGCTTTTGTGCGAATGGCTGGGCGCCGCGCCACCAGATCAAAGATTGACCCATTCAGGATATCAAGCCGTGCGGAGACCCATAAATTGGCCAGCGTGTCGATATTGGGTTTGCGCAACAGGGCTGCAATCATCGCTTCATCCGCTAGGCTGATCATCAGCGCATCTTTGGGCAAATTCTCAGGAATGGTGGATCCATCCCAAAGCTTGAAGCCAAAGCCAAGGTCCAACCTTTCATGGGCATGGGTGAGCAGGCGTCGAAAAGCGGTAAGGCGCGATTGGGCGGTCAAGCGGATTTTTCCTCTGCGTGGCCGTGAAATTTTGCATTCCAAGCCGTGACCGTCCTCATACAGGGGGCTGTCCTTGGGCGCAAAGTATTCCGCGCGTATTGCCCGTAACGCGGTTTTAGTCGCTTGGAAAATACGACCAAACAATAGTTTCGAATATCGCTGTAACGTGAATGCGTGGCAGACATGCGCTAGCCTGCGCCTTGTGCTATGAAAATCTGATCATTTGAGCCGGAATATCCATGTGAAATCATTGATCGCGGGCAGCATGCTCGGCTGCCTAGTGGCTACGCAGCTTTGGGCCAGCGAACCAGTGGCACCCGTGGCGCCCCCGGCTGAGGTCGATTGGTCGCTGATCGCGACCAAGGCAGTGACTTTTGAAGTGATGTCATCCGCTCTGGAAACCGGCATTTTCATGGCTTTCTATGGTGGCAGCACCGCCTTGGCCGGCAGCTTGTTTCTGGTAAGCCTTACCACCGCTGGTGTGGCCTACGCCGCTCATGAATATGCTTGGGAAAGCGCCCTGCCGGCGGATGCTGACCGTGCTGATCCTGATCTGATCGCCAGTAAATCTGTGACCTATCGTGTGCTCAGCACGGCGCGTAGTTTCATGCTCGGTCGGTTTTTGGGCGGTGGTGAGGTCGCGACTTCGGCTGCTTATGCGCTTGTCGTCGCGGTGACGGATACGGCCCTTTACGCCGCAACCGAATTGGCCTTCGCCCGTTGGCGCGGTGAAGGGCAGGCCAGCCCAGCGCCTGTCCCCTGAGGCAAGCTGCCGTGGTGGCTTTCCTGATTCCCTGGGCCATGTACTATCCGCCCAGAAAACAAAGTAAGTCTTGGGGGGAAAGCATGATGTGCTTGAAGGGTGCTGCCTTTTGGCGCTGCCTGCGTTGCCTTGCCGTTTTGGCGGCCTTCTGTGCTTTTGGGCAGGCTGCGCTTGCACAATCGCCAAGCCCTTGGCCGGAACGCCCGGTGCGGATTGTGGTTGGCTTTCCGCCAGGCGGGCCCACTGATTTCGTCGCCCGTCTGATTGCGCCCGGCCTTGCTGCGGCGTGGAAGCAGCAGGTGATTATTGATAATCGCGGCGGCGCCAATGGCACTATCGGCACGGATTACGTGGCGAAGGCGGCGCCTGATGGCATGACCTTGCTTTTCAGCGGCAATAACATCGTCATGAATACGGGGCTGTATCGCCTGCCCTATGACATGGTGCGCGATTTTGCACCGATTGGGATGATTGCCTTTTCGCCCAATGTGCTTTGGGTGGGGCCGAATGAACCCTATCGAAACCTGGCTGATCTGGTGGCCGCCGCGCGCGCAAAGCCAGGTGAATTGGGCTATGCCACCACGGGTAATGGCGGCAATGGGCATTTTGGTGGTGAAACGCTGAAGCGCGCCGTGGGCATTGATATCACCCATGTGCCCTATCGCGGCACAGCGCCGGCGCTACAGGATGTGCTGGCCGGGCGCGTGCCGTTATTCATGCAAACCATTGTGGGCGGCATTGCACCTTACAGGAATGGCCAAGTGCGCCCCTTGGTGGCTTTCGGGCGCGAACGCGTGCCGGAAATTCCTGATACGCCAACGCTGGCGGAGCTCGGTTTTGATGTACCAGATTCCGGCACCTGGTATGGCGTACTTGCGCCTGCGGCAACGCCGCCCGCGCTGGTGGACCGCATGGCGCGGGATCTTCAGGCCGTGACCAGCACAGCTGAATTCCGCGAAAAACTGGCCACACAAGCCACGCGCCCGGAATGGTTGGGCCCTGCCGCTTTCGCGGCGCGCATTCGCGAAGAAGTGCCAGCCTGGGCCGAAGTGGCACGCATTGCCAATATCAAGGCTGATTAAAACAGCCGAGAGAAAGGGCGTGCCGCAACCGGCACGCCCTGATATTCACCCGCCGCGATGCAGCGCGCAAAGCTTGTTGCCGTATGGGTCGCGCACATAGGCCAGATACAGCCGCACCGCGCCACCTTCGCGCCAGCCGGGCGGATCTTCAATGCTGGTGCCGCCATTGGCCACAGCCGCATCATGGAAGGCTTTCACCTTTTCCGGACTGTCACAGGCAAAGCCAATCGTTCCGCCATTGGCACCACAGGCTGCCTTGCCATCAATTGGCTTGCTGATGCCAAGCGTGCCGGTTGGCGTGCGGTAAAAGCAGCGCCCCTTCGGGTCCATCTTGCCTTCCGCCACACCAATGGTGGCCAGTGCCGCATCATAAAATTTCTTGGAAACGGCCACGTCATCCGCGCCGACAAAAATATGAGAGAACATATCCACCCCTTTATGTTATGCGCCCGGCAAAGGGCGATGTCCCATCTTCCTCTACCCAGCGCCGATTGCAAGTCGGGCTGATCCCGTTATTCCGGCTTCAACCCCACGGCACGCACCACCGGGCCCCATTTCGCCATATCGGCTTCCATCGCCGCGCGCATGCCGGCGGGGTCCTTGTGCCACACTTCCGCACCCTGGCGGCGGATACGTTCGGCAACATCGGTTTCAGTCACGATGCGGCGAATGGCGCCTGAGAGCTTTTCCATCACCGCCGGCGGCAGATTGGGCGGCGCGATGAAGCCAAACCACAAATACATCTCAAACCCCGGCACGCCGGCCTCAGCGAAGGTGGGCACATCAGGCAGGGCAGGGTCGCGCGCGCTACCGGTTACAGCCAGTGCGCGCATCTGCCCGCCGCGAATATGGCCAATGGAATTCGGCACATTATCAATCAGCATATCAATGCGCCCGGCGATGATTTCGGTGCCAGAAGCCGCGCCACCGCGAAACGGCACATGGGTGATGTCAACGCCGGTCATGTGCTTCAGCAATTCGCCGGCCAGATGCGGGCTGCTGCCGCTGCCGGAACTGGCGAAGGTCATTCGCCCCGGCTGAGCGCGCGCGCGTTCCAATATCTGCTCAAGGCTATTCAGCCCACTATTCGGGTTCACCACCAGCACATTCATCAAGCGCGCGGCAATGCCAACCAGGCTGATTTCCGTGCGTGGATCATAGCCCATATTGGGATAGACAAAGGGATTGACCGAAAGGATCGGCGTATTGCCAATGCCAATCGTATAACCATCAGGTGCTGAGCGCGCGACATTGGTGGTGCCGATATTTCCCGCCGCCCCTGGGCGATTTTCCACCACGCCCGGCTGGCCCAGCACTTCCGGCATTTTATCCGCAACCCAGCGCGCCAGCATGTCGTTGATGGCACCGGGCGGGTAGGGCACCACAATGCGAATGGGGCGGTTCGGGAAGGCTTCCTGCGCGTGCAGCGCCGGCGCGGCCAGCATACCCGCGGCACCAGCACCCATCAGGGCGCGACGTGATAACGCCATGGCGGTTTCCTCCTGTTCTGGGCCTGTTGAAGGCGGCCCTTTGCAGCCAGCCTAGCCCGCGCTTCTGCGCCGCGCCACTACCATTCGCCGTAGAAAACGCCGGCGGATTTATGACGATCCGTGCGGAATTCGGCTTCTGCCCAGGTTAATGTGGTGCGGCGCTTCAAGGCGGTGAACCAGGCCAGAAGCCTTTCGCGCAGTTCTTCCCGTACGCCCTCCAGCGCTGGATCAGCGCCAAGATCATGAAATTCATCGGGGTCCTCTGCCAGATCAAAAAGCATAGGCCGCAGCCCATCAGTCCAATGGATGTATTTCCAGCGCGCTGTGCGCACCATCCAGGCGTGATGCTGGCCGGTGGGCAGACCAAGCCGGCGCCGTGCGCCGCGGAAGGTCCAATCCAATTCACTGAAGACCGCATCGCGCCAGGGTGTTTCCTGATTGCGCGTCAGGGCCAGTAGCGAACGGCCTTCCAGAAGATGTTCGGCCGGATCCAGCGCCAAGGCTTCCAGCATGGTGGGCAGCGCATCAATGGCTTCCACAAAGCGCGTATCTACGCGCCCGCGCGTGCCATCCGCCGCCGGGGAGGGGTCATACAAAATGAACGGCACGCGCTGGATACAATCATGGAATAATTCCTTCTCCCCCAGCCAATGATCACCCAGATAATCCCCATGATCTGACGTGAAGATGATCAGCGTATTATCAAAGCGGCCAAGTTTTTCCAGGGCATCCCAAACGCGCCCCAGATGATGATCAAGCTGCGCGATCAAGCCCTGATAGGCGGGGCGCACTGTTGTGATGCAATCATCCTGCTGGAAGCTTTGCGCCACTTCTTCCTGCATGAATTCGCGCAAGACCGGATGCGCGTGATTGCCGCGTTCCGCCGCATGGCGCTTTACCGGCAGGCATTGTTCCGGCGTGAACATGGCGTGATAGGGCGCGGGCGCGATATAGGGCCAATGCGGCTTCACATAGGAAAGATGCAAAACCCAAGGTGCATCGCCCTGCGCTTCAATGAATTCCAAGGCGCGATCGGTGGTATAGGCGGTTTCGCTATGTTCTTCGCGCACGCGCGCGGGCAGGCGGGCATTGCGCATTTTCCAGCCATTGCGTGTTTCACCTTTTTCATCGGTTACGGCGATGACGTAATCTGTCCAAGGGTCTTTCGAAGCATAGCCCTTGTCGCGTAGCCAATCGGCATAGGCGCTATCGGTTTCCGCGTGATGGCCATCATGCCGGTCGATCAATTCAAACCAGCCTTCACGCAGCAGCACTGCCAGTTCATTCTGCCCATCAAGTGCCAAGCGCTTCATGCCGCGTGCATCGGGCAGCATATGGGTTTTGCCCGCCAGCATTAGCCGCCGCCCGGCTTCACGCAAATGCCACCCAAGGGTGACTTCACCCACCGAAAGGGGCACGCGATTATGCGTGGCACCGTGGGAGGAGACGTAGCGCCCGGTATAGGCAGACATGCGTGACGGCCCGCAAATCCCAGATTGCACATAGGCATGATCAAAGCGCACCCCACGCGCGGCGAGCCGATCAATATTGGGCGTTTTCAGAAATGGATGCCCGGAACAGCCCAGATGATCAAAGCGTAGCTGATCGCACATGATGTAAAGGATATTTTTGATCGCCATGGCGCTTTCCCCCGGGGCGCCCGGCCGGGCGCTCTCCACAATGCTATCCCCTGCAGCGGCGTCACCGAAAGGGGGCTGGCAGGCGGATTGGTCTGTGGTTAGGCTTGCCACCACGCAAGCGCCAAATGCTGGCGCCGCATAGGGGAAGAATACCATGTCCAAAGCCTATTTCATGGTCCGCGCTGTGGTGGCTGATCCGGCGGATCGGCCTGGCTTCGACACTTGGTATGAAAAGGAACATCTGCCGGATGCGCTGGCAGCCTTTGGCGTGGCCCATGCCTGGCGCTGCTGGAGCAAGACGGACCCTTCGCTCCATTTTGCTTTTTATGAATTCCCGAATCTGGCCGCGGTGGAAGCCCTGCCGGGTTCCCCTGCGCTTGCCAAGCTGATCGCGGAGTTCGATCGCTGCTGGGGTAGCCGGGTTACGCGGTCGCGCGAAATTCTGGAATTCGCGGGCGAATTGCGCCGCCCCGGTTAATCACCTTTTAGAAAGCGCTTCCGCAAGGCGCGTGCTCGCTTCGCGGATGCGTGCTTCGGATTGCGCGAAGCACAGGCGCAAATGGCCTTCCCCGCCGGCGCCGAAAGCCGCGCCTGGGGCAATGCCCACCCGCGCCGAATGCAGCAGGGATTTGGCGAGTGCCAAGCTATCCGTGCAGCCTTCCACCTTCAGGAAAAGATACATCGCGCCATCGGGGCGCGGTGCGGTGATGCCTGGGATGCTGGATAGCGCGGCATGAGCGATATCGCGCGCCTTCAAATAGCGCGCACGGGTTTCGGCAATGAAGGCATCGCCCTTATCCAAAGCCACCACACCTGCGTGTTGAATGAAGGTGGGCGCCGATGACATGTTGAATTCATTGAGCTTGCCAATGGCATCCATCAGCGCCGGCGGTGCCACAATCCAGCCCAGCCGCCAGCCGGTCATGGCCCAGGATTTGGAGAATGAATTCACCGAAACCACACGGTCCTGTTCATCGGCGATTTCAAGGAAGGATGGCGCGGCATCACCGGCGAAATAGAGCCTTTCATAGACATCATCGGAAAGGATCCAGGTGCCGGTCTGGCGGCATTTATCCAGAATGGCGCGCTGTTCTTCACCCGTCAGCGTCCAGCCCGTGGGATTGCCGGGACTGTTCAGGAACAACAGCTTGGTCTCAGGCGTGATGGCGGCGAGCAATTCATCCAAATCCGCCCGCCAGATACCGTTCATGAGGCGTAGCGGCATATCGGTTACTTCCGCGCCCATCACGCGGGCAATGCCATCCATATTGGGCCAGGCGGGGGTTGGGATCACCACGCGATCACCGGGCGACAGCAGGGCTTGCGCGACCAGCATCAGCGCATTGACGCCCGATGCGGTGACAGCGACGCGCGCCGTGTCGACGGGTCTATTATTGCGCTTGAGGTAAGCCGCGATGGCTTCACGCAGCGGCGGGATGCCGGGATTGGGCGCATAGAAGGTTTTGCCATCATCCAAAGCGGCCTTGGCGGCTTCGCGCACGAAATCCGGCGTGACGGTATCCGGTTCCCCGAACCATAGGGGAATGACATCTTGCATATAGCGCCCGACTTCCGAGACCTCACGGATCAGAGAGCCAGGGATTTCAGCAAGGGCGGGACGGGGCGTGGGTTCGAAGCGCATGGCGCGGCTTTAGCGCGGGACGCCCTGGTTGGACAGGGCGGGCTTCAGGTGCCGCCGCGTAAAGCGATGGCCCTGTCGTAATCCGCAATAGCGCGATCCTGTTCGCCCCTGGCCGCATAGGCGCGGCCGCGGCTCTCATAGGCATCGGCGTAATTCGGATCATGGCGCAGTGCCAAGTTGTAATCCGCAATGGCTGCGGCGCTATTGCCTTGCTGCATGCGGAGCAGGCCGCGATTGCGGTAGGCGATGGCGTAATCGGGTTGAACCTGAATCGCTCGGTTATAATCGGCAAGCGCACCCGCCGTATCGCCCATACGCCGCTTAATGATGCCCCGCGTATTGTAGGCCCGCGCGTGGTCCGGTTTAAGGCGAATAGCCTCATTCACATCGGCCATGGCTGTGACGTTATCATTCAAGCGGTACCTGATGCTGGCAAGGTTGCTCCAAAACAAGCCGTTATTTGGTTCAAGACGCACCGCTTCAGCGTAATCAGCCAATGCCGCTTCAAGGTTGCTCTGCCTTTCCCGAATACGCCCACGTTCATTATAGGCACTTGCATAATTGGGACTGATACGCAGTGCCGCTTCGCAATCGGCCAAAGCGCCATCCAGGTCATTCAGGGCAATTTTCGTATTGCAGCGATTACGCAGTGTCCCGGCAAAATTGGGCGCGAGGCGCAGTGCTGCATCATAATCCGCAAGGGCGGCGGCATAATTGCGCGCATTGAATTGGGCATTGCCGCGGCTATTATAAGTTGTAGCCAAACTCGTGTTCGCGCCGGAGGCTGAGGGCGCCTGGGCGCTCTCTTCCGCGGCGCAAGCTGAGAGCATCATTGCCAGTGCAACGACCAAGACCCGCATAACAAGCCCCCCCGTTTCTACCCAAGGTAGTATTTCCCCTTCTGGGCACTACTGTCAACGTCTTTTGCGGTCGCCCAATTCCTGGGTTCCAAGGGCCTCACGGCCCTTGGCGGGTGGGTGCGGGAGGGCAGAGCGGAGCCCTCCCGCTTATGCTAGGACGGTCGGGTCCTTGATAAGGAGTGTGCTTATGCGCCGTGATGTCCTCGGCTGGCGGAAGCTTTTTGGTGTGATGGGTCCTTCCACCAATACGGTGGTGCAGCCGGATTATGACATGCTGCGCCCAGCAGGCGTCACCAATCACTATAGCCGCATTTTCACGCCCGATTCCGATGCGGTTTCCAATGAAAGCTTCCGTGCCGGGATTTCCGTGATCAGCGGCAACACCATGGATGCGGTGCGCAGCGTCATGACCTGCCATCCGGATTATCTGGTGATGGGCATGTCGGCCATTACCTTCTTTGATGGTCAGAAGGGCGCTGATAAATTTGTGACTCAGGTCAAGGATGTCTCAGGGCTTGATATCAGCATCGGTAGCCATTCCTGCACCGCCGCCTTGCATGCCTTTGGCGGTATCAGGCGCCTTGCGGTGCTTTCACCCTATTGGCCGGTGATGAATGCGGAAGTTGCGCGCTATTTCGGCGATATGGGTTTTACCGTGGTGCGTGACATTGCGCTGCAATGCCGCAGTTGGACCGGCATCGCGCAGGTGACGCCGGCGGAATGTGTCGCCGCACTCACGCGGCTGGATGGCGATGATGTGGATGCCATTGTGCAGGTCGGTACCAATCTTTCCATGATCCGCGTGGCCGCGATGGCGGAACTTTGGTTGGGCAAGCCGGTGCTTGCCATCAATGCCGCCACCTATTGGCATGCGCTCCGCGCCAATGGCATTGCGGAAAAAATCGCAGGCTGCGGCCGGATTTTTGAGGAGTTCTGAACCATGTCCGGCACCAGTCTTGCTGAAATCCGCGAAGCGGAAGCGCCGCCCGCAATCGCCGCGATTTATGCTGCGCTGAATAACGGCATCGGCATTGGTCAGGTGAATCTAATCTGGCGCCACGCAGCGGCGCTGCCGGGCGTGCTGGATTGGCTTTGGGCGCAAGCCGCGCCTGCGCTGGCTTCCGGCGCCGCAGCCGCAGCGCGCGATGGTGTCGCGGCCGCCATGGATTTACCGCCCGCCGCGCGCGTTGCCGCATTCGCGGATCGCGCCGCGATCGCTGAGCTGGTGGAGGTTTATCATCGCGGCAATGCGATGAACCTCTCGCTACTGACTGCTATTTTGTTGCGGTATGAGGGTATGGCGCCCGGGCACCCACTTCCGCCCGCGCCGCGTGGTGCGATGCTGCCCGCCCCGCCGCCCTTGCCGCGTTTGACTGCCCTGCCTGAGGAATCGCGCGCGCAGATCCTTGGCTTGACCGCAGCGCATGGTCTTTCCGATGCGGCGGTGGTGCCAAGCCTTTATCTGCATCTGGCTTTATGGCCGGATTTTCTGGCGCAACTACCAGCGGTGCTGGCACCGCTCCATGCCGATGGCGGGCTCAAGCGCGCCCGCGCTGCTGCGGTGGCTGCAGCACGCCAGGCTGCACCTGGCCTGATCGCGGCCCTTGGCCCTGCGCCGGCCCCTCCGCCGGACCTGCCCGCTTTCCTCGGCCGCCTCAGGGTTTTTGTGCAGGAGGTGATTCCGGGCATGGTGCCAGTCGGGGTCTTTTTGCGGCGCGCGCTCGCGTGATCCCCCATTGGTTTTCATGTGATGCTGCCGCCGCATGACCGATTCTGAAATCCGCGACCTTTTGGTGCAGACTCGCCGCATTGCCGTGGTTGGCGCTTCTGATCGCCTGGACCGCCCAAGCCATGGCGTCTTTGCCTTTCTGGTCGCGCGCGGCCTGGCGGCGGTGCCGGTGAACCCGATGCTCGCCGGCAAGCCTATCCATGGCGTCACCACCTTCGGCACGCTGGCGGAAGCGCGCCCGCTGGAGATGGTGAATATTTTTCGTCGCAGCGCCGAAGCCGGTGCAGTGGTGGATGAGGCGATCAGCCTCGGCGCCAAAAGTGTTTGGCTGCAATTGGGTGTGGTCGATGAAGCCGCCGCCGCCCGCGCGCGCGCCGCTGGGCTATTTGTGGTGATGAACCGCTGTATTGCCATTGAATGGCGCCGGCTTGGCCTGCCAGGCCGGATAGAGCTTTGATGTCAGTTCCATGAAACGCCCCTGTGGCGCTTGAAAGCCAGGCCTGGACGGGCCACTTCCCGACCGGGCGCGAAGGGTGGGGTGTAACCAGCCCGCGACCTGAATGTCGGGAGAAGGATTTCACAATGACGGATGAGGAAAAGCGGATCATTACCGCTTTTGTGGAACGGCTCAGCGGCAATGCCGCGGTGCAGGGCGCGCCTTCGGGCCCCTGGGGTGCCAGCACGGCGCAGAAGCCAAACCTGCCGCCGATGGACGCTGACGCGGATCGGCTGATCGGGGAGCTTTTCGCCCGCTACCCGGAAGCGCGCTATCGCATTACGCAATCCGCTTTTGCGCAGGAAGCGGCGCTGGTGGAAGCCAATAACCGCATCCAGCAATTGGAATGGGAAGTGGAAGCCGCGCGGCGTGAAGGCCAGGCGCAGAAGGGTGGCATGCTGGGTGGGCTATTCGGCGGCAATCGCC
>JBEDHL010000250.1:0-14679 GCA_041174145.1 Pseudomonadota bacterium
TTCACTGCGAGGGAATTCTTACGATTCAGCGCCGCCACATCCAGGGTAGCAGGCTGCTGGCCGGCATGGGGGTGTTCGGCCCCGGCATAGACATGCAGGTTGCGCATCTGCGCCCGGCCCAGCGGGCCACGGGTGATCATGCGTTCAACCGCCTTTTCAATGACACGCTCAGGGAAGCGGCCTTCCATGCGTTCACGGATGGTGCGGCCCTTGATGCCACCCGGATAGCCCGTGTGCCAGTAGAACACGCTTTGTTCCGCCTTGGCGCCGGTGACGCGCACCTTCTTCGCATTGATGATGACCACATGGTCACCACAATCAACATGCGGGGTGAATTGCGGCTTGTGCTTGCCGCGAAGGCGATTGGCGACCAGGGTGGCGAGACGGCCGAGCACGAGCCCATCCGCATCAATCAACACCCAGTTCTTCTTCACCTCCGCCGGCTTCAGCGAGCGGGTTTGTGTGGCGATCATGATCGTTCCAAAGAAAAGTAAGGAAAGGAGGGCGGCTTATCCGGGCGATTGGCGTGAAAGTCAAGCGCGGAAGCGGGATTTTGTTGTGTGGTATCAGGATACCGCAAATCCCTGCCACCCTACCCAGCGGCCTGCGGGGGTGCTTATTTGCGCCAAAGCAACCCCTTGGAAGACCCGCCGCATGAGCGACAAACCCCATGGCCTTGGCCGCAATACCTCCAATTATGGGGATCGCGACTTCGCGCTTTACCTGCGCCGGTCCTTCGCCAAATCCATGGGCTATTCGCAGCGCATGCTGGACAAGCCCGTGGTCGGCATCGCCGATACTGCGAGCGACTATAATAACTGCCACCGCACCGTGCCGGAACTGATTGAAGCCGTGCGCCGTGGCGTGCTTTCCGAAGGGGCGCTGCCTTTGGGCTTCCCGACCGTGAGCCTATGCGAGCCCTCGCTCAGCCCGTGTTCCATGCATTATCGGAACCTGATGGCGCTGGATACGGAAGCAATGCTCTCCGCCCAGCCCATGGATGCGGCGGTGCTGGTGGGCGGCTGCGACAAGACTGTGCCGGCGCAACTGATGGCCGCGATTTCGGCCGATATCCCCGCCGTCATGCTCGTCACGGGGCCGATGCTGGCGCAGGCCTTTGAAGGCGAAAGGCTGTCTGCTTGCACCGATTGCCGCCGTTATTGGGCGCGCTATCGTGCTGGGGAGGTCAGCGCTGAGCGGATCGGCGAATTGGAAGGCAAGCTTGCCACCACCGCCGGGACCTGCGGCGTGATGGGCACGGCTTCCACCATGGCCTGCATTGCGGCGACGCTTGGCTTCATGCCTTTGGCCGGCGCCAGTGCCCCCGCCGTGCATGCGGATAGGCTGCGCATCGCGGAAGAAGCCGGTGCGCAGGCCGTGCGGCTGATTAAGAACCCAATCCGCCCAAGCCAGATGATGACGCAGGGCAATCTGGACAATGCCACGCGCGTGCTACTGGCGCTGGGTGGTTCCACCAATGCGGTGGTGCATCTCGCCGCGATTGCTGGCCGCGCGGGGCTTTCGCTTGATCTGAAGCGGTTGGATGCGCTGTCGGAAGAAACGCCGGTGCTGGTGGATCTGAAACCGACCGGCGAAGGCTATATGGAAGATTTCCACGCCGCCGGCGGTATGCGCGCCTTGCTGTGGGAATTGCGCGATCTGCTCGATCTGAAAACGATTGATCTGGATGGCGTGAGCCTGGCGGATCGCATTGGCGATGGCAGCCATTTCGTGGATCGACGCATCATTCGCGCACGGGCGGAACCAGTTTCCCCGGTCGGTGGCTTGGTAGCGCTGTTTGGTTCGCTCGCGCCGGAAGGTGCGATTTTGAAGCGCAGTGCCGCGACACCTGCGCTGTTCGAGACCGAAGCGCGCTGCATGGTGTTTGATGGGCTGGAAGATTTGGCCAACCGCATTGACGACCCGGCCCTGGATGTCACGGCGCAGGATATTCTGGTGCTGAAATATGCCGGCCCGCGTTCACCCGCCGGCATGCCGGAAGCGGGCTATCTGCCTATCCCGAAAAAGCTCGCCCGCGTCGGCGTGAAGGATATGGTGCGCATGAGCGATTGCCGCATGTCCGGCACTGCCTTCGGCACGATCGTGCTGCATATCTCGCCCGAAGCCGCAGTGGGTGGGCCCTTGGCCTTGGTGCAAACGGGTGATCGCATCCGGCTTTCGGTAAAGGATCGCAAGCTGGATTTGCTGGTGGCCGAAGATGAATTGGCCCGCCGCCGCGCTGCCTGGCAACCCGCCCCGGCACCCAAGCGCGGCTGGGACAAGCTGGTTCATGACCAAGTCACGCAGGCACCGCTTGGCGCTGATCTGGCGTTCCTGCGCGCCGAACCTTGATTAGCCTGATTGGCGCCACTGGCCGAAGCGGCCAAGCGTTGGCACGCGCGCTGCTGGCCGAAGATGCGGCCTTTATCCCGGTGGTGCGCGATGCGGCCAAATGGGCGGCGCTTGGCTTGCCCGGCGCGCCGCGCATCGCTGATCTGGCCGATGCTGCCGCGCTGCGTTTGGCGCTGCAAGGCGCGGAAATTGTCATCAGCACCGCCCATGCGCGCCACGCGCCCGCCATTCTGGCCGCTGCGCCGGCTGATGCGCGCCTGGTGCTGATGGGCTCCACGAGGCGCTATTCACGCTGGGCGGATGCGCATGGTGATGGCGTCCGCGCGGGGGAGGCTGCCTTCCTCGCCAGTGGTCGCGCTGGTGTCATGCTGCACCCGACCATGGTTTATGGCGCGCAAGGGGAGGATAATGTGCAGCGTCTGGCAGCGCTTTTGCGGCGGCTGCCTTTCGCGCCCCTTCCCGGCGGTGGGCTTTCATTGGTGCAGCCCATCCATCAAAGCGATGTGACGCGCGCCTTGCTGGCGGCAGCCCGGCATGATTGGACAGGGCCGCAAGCCATGGTGATCGCAGGGCCGAAGCCTATGCCCTATCGCGATTTCCTTGCGGCGGTGGTGCGCGCCGCCGGGCTTGGCCCGCGCCCGGTGCTGCCGCTGCCGGTGGGTTTGCTTCGTGCCCTGGCAGGGCTCACGCGCCTGATCCCGGGCCTTCCTTCCATTGGTGCCGATGAAATTCGCCGCTTGACGGAAGACAAGGCTTTCGACATTGCGCCGATGCGCGATATTCTCGGCGTGCTGCCCATTCCGTTGGAACAGGGGCTGGCACTGACCTTTACGCCTGCTGAAAAGAACTGAGGAAGGCTTCCCCATGCCCATCATCAACCGCATCGCTGAATTCCACCCCGAAATGACCGCCTGGCGGCGGGATTTTCACGAACATCCTGAATTGGGGTTTGAGGAAACGCGCACCTCCGCGATTATTGCGGAAAAGCTCCGCGAATTCGGCTGTGATGAGGTGGTGACCGGCATCGCCAAAACCGGGATTGTCGGCGTTATTCGTGGGCGCGTGGATAATGGCCGCGCCATTGGGCTGCGCGCGGACATCGATGCCCTGCCCATCCTGGAAGAAACCGGCCTGCCTTATGCTTCCAAGATTCCCGGCAAGATGCACGCTTGCGGGCATGATGGGCATACCACCATGCTGCTGGGGGCGGCGAAGTATCTGGCAGAAACCCGCAATTTCGACGGCACGGTTTATGTGATTTTCCAGCCAGCGGAAGAAAACCTGGCGGGTGGTGAAGTGATGGTGAAGGAAGGGCTATTCACCCGCTTCCCGATGGAACGTGTTTTTGGCATGCATAATTGGCCCGGCGCGCCGGAAGGCACTTTCTTGTGGCGTGAAGGCCCGGTTATGGCGGCGGTGGCCAATCTGGAAGTGAATATTACCGGCAAGGGGGCCCATGGCGCCATGCCGCATAACGGCGTTGACCCGATTGTGGTTGCCGCCGCCATTGTGCAGGCGCTGCAATCCATTGTCGCGCGCAATGTGGAACCGGTGGAAGCGGGCGTGATCACCATTGGCCATATCAATGGCGGACACACCTTCAATGTCATCCCGGAAAATGTTCGCATGCTGGGCACAGCACGCTGGTTTGCCCCGGAAGTGGGCGATTTGCTGGAACGCCGCTTCAAGGAAACCGTGACCGGCATCGCCGCCGCCATGGGTGCCACTGCCACCGCTGAATTCGCCCGCGCCTATCCCGCGACGATCAATGAAGTGGAAAGCGTGCATCTGGCCGCCAAGGCCGCGCGCGCCGTGCAAGGTGAAGCCCGTGTCCTGCCCATGCCGAAGCCGACCATGGGGGGGGAGGATTTTTCCTTCATGCTCAATGCCAAGGCGGGGGCTTACGTCATGCTGGGTGGCGGACGTGGGCCGGATGAGGCGCAGGTGCATCACCCGCTTTATGATTTCAACGACAATATCCTGCCCGTCGGCGCTTCCTATTGGGCGACGCTGACGGAACAGTTATTGCCGCGTGGTTGAGACCTAAGCGGAAGGCGCGCCGGGTTTAACCGAGCGCGCTTTCCGTCACATCTTCAGCCACCAAGCCGGCAAAGCCCGGCGTGCGCTTGATGGCGCCCGCTGAGAGCATGCCGCGTTCCAATTGCGCCAGCGCTTCCGGCGGGAAGCGCGGCGTTTCAGTCCAAAGCTTGACGGATTTGTAGCGCTGAATGGCGCGCGCCATCAGCGCCGCGTCGCCACCCGGAAAGAAATCCGCGATGCAGGTGACGATTTCTTGCGGTGATGCTGCGGCAAACCAGCGCAGCGTGCGTGCCAAGCCACGCACCATGGCTTCCATCGCTGCACGCTTCGCTGAGATGACATCGGTTCGCGCATAAAACGCTGTATAGGAAGTCGGCCCACGGCTGGCTTGGGCGTACCAGACATGGCCGGTGCCGGCGGTATCCATCTGGCTGACCAGCGGTTCGAAAAGCTGCGCCACATCCAGCGTGCCGGCGGCAACCGCTTCGGCATTGGCTGTCATGGGTTGATCCGTTACGCGCCTGATCGCAGTAGGATCAATCCCTGCCTGGCGAATATCATCCTGCAATGTCCACCAGGGGGTGGGCACTTCGCTCACGGTACCGAGCGTCATTTGCGCCAGATCGCGCAGATGAAAGCCAGGATTGGGGTTTCGCCCGACCAGGAAGAAGGGATCGCCCATCACCACCGCGCCGAATAACCGCAAGGGACAGGCGTGATCGGCATCATGCGCCAATAGCAGACGCATCGGCCCACCCCAGGCCAGATCCGCCGTGCGGTCCAGTACCGAATCCTTCGCAAGCGAAGGCACGGTGCCGGCCAGCAAGGTAACCTCTACCCCTTCCGCCGCGTAATCGCCGCGCGCCAGTGCGGCGTAGAAAGGCGCATAGAATAGCGCGCGGAAGGGTTCCTGGACCTTCAGGTGATGATTGGCCATGGCGCGTTCAGCCGCGCCCTTCGAAGGGCATCTTGGTCGCCTTGATGGTCATGGTGAAGATATTCGCCTCCAGCGGCAGATTCGCCATATGCAGAATGGCATTGCCGACATGCGCCGCATCCATGGTGGGTTCCACTGCAGTGCTGCCATCGGCCTGCTTCACGCCGCGCGTCATGCGCTGTGTCATGGGCGTCGCGGCATTGCCGATATCAATCTGTCCCGCGCAAATATCGTATTTGCGGCCATCGAGCATGAGGGATTTCGTCAGCCCCGTAATGGAATGCTTGGTGGCGGTATAAGGCGCGCTATCCGGGCGCGGCGTATGGGCGCTGATCGAACCATTATTGATGATGCGCCCGCCCTGCGGCTTCTGATCCTTCATGATGCGAAAGGCCGCTTGGGCGCACAGAAAACACCCGGTCAGGTTCACGCCGACAACGCGCGTCCAATCCGCATAGGTCAAATCTTCAAAAGGCATACCAGGCACATTGGTGCCGGCATTATTGAACAGCATATCAAGCCGCCCGAAGCGCTGCTTCACGGTGGCGAATAGCGCATCCACCGCCGCCGGGTCGGACACATCGGAAGGCACGGCCAGCGCGCGCGACGCATTGGCCCCCGCAAGCCCAATGGTTTCCTGCAAGGCATCGGCGCGGCGCCCTGCCAGCACCACCTGCCAACCACCACCCAGCAGCGCCAAAGCCGCCGCGCGGCCCACACCGCTGCCAGCGCCCGTGACAACCGCGATCTTGCCTTCAGTGCTCATGTCTTATCTCTCTCCCAAGGGTTTGGCGAAGCTTGCAGCGCCCGCGCGCGGCTGGCAATCCGCCGCCATCAATAGGTCGCGCGCCCACCCGATATGTCGAACACCGCGCCGGTGGAAAAGGAACAGGCTTCGGAAGCCAACCAGCAGACCAATTCCGCGATTTCCCCCACCTGCACAAAGCGATCCATCGGGATTTTGGACCGCATCCAGGCGATTTGCTGCGCAGTCATTTGCTTGAAGATATCGGTCTCCGCCGCCGCAGGTGTCACGCAATTGGCCAAAACGCCGCTGCCCGCCAATTCCTTGCCGAGGGATTTGGTCAGCCCAATCAAGCCAGCCTTGGAAGCGCTGTAATGCGATGCATTCGGATTGCCTTCCTTGCCGGCGATGGACGCAATATTCACCACGCGCCCATAACCGGCGGCGCGCATATGCGGGACCACAGCGCGGGAGACGATGAAGGGTGCAATGAGGTTCACCTCAATCACGCGGCGCCATTCCGCCACGGGTAATTCCCAAACGGGCGCATTGCCGCCCGTGATGCCGGCATTATTGACCAGAATATCAATCCGCCCATGGGCAGAAAGGGTCGCTTGCGTTGCTGCTTCCACCGCCGCCGCATCGGTTAGATCCAGGATATGGGTGCTGACACGCGCGGCCTGTCCAAGGCTTGCCGCGGCGGCCTTGGCAGCGGCTTCATCCATATCCCAAATGGCGATGCCCGCACCGCGGCTTGCGGCAAGTTCCGCCACCGCAAGCCCAATGCCGCGCGCCGCCCCTGTTATCACCGCAACTCGGCCTGACAGATCAGTTTTCGCCATGGAATCCTCCTGTTTCTGGCAGTCTTGACGGGAAAAGCCGCCCTGGAAAGAGGAAAGGCTTCCCGTGCCTGGAAATGCCTGCCTATACTTCCCCTCAGCCGGTGTCTGACGCCGGTATAAAAACGGGAGAAACGTCATGAATCGTAGGCAATTGCTTGGGGCAACCCTGGCTGCGGCGGGCCTTGCCGCGCCGGCGGTGGCGCGCGCACAGCAGGCCATTACCCTGAATGGCGCGAGTCAGTTCAATGATGAGCACGTCTTCACCCGCGCCCTGGTGCGCTTTGAAGAATTGGTGAAGCGCTACTATACTGCGGGCCCGGTGAATTTCGTGCTGCACAAAAACAGTAGCCTGGGGCTTGAGAAGCAGTATTTCGAATATATGTCGGCGGGCCGCGGTGCGGTGGATTACGGCATTGTCTCGCCAGCGCATATGTCCACCTTCAGCCGCGCGGCGCCTTTTGTGGATGCGCCCTTCCTGTTCCGTGACCTGAAGCATTGGAACCAGGTGCTCGATCAAAACCTTTTCGCGCCCGTGGCGGATGAGGTGGAACGCCGCGCCAAGGTGATGCTGATCGGCTATGCCGGCGGTGGCGTGCGCAATATCTTCGCCAATAAGCGAATCACCAATATGGCGGAACTGCGCGGGCTGAAAGTACGCGTGCAGGGCGCGCCGATCTGGTCGCGCACCTTCCAGGCAGCGGGCATGTCGCCATCTGTGATCGCCTATAATGAAGTCTATAACGGCATTCAGAACAACGTGATCGAAGCTGGTGAGAATGAGGCCGCGGGCGTTGAGGCGATGCGCTTCTATGAAGTGGCGCCCAACCTGATCATGACCGAACACGCCATCACCATTCGCCCGATCTGTTTTTCGAGCCAGACGCTCTCTCGCCTGCCGCCGGCCTTGCAGGAAGCGGTGAAGCGCGCTGGGCGTGAAGCCGGTGCCTTTGGTCGTGAAGCGGAAAGCAGCGAGGATGGACAGAAAATCGCTGCCCTTGAAGCTGCGGGGCGTCTGCGCCGTGTTGCCTTCAATGATCGCGTTGCGTTGAAGCGCGCGGTTGATCCGGTAATGGAAGCCTATGCCAAGGAAGTGGGTGCAGAGAGCATCTTCTCGCGCATCAATGCGCTGACCTCGTAAATTTATAATGCCCTCCGGCGGTGTTGTGCTGCCGGAGGGTCCACCAAGATTAAAGAAAAAATCTTTGGTTGCCGGGGCTTGAGGGGGCGTCATGGGTGAATCTGGGGTGCGTTATGCGATTCAAAGAATGGCTGATCTCTACAGCCGCTTTCTTTCGGCGCTGCTCGCATTGGGGGTCTTGATCCTGGTCTTTCCGGTGACCTTGCAGGTTTTCGCGCGCTTCACGGATTTCCTGCCACATTACATCTGGACCGAGGAAATGGCGCGCTTCCTTTTGGTATGGACCATCATGATCGGCGCCATGGTGGGGTTGAAGGAAGGCATTCATTTCAACGTGGATCTTTGGCCGGAGTTGAAGGGGCGCGCGCGCGCCGCGCTTGATTTGGTGACCGGTGTTTTCGTCCTGGCCTTTGCCGCCGCCTTCCTGTGGTATGGAATTGAGTTTGTGGATTTCGCCTGGTTCCGCATCAGCGAATTGGCGGAAATGCCGCTATGGCTGATCCACCTTGCCTGGCCGATCCTCGGCTTTTCCTGGCTGCTTTTTGGTGGCCTTAAATTCTATGATGATTTGCGGACCCTGTTCGGGGGAGAAACGCCATGATCGGTGGGAATATCCTGGCGCCAAGCGAAGCGGCCTGGATTTTATTCGGCGGCTTTTTTGCCCTGCTTGCCTTGCGTGTACCGGTGGCGGTGGCGCTTGGCATGGCCTGCCTGCCGGTGATGCTGATTGAACCGCGCCTTGGCGCCATGACGCTGATGCAGGAAACCTTCAACGCTTATAATTCCTTCATCCTGCTCGCCGTGCCCTTCTTCCTGCTGACCGCCAATCTGATGAATGTGGGCGGCATTACCGATCGCCTGGTCAGGCTATCGCGCGCGCTGGTTGGGCATTTCCCAGGTGGGCTCGCGCAGATCAATGTCGTGCTATCCATCTTCTTTGCGGGCATCAGCGGCAGCAGCACCGCCGACGCGGCTTCGCAATCCAAGATCTTCATCGAAGCGCAGCGGCGTGAGGGCTATGATGATAGTTTCTCTGTCGCCATTACCGCCGTTTCCGCCGTGCTCGCGGTTATCATCCCGCCTTCCATTCTGATGATCGTCTGGGGTGGGGTGCTGACAGTTTCCATCGGCGCGCTGTTTCTGGCAGGCGTTATCCCCGGCCTGCTCATTGGCCTGGTTCAGATGGCAACCGTGCATGTCTATGCCAAGAAGCGCGGCTACCCAACCTATCCGCGCGCCAATCTCCGCGAATTGGGCTTCGCCACCTGGATTTCCCTGCCCGCGCTGATGACACCCTTCATCATCATCGGCGGGAAGATTTTCGGCTGGTTCACCGCCACCGAAAGTGCCTGCATCGCGGTGCTTTATGCCGGGCTGCTTTCCTTGGTTGTCTATCGGGAAATGGACCTCAAGGCGCTTTACGGCGCGCTTGGGGAAACCGGGCGTCTTGCGGCGGTGGCACTGTTTTGCGTGGGCACCGCTTCGGCCTTTGGTTGGTTGCTCGCCTATTACAAAATCCCCGAAGCCATCCTGGCCGGTGTTTCCGCCTGGGGCATGGGCAAGATCGCCACAGGCTTCTTCATCGCCGGCGTCTTCCTGGTGGTGGGCTGCTTTCTGGATGCCATCCCGGCCATCATCATTGTCGGCGCCATCCTGCAACCCTTGGCGGGTGCCGTGGACATGCACCCCGTGCAATTCGCCATGATCGGGATTGTGAGCCTGGCCTTCGGCCTGGTCACGCCGCCCTACGGGCTATGTCTGATGATCGCCTGTCATGTCGCCGGCATGCGCATTGGTGATGCGCTGAAGGATACCATCATCATGCTGCTACCCATGCTTGCGGTGCTTGCCCTGGTGATTGTCTGGCCGGATGTGTCGCTGATCCTGCCGCGGTTGATCTCCCCCGAATTCCTGGAATGAGGGGGCTCAGCCCGCGGTGATTCGCGCCGCGAAACCGCCGAGAAAAACCGCGAGCCCCAGATCAATCACCACAAATCCTGCCGCGCCCAGCGCGGTGAGGCGGAGCGCATGGCGCGCGACAAACCATTCCATCCAAAGCGCATAAAACAGCGCCAAAAGCCCGCCGAAATCGAGCAAAGCCCCATGGCCCAATAGCAGCCCCGGCAGGCTTAACCCCGCCAGCGCCAGGTATTGCACCACGGCAGCCCAATTCCAGGCGGCGATAAAGCGCGGCCAGGCATCCCCCACGCCAAGCGCCCTGGCAAGAAAAAGCGACGCCAAGGCAAACCCTGCCCAGGAAGCAACGAACAGCAGCAGATCCACCAATAGCGACAGCGCCAAATCCTCGGGCGGGCTGGCTTGGTCCTTGAAGAACATGAAAATCGGCAGACAGATCGCCGCCGCGCGGAAGGAATAGGCCGCGACAGGCATGGTATTTTCGAATGCTGCAAGCCCCGCCACGCGCCCGCGCGCCAGCATGAAGGCGCCGGCCAGCGCGCGTGCTACGCCACCTTGGGGTGGGTTGTTCAGCCGACCAGCTCCTCAAGCGCCATGCGGTAAAGCGTGGCGAGGTCACGCAACTCATCAATCGGCGCGCATTCATCCACCTTATGCATGGTGGCTCCAACCGCACCCAATTCCGCCACAGGGCAATAGCGCGTGATGAAGCGCGCATCAGAAGTGCCGCCGCCGGTATCAAGTTTGGCCTGCGCGCCTGTCGCGCGTTCAATGGCACGTTGCAGCCCGGCCACGAAAGGCCCGGGTTCGGTCAGGAAGCTTTCGCCTGAGACCGTCACCTTCAAATCATGATTGGGCGCTTCTTCTTCCAGCACCGCGCGGATACGCGCGGTCAGGCCGCTGCTTTTATGGAGATCATTGAAGCGGATATTCAAAAATGCCTTGGCCGCCGCCGGGATCACATTGGATGCGCTATTGCCGACATCAAACCCCGTCACTTGCAGCGTGCTTGGTTGGAACCAATCACTGCCATTATCCAGGGGTTCAGCAGTCAGCCGATTAAGCGCGCGCATCAAGCGATGGATCGGGTTATCGGCACGTTCCGGATAGGCGGAATGGCCCTGGATACCATGCACGGTGATATGCGCCGTCATGGAACCGCGCCGGCCGATTTTCAGCGTATCGCCAAGCGTCACCTTGGAAGTGGGCTCACCCACCAGTGCCATATCCGGGATCTGATCATTATCCGCCATCCATTCCAGCACTTTCGCGGTGCCATTGATGGAAGGCCCTTCCTCATCGCCCGTGATCAGCAGGCTGATGCTGCCCTGATGATCCGGGCGCAGATTCAGAAAATCGCTGAGCCCGGCGATGAAAGCCGCAATGCTGCCCTTCATGTCGCAAGCGCCGCGGCCATAGATCATGCCATTGGCGATTTCCGCCCCGAAGGGGTCATGCGTCCAACCGGCGCGATCACCCACCGGCACCACATCCGTATGCCCCGCATAACAGAAATGCGGCCCATACTTGCCGCGCCGGGCGAAAAGATTATCCACCTCGGCGAATTTCAGCCGCGTGCAGGTGAAGCCGAGCGGCACCAAGGCCGCTTCCAGCACGCCAAGCGCGCCACCTTCTTCCGGTGTGACGGAAGGGCAGCGGATCAGCGCCTGGAGGAGGGGGAGCGGATCAGTCACGCAGCAATTCGTTGATCGCGGTCTTGGCGCGGGTTTGCGCATCCACCCGCTTCACGATCACCGCGCAATACAGCGAAGGCCCGGGCGAGCCATCCGGCAGCGGCTTACCGGGCAGGGAGCCTGGCACCACCACGGAATAGGAAGGCACGCGGCCCATGAAGATCTCGCCCGTATTGCGGTCAATGATCTTGGTGGTGGCGCTGATGAAAACCCCCATGGAAAGCACGGATCCGCGTTCCACAATCACGCCTTCCACCACTTCAGACCGCGCGCCGATGAAGCAATCATCTTCAATCACCACCGGGTTTGCTTGTAGCGGTTCCAGCACACCACCAATGCCAACCCCGCCGGAAAGATGCACATTCTTGCCGATCTGCGCGCAGGAACCGACCGTTGCCCAGGTATCCACCATGGTGTTTTCTTCCACCCGCGCGCCGAGATTCACGAAGGAAGGCATAAGCACCACATTGCGGGCGATATAAGCCGAACGGCGCACCACCGCGCCCGGCACCACGCGGAAGCCCGCTTCACGGAAGCGATTCTCGCCCCAGCCTTCAAACTTCAGCGGCACCTTGTCATAGGCGCCGGTCGAAATATCCATCGGCGCGGAATCGGCCAGGCGGAAGGACATCAGCACCGCCTGCTTCAACCATTGATTGACCTTCCAGCCGCCATTCCCATCAGGCTCCGCCACCCGGGCCTTCCCGGAATCGAGCATTTCCAGCGCTTCCTCCACCGAAGCGCGATCAGCGCCGGTGGTGGTGGGGGAAAGCTGGTCGCGCCGGTCCCAAAGCGCTTCGATGCGGGACTGAAGGGCGGTCATGGTCATGGGGCGAAATCCTTTGGAAAAGCGCCCTTTCCTTGCGGCGGGCAATCGGCGCTGTCAACGCTGCCCCAGCGCTTTGCCCTGCCATAGGGTATCATGAGGCGCACCAGAAAATGCCAATAAACAATAGTTTAGCGGGTATCGATTGGGCGGTTGTGCTGCAGATTTACTTTGGTAACGAAAGATTAGCCAAACAAGCTGATGATGCCTCATGCGAGGCATTTACCAAATCCGCGCGCCGGTATCGGCCCATTGTTGCGCGCCCCAATCGCCCGCAACCCAGTGGCCTATCGGCGCATGAGCGGTACGGTCGAGAATCTGCTGCGCTTGGCGCGCGATAGTGATGCCCCCACCAGGGCACTGCTGGCCCGCAATGCCAGCACGCCGTGGGAGGTATTGGCGTTTCTTTCCCAGGATGCTGACCCATATGTCAGGGCCAGCGTGGCGGCCAATCCACGCGCGCCTTTTTCTGTCCTCAACCTGTTATCGGAAGATGATTATGTTTCGGTGCGTGAAGCCTTGGCGCGGCGCGTGGCGGGTCTTCTTCCTTCGCTTTCCTCCTCAACCCATGATCGCTTGGCGACTATCTTGCAGCCCATCCTGTTGCGCCTGGTCGAAGATACGGCGTTTGAGATCCGTTTGATTATCGCTGAAGCAGCAAAGCAACTTGCCACGGTGCCACGGGATGCGGTGCGACGTTTGGCAGTGGATACGGAAATACGGGTTGCAGAGCCGGTCATTCGCCTTTCGCCCTTATTGACCGAAGATGATTTGCTGGCCTTGATAGCCGCACCACCTGCCGCCACCACCATTCATGCTGTCGCGCGCCGCGCAGGGATTGGGGAAGCGGTCACTGATGCGCTGATTGCGCAGGGTGATTGTGCCGCCATTGGGCTGATGCTCGAAAACAGCAGCGCAAAAATTCGGCCTGCCAGTATGGAAGATGTGCTGAACCGGGCGCGCTTCAATCCGGAATGGTTTCCAAGCCTTATGGCGCGCCCCGCGCTGACGCCCGATACCGCCATACGTCTGGCCGGGGTGGTATCGGATACAATGCTCCGCCCCCTGATGCAGCGCCCCGATGTGGATCAAGCGCTGCTATTTCGTATCCGCCAATGCGTTGCCGATCGCGTGGGCCTGCCGCAGCCCAATTTTCCTGGCAGTGGCACGGGCCAGCAAATTGATCCGGTCAGCAAGGGCTTCCCGGCCAAATCCATGGTCTGGCGCAGAGATAAACGAGGCCCGCGCGTTTGAGTGCTAGGGGCGGATCAGCGTCCCCGCCCCGCCATCAGTGAATAATTCCCGCAGCACGGCATGTGGCACGCGCCCATCCAGGATAACGGCGCCCTTTACGCCCTTTTCAACGGCATAAATGCAGGTTTCCACCTTCGGGATCATGCCGCCGGAAATCCAGCCATCGGCGATGCCCTTCTTCACCTCGGCCACCGTCATTTCCGGGATGAAATTGCCATCGGGCCCAAGCACGCCGCGCACATCGGTCAGCATCAGCAGGCGTTCGGCGGAGAGCGCGCCGGCAATGGCACCCGCTACAGTATCGGCATTGATGTTATAGGTCTGCCCATCCGCGCTTGCGCCAACGGGGGCCACCACCGGCACGATATCCGCGCCAATCATCAGTTCCAGCACGCGTGGGTTGATGGATTCCGGTTCACCGACAAAACCAAGATCGAGCACTTTTTCGATATTGCTGTCTGGGTCGCGATAGGTGCGCGTGAGTTTACGCGCCCGCACTAGGCCGCCATCCTTGCCTGAAATGCCAACCGCCATCACGCCCGCGCGCGTGATGGCTTCTGCCACCTGCTTATTCACCGGCCCCGCCAAGACCATTTCCACCACATCCAGCATGGCGGCATCGGTCACGCGCAGGCCCTGCACGAAGGTGGATTTAACATCCAGCCGCTTCAGCATGGCATTGATCTGCGGCCCGCCACCATGCACCACCACCGGATTGACGCCCACCTGTTCCAGCAGCGCGATGTCGCGGCCAAAACGCAGCGCGGTTTCTTCTTCCCCCATGGCGTGGCCGCCATATTTCACCACCACGATCTGATCATCGTAGCGCTTCAGGAAGGGCAGGGCCCCTGCCAGGATTTCCATCTGGTCCTGGGCGGTATTGGTCATGAAAGACGATCCTGTAATGTCGGATGGCGTGTAGGGGGCGGTAGCG
>JBEDHL010000251.1:0-7204 GCA_041174145.1 Pseudomonadota bacterium
GCGAGCCCACGCGGCAGGCGGAAGGTGATTTGTTCCACCGCCACCACCACTTCCTCGATTTCAAGCTCATAGGCTTCGCTGAGGCGCGCGATCACTTCTTCCACCAGCACTTCGGGCGCGCTGGCGCCGGCGGTCACGCCCACGGTCTTACAGCCCTGCACAAGGGCAAGATCAAGATCAGCGCCGCGCTGCACCATCACGGCGCGGGCGGCGCCGCTGCGGGCGGCCACTTCGCGCAGGCGTTGGCTATTCGATGAATTGGGCGCGCCCACCACCACCACCAGATCAGACCTATCGGCAATGGCCTTCACCGCCGCTTGGCGATTGGTGGTGGCGTAGCAGATATCTTCTTTGGCGGGCCCGCGCATTTCGGGAAAGCGCTGCTGCAGAATGGCGATGATTTCCGCCGTATCATCCACCGAAAGCGTGGTTTGCGTGGTGAAGGCAAGCATCGCGCCTTCGGGCGGCACGACATTGCGGGCACCATCCGCATCTTCCACCAGCGTCACGGCACCTTCCGGCAATTGCCCCATGGTGCCGACCACTTCCGGGTGCCCGGCATGGCCAATCAGGAAAAGATGGCGGCCATGTTCATGATGGCGTTCGGCTTCGCGATGCACCTTGCTCACCAGCGGGCAGGTGGCGTCGAGTGCGAACATCATGCGCCGCGCGGCCTCAGCGGGGACGGATTTCGGCACGCCATGGGCGGAAAACACCACTGGCTGGCCATCATCGGGGATTTCGCTCAGCTCTTCGACGAAAACCGCGCCCTGTTTTTCCAGGCTTTCAACCACGAAGCGGTTATGGACAATCTCATGGCGCACATAAACCGGCGCGCCGTGGCGCTTTAGCGCTTCCTCGACAATCTTGATGGCGCGGTCCACGCCGGCGCAGAAGCCGCGCGGGCCGGCGAGCAGCAGCTGAAGGGTCGGCTTGGCAGAGGCCATGGGCGCAAGGGTCCATCGGATGGGGCCGGCCACGGGTTGCGGCTCGGCGCGAAGAATGGTCAGAGTAGCCGGAGGGCCGTTCGGCTCAAAGGGGGGGTTCGGTATGTGGCGCTTTGGGGTTCTGGTTCTGGCGGGGCTGGTCGCGGCTTGCGGTTCGGGGTCCTCACCCAAGGAACCTGTCCTGGCGACCTGCCCGGTGGTTTCGATCCTGGCGGATGGGGCGGATATCAGCCGCTATCGCCCCGGCGCGCCGCCTGATCTGGCTGCCTTGCTGGTGGATGGGCGGATTGCGGGGGTCACGGCTTCCTGTGACTTTGTCCGGGGTGGCGGTGTGGAAGTGAAGGTCGCGGTGCTGATGGATGTGGAACGCGGCCCGGCCACGCGCGGGAACCGGGCTGATTTCCCCTGGTTTCTGGCCGTGACCAGCGCTGATGACAGCCAATTGGTGCAGCGCAAGGATGCCGTGCTTGTTGTGAATTTTGATGGCAATCAGACCCGCACGCGCGCAACCACGGCGCCGGAGAGCATCATCTTCCCGGCCGGGCGCAACCCGGCGGAATTTCGTGTGCGGGTATCCTTCGCCCTGACAGCGGAGGAATTGGACCGTAACCGAAGCCGCGGGCCACGCTAAATTTTGCCCTGAAAGCGTCCGGGCATCTTGTCTCATCCCGCGCTGTTACATACATCGCGCTTGTGAAGGCCGCGCCCATTGCGGGTATGGCCAAGTCCAACCCCATCCGCGGCGGCGCTTTGGCCGCCGTTTAGCACAGGGGGTCGCCGTGGTGCCTTTCAGGGCCGCCGCGATCCGCCGCAGAGGAGAATTCGGATGAGTAAGGTTATCGGTATCGACCTTGGCACCACCAATTCATGCGTCGCCATTCTTGAAGGCAAGGATGTGCGCGTCATTGAAAATGCCGAAGGTGCGCGCACCACGCCTTCCATGATCGCGTTTGCGAAGAATGGCGAAAGGCTGGTCGGGCAATCCGCGAAGCGCCAGGCGGTCACCAACCCCACGGGCACGCTTTATGCCGTGAAGCGCCTGATTGGCCGGCGCTTTGATGACCCGATGGTGCAGAAGGATATCGGGCTTGCCCCCTTCAAGATCACCAAGGCCGCCAATGGCGATGCCTGGGTTGAAGTGGATGGCCAAACCTACGCCCCGCAGCAGATCAGCGCCATGGTGCTGACCAAGATGAAGGAAACCGCCGAAGCCCATTTGGGTGAGAAGGTTTCCCAGGCCGTGATTACCGTTCCGGCCTATTTCAATGACGCTCAGCGCCAAGCCACCAAGGAAGCCGGCACAGTTGCCGGGCTTGAAGTGCTGCGCATCATCAATGAACCCACCGCGGCCGCGCTGGCTTACGGGATGGAACAGAAAAAGGGCGGCACCATCGCGGTTTATGACCTTGGTGGCGGCACTTTCGACGTTTCCGTGCTGGAAATCGGCGATGGCGTGTTCGAAGTGAAATCCACCAATGGTGATACCTTCCTGGGTGGTGAAGATTTCGACCAGCGCGTGATTGATTATCTGGCCGATGAATTCCGCAAGGAACAGGGCATTGACCTGCGTGGCGACAAGCTTGCCCTGCAACGCCTGAAGGAAGCGGCAGAAAAGGCGAAGATCGAGCTTTCCTCCTCCAAGGAAACCGAAATCAACCTTCCCTTCATCACCGCCGATGCCTCTGGCCCCAAGCACCTGGTCATGAAACTGACGCGCGCGAAGCTGGAAGCGCTGGTGGATGATCTGATCAGCCGCACCATGGAACCGTGCCGCCAGGCGCTGAAGGATGCCGGCCTTGCCGCCAATGAAGTGGATGAGGTGATCCTGGTTGGCGGTATGACGCGTATGCCGAAAGTGGTGGAAGCGGTACGCCAATTCTTCGGCAAGGAACCCGCGCGCAACGTCAACCCCGATGAAGTCGTCGCCATTGGCGCGGCCATTCAGGGCGGCGTGCTGAAGGGTGATGTCAAGGATGTGCTGCTGCTGGATGTGACGCCGCTCAGCCTTGGTATTGAAACCCTTGGTGGCGTGTTTACGCGCCTGATTGATCGCAACACGACCATCCCGACGAAGAAAAGCCAGACCTTCTCGACCGCCGATGACAATCAAACCGCGGTCACCATCAAGGTCTATCAGGGCGAACGTGAAATGGCTGCCGATAACAAGCAGCTTGGCACGTTTGATCTGACGGGCATTCCAGCCGCGCCGCGTGGTGTGCCGCAGGTGGAAGTGACCTTTGACATTGACGCGAACGGCATTGTCAGCGTCAGCGCGAAGGACAAGGCGACCGGCAAGGAACAGCAAATCCGCATCCAGGCGAAATCGGGCCTTTCGGACGCCGATATCGAACGCATGGTGAAGGATGCCGAAGCCAATGCGGAAGCGGATCGCCAGCGGCGTGAGGCTGTGGAAGCGCGCAACCAGCTTGATGCGCTGGTGCATTCCACCGACAAGACGCTGAAGGAAAGCGGCGACAAGGTGCCGGCGGCTGAAAAGGCGGAAGTGGAAACGGCGCTCACCGCCGCCCGCGCTGCCATGGAAGGCCAGGATGCCGATGCGATCCGTGACGCTTCGGAAAAGCTTTCCCAGGCCGCGATGAAAATGGGTGAGGCGCTGTATAAGGCCGAACAGGCCGCGCCGAAGCCTGAAGAAGGCGCGGCGGGCGCGGGTGCGGCTGGTGCTTCCAAGGACAAGGTGGTTGACGCCGAGTTTGAGGAAGTGGACCCGAACAAGAAGAAGCCTTCCTGATCCCTTTTCGGGTGATGGCAGCCTTGGCCGAAATATCCCCCTGGTGCCCCGTGGCGCCGGGGGGCGTTATTTGGCCGCAAGGGTAGCCCGACCATGGCAAAACGCGATTATTACGAGGTTCTCGGCGTCGCGCGCGATGCGGGCGAGGATGACCTCAAGAAAGCCTATCGCAAGCTTGCGATGCAATGGCACCCTGACCGCAATCAGGGCAATGCAGAAGCCGAAGCCAAGTTCAAGGAATTGAACGAGGCTTACGATGTGCTGAAGGACGCCGAAAAGCGCGCCGCTTATGACCGTTTTGGTCATGCCGCCTTTGAGCAGGGCGGGCCGGGCGGTGGTGGCGGCTTTGGTGGCGGTGGCCCCTTCGGCGGCGGCGGCTTTGAAGATATTTTCGAAGAAATGTTCGGCCGCTTTGGCGGCGGCGGGCGCGGTCAGCGCGCGGCTGCGGGGCGCGGTGCGGATTTGCGCACGCAGGTGGAGGTTTCGCTGGAAGAAGCTTTCGCCGGCGCTAAGAAGACCATCCGCTTCGCCACCAGCGTTTCCTGCGAAGCCTGTAAGGGTGTTGGCGCGGAAGGTGGTGCGGCATCCGGTGTGCAGACCTGCGCCACCTGCCAAGGCAATGGCAAGGTCAGGGCGCAGCAGGGTTTTTTCCTGGTGGAGCGAACCTGCCCAACTTGCGGCGGCGCCGGGCGCAGCATCAAAAATCCGTGCAAGATTTGCCGCGGAGCGGGGCGCGGGCAGCGCGAACGCAGCCTGAATGTCTCGGTCCCTGCTGGGGTTGATGATGGCACGCGTATTCGCTTGACGGGCGAAGGGGAAGCCGGGCAGCGCGGCGCGCCCGCGGGTGATCTTTATGTTGATATCGCGGTCAGGCCGCATCCGATTTTCCAGCGTGATGGCGCGAATATTCTGGTGCGGGTGCCGCTGCGCATGACGCAGGCCGCCATGGGCGGCCATGTGGAAGTGCCAAGCATTGATGGCGGGCGTTCGAAAGTGACGATCCCCGCCGGCACCCAGACCGGTGATCAATTCCGCCTGCGCGGCAAGGGGTTTTCCGTACTGCGGTCAGCCGCGCGCGGCGATATGTATGTGCAGGTCATGGTGGAGACGCCGCAAAACCTGACGCCGAAGCAGCGCGAATTGCTGGAGCAATTCGAAGCCGAGGCTGAAAAAGGTGGCCGCACCAGCCCGGAAAGTGAGGGCTTCTTCGCCAAGGTCAAGGAATTCTGGGATGGGTTGGGGCGGTAGGGGCATGCCCCTACGGCTTCAAAACCCGCCGCGCCAGGAAAGCCGCGCCAGCACCGCATGGCTCGTGCCAAGCTGACCGGTATCCTCGATCAATTGCCGAGCATATTGATAGCCAAGGTCCAGCCCGAAACCACCGCCAATATCGCGGCCGATGGAAGCTTCCAGGTAGTTTTCCGTGGGCAGGCTATCCACACTTCGCTTGCGTTGATAGCGCTGCCACACAAGGGTGCCGCGCCAATCGCTGATGCGATGCTGGGCGCCCAGCGTGGTGAAACTGCGCCTTTCGGCAATTGTGGTTTCTTCGCCATCATCGGACTCAAAACGCGGGCGGCCATCGGCGTTGCGGAACTGCACAGCCTCGGCGAAGAACAGCGTGCGATGCGCCGCTGACCAGCGCTGTTCATAGCGTAGCGCCACGGCATAGCCCCATTCGCGCGCCGTGCCATCTTCCTTGCCTGCGGCGCGAGAAACCAGCGAAAGCTGATAGGAAAGCCCCGGCGCGAAATCGAATTTATCGCCATCCAGTGATAGGGCGAAATTATCCATTTGCCCGTTATTGGAAGGCCCGCCCTGCTGTTCGGTATTGCGGTTGTAGCGTTCATAACGCTCATCACAGCAGCGCCGGCGCGTGAGCCAGGTTGAGGACAAAAAGCTCCGGTCAAGCGTAAAGGCGGCAGCGGAAATATCATGCTCACCAAAGCGCGGATCGGAGAAGAAGTTCCACGTGCCACCCACGCCCAAGGCATCGCCTATCATCTGCACCTCATGGGCGCGGATGCGGGCCAGCATGCCGGGAAAATCATGATGGCCACGGCTGAAGGGGACGACGAAGCGCCCGCTATATAGCGTGAGTGCTTCATCCGGCTTCCATTCCGCGAAAAAGGCTTCCAGGAATGCGGATTGGCGTCGGAAACCGATGACGCCATCCATTGGGAAGCCGCCCAGGGCATCGCCCTCACCTATCGGTTCAAAGGCCACCACGGTTTGTAGCGAAAGCCCCGGCGCGATGTGAAAGCCGGTGGCGACTTCCCCAAACAGAAATAGGCTGGTGCCGCGCCGTGCTGGGTCCTGAGATTTATAGGTGGATACGCTATAAAGCCCCAAATCCACTTCGCCGGAGACGTGCGGTGTGAAGCCTTGCGCGTGGGCGCTGCCGGCAAAAAGGCTGGCGATGGCGCCAAGGACAAGTCGGCGAAGGCCGAAGGATTTCATGCGGCGTCGCCCCGCATGGCCGGCACCATCAGGGAGACATTGTGCCGGAACATGGCTTCATAGGTTGGTGCCGGACCTGACTCGACCGAAAGCGCATCGGCATAAAGCCGGCCACGCACCCGCACACCAGTTTCCTGCGCAATGCGCTGCAAGGTGGCGGGATTGGTCATGTTTTCCATGAACAGCGCTGAGATGTTTTCCGCCCTGATGAGGCGAATGAGGCGCCCGACCTCTGCCGCTGAGGGTTCGGCTTCGGTGGAAACACCCTGGGGCGCCAGGAAGCGCACCCCATAGGCAGAGCCGAAATAGCCGAAGGCATCGTGGCTGGTGACAAGCTTGCGCCGCGCTGCCGGGATCTGGGCGATTTCCGCGCGCACCCAATGGTCAAGGGTCGCAAGCCGCGCGGCATAGGCTTCCGCATTGCGGCGATAAAGCGCTTCCCCGGCAGGATCAGCGGCGATCAGCCCTGCGGTGATGTTGCGGACATAGTGTTGGCCAAGCCCCAAATCCTGCCAGCCATGCGGGTCCGGCACCTGGCGCGGGCCGACGCTATGGTTCTGCCGCCGGCCTGCCCCGCCATGGTCATGGCTGTGATGCCCATGCGCTTCCATCATGCGCGGCGTGATGCCCTCGGTCGTGGTGACCAGCCGGCCCTTGAAGCCCGAAGAGCGGATCATGCGATCCAGCCAGCCTTCAAAGCCCAGCCCATTGCGAATGACGAGCGCTGCATTGGCAAGCGCGGCGGCGTCCGATGGCTTGGGCTGAAAGCCATGCGCATCCTGATCAGGCCCCGCAATATTGCGGAGCGTGATGCGATCCCCACCGATCTGCTTCGCCATATCCCCCAGCACGGAGAAGGAAGCCACCACCGCAAGCCTTTCCTGCGCCCGGATGGGCTTCGCCAGCAGCAGGGCGGGGGAGCAAAGCAGGGCGCGGCGGAGCATGGGCGAGAGGCTTTCAACAATGGCTGATATGAAATGTTATAATGTAACAATTCTTGGCTCTGTCAAGGCACTCCCCTGGTCCCGCCATGCCACCCCGCTTAGAC
>JBEDHL010000252.1:0-14672 GCA_041174145.1 Pseudomonadota bacterium
GCGCGATGTGCTGGTGGAAGGGCTGAACACCAATGTCATCCCGCCTGAATCGGATTGAATGGGCGGGCTGATTTCCCCGGCATAGGGCGCTATAAGGGCCCTGAACGAACAGGGGGTTTCCGATGAATAGACGCACCATGCTGGCGGCACCTTTGGCCACGCCTTTATTGGTCGCAAGCGCGGCCCAAGCGCAGGCCTCGCTGGTGACGGAAGAATTCATGATCCCGTCAGGCGATGCCGGGATTGAGCTATTCCTGCGCAATAAGCGCCCGGAAAACCTGAACGCCTTCTCCCCGGCGCGCACGGTGCTTTTCGTGCATGGCGCGACCTATCCGGCGCATACGGCGTTTGACCTGCCGCTCGGCGGGTTGTCCTGGATGGATTACATCGCAGGCCAGGGTTTTGATGTTTGGTGCCTGGATATTCGCGGCTATGGCCGCAGCACCCGCCCCCCGGAAATGAGCCAACCGCCCGAAGCCAATCCCCCCATCGTGCGGGGCGATACGGCGGTGAGGGATATCGCCACCGCGGCGGCCTTCATTCGCGAAAGGCGCAATGTCGCGAAACTGGTGCATATTGGCTGGTCCTGGGGCAGCGCGCTGATGGGCCGCTTTGCAGCCGATAACCCCGCGCTGGTGGAACGCCTGGTGCTTTTCGCCCCCGGTTGGCTGCGTGATGGGCCGAGCCTGGCCGGTGGCGCTGGCAATGCGACGCTTGGGGCTTATCGGACGGTCACGCAGGCCCAGGCGCGGGAACGCTGGATGACCGGCGTGCCGGATGCCAAGCGCGCCGGGCTGATCCCGCCGGGCTGGTTTGAACATTGGGCGGGCGTCACCTGGGCGACCGATCCGGAAGGCACGCGGCGCAATCCGCAAAGCCTGCGCGCGCCCAATGGCGTGCTGCTGGATGGGCGGGAATATGCGCAATCGGGCCGGCCCTATTGGGACCCGGCCAAGGTCACGGCGCCAACCCTGCTGGTGGTGGCGGAATGGGATCGCGATACGCCGCCCAGCATGGCCATGGCGATTTTCCCACTGCTGACCAATAGCCCCGGCAAGCGCCTAGTAGTGCTGGGGGAAGGCACGCATACGATTGTCATGGAACGCAATCGCGGCGCGCTATTCCAGGCGGTGCAGGGCTTCCTGGCTGAAACTTCTGCCTGAAGCGGCGCCTTGCCGCGCGCCATGCTAAACAAAGCGTAATCGAATCGGAGCACGCCTATTATGTCCAAACCTGCCCACGCCCCCGGCCTGGTGGTTGACCGCAACCTTGCGCTTGAATTGGTGCGCGTGACGGAAGCCGCGGCACTCGCTGCTTCCCGATGGATCGGGCGTGGCGACAAGAACGCCGCCGATGGCGCCGCGGTGGAAGCCATGCGCAAGGCCTTTGATACGGTCGCCATCACCGGCACCGTCGTAATCGGCGAAGGTGAGATGGATGAGGCGCCGATGCTCTATATCGGCGAAAAGGTCGGGCTTTACGCCAAGGCCGGCGGTGGGCCGGAAGTGGATATCGCGGTGGACCCTCTGGAGGGGACCTCCATCACCGCCAAGGGCGGGCCGAATGCGATTGCGACGGTGGCGCTCGCGGAAAAGGGCGGGTTTTTGCACGCGCCTGATATCTACATGGATAAGCTTGCGATCGGGCCAGGCCTGCCGGAGGGCATTGTCGATTTGGACGCGAAGCCTGAGGAAAACCTCCGCGAATTGGCGCGCGCCAAGAAATGCGACATTGGCGATTTGATGGTCTGCACTTTGGATCGTGACCGGCACAAGGAAATGATCCGCGCCTGCCGCGCCGCTGGTGCGCGCATCATGCTGTTGGGTGATGGCGATGTTTCGGGCGTGATTGCCGTCAGCCAGCCGGAAGCGGGCGTGGATATTTATATGGGCTCGGGCGGCGCGCCTGAAGGCGTGCTGGCGGCGGCGGCTTTGCGCTGCATTGGTGGGCAGATGCAAGGTCGGCTGATGTTCGAGAATGAGGAACAAGTGGCGCGCGCGCGGTCCATGGGCATCACCGATCCCAACCGCAAATACAGTGTTGAGGAAATGGCCAAGGGCGATGTGATGTTTGCCGCCACGGGGGTGACCAGCGGGGCGATGCTGCGCGGCGTGCGGCGTTTTGCCGGTGGCGCTTATACGCATTCCATCGTCATGCGGTCCAAATCCGGCACGGTGCGCTATGTGGAAGGGCATCATAACTTCGCGCGCAAGCCGAGCGCCTTCATTGCCTGACCGGAAAGCCGCGCCGCATGGATGACAGCGCCGCGCAAGGCCCCGTACTTGGTGTCACGCGCAGCCTGACTGGGCGCAGTTGGCAATGGCGCGCGGGCGATGCGCGCATTGGGCTTGGCATCGCGCAACGGCTTGAATTGCCTGAGGTGCTTGGGCGCTTGCTGGCCGCGCGCGGCATTGGGCTGGATGATGCGGGTGATTTTCTGGAACCGAAGCTGCGTGCGCTGATGCCGGACCCGGCGCGCCTGGCTGATATGGATGCGGCGGCGGATCGCATTGCGGCGGCGGTGCGCAGCGGCGAACATGTCGCGGTATTTGGCGATTATGATGTGGATGGCGCCTGCGCTGGCGCGTTGATGACGCGGTTTTTGCGTGATCTTGGCTGCCAGGTCACGCCATATGTCCCTGACAGAATCAAGGAAGGTTATGGGCCGAATGCGCCGGCGATTGCGGCGCTTTGTGATGCCGGCGCGTCGCTGGTGATTTGCGTGGATTGTGGCATTGCCGCCGGCGCTGCCTTGGCCGCTGCTGAAGGCCGCGCCGATGTTGTGGTGCTGGATCATCACAAGGCGGAAGGCGTGTTGCCCGCCGTGCTGGCGGTGGTCAATCCCAATCGCTTGGATTGCACATCGGGTTTGAAACATATCTGCGCTGCCGCCGTGGCCTTTCTGGCGGCGACTGCCACGCTGCGCACGCTGCGCCGCGCGGATTGGTTTGCGCGGCGGAAAGAACCGGATTTGCTGGCGCTATTGGATATCGTGGCGCTGGCGACGGTTTGTGATGTGATGCCACTCACGGGTTTTAATCGCGCTTTGGTGGCGCAGGGCTTGAAGGTATTGGCCAAGCGCGGGCGCATCGGGCTTGCGGCTTTGTTGGATGTCGCGGGGCAGAAGGATATGCCAAGCGCGCATACGCTGGGCTTTGTGTTGGGGCCGCGGATCAATGCATCCGGCCGCATTGCTGAGGCTGATTTGGGCTTGCGCCTATTGCTTTCAGAAGACGCGATCGAAGCGCGCGTCATGGCGGAAAAGCTGGATGAGGTGAACCGCCGCCGCCAGGAAGTGGAAGGTGATATACTGGGCGCTGCACTCGCCATGGCGGAAGCGCAGGTGGCTGCGGGCCATGCGGTGTTGCTATTGGCGGCTGAAGGCTGGCACCCCGGCGTGGTTGGCATTGTCGCAGGCCGGGTCAAGGAAAAATTCAATCGCCCTGCCTGTGTTGCAGGTATTGCGGGCGGCATCGCCAAGGGATCGGGCCGGTCCATTACCGGCATTGATCTGGGCGCGGCGATCATCGCAGGGCGGGAGGCTGGCCTGCTTGAGACCGGTGGCGGGCATCCCATGGCGGCGGGGTTTTCCTTCCGCGCCGAAAAGCAGGAAGCCTTCCACGCCTTTTTGGAAGAACGACTTTCTCATGCGGCGCATTTGCCAAGCGCCGCTGATTTGGTGGTGGAAGGCGCGTTGAATGTCGGTGCTGCCTCGGTAGCCTTGGCGCAGGATATTGCGCGGCTCGCCCCTTTTGGCGCGGGTAATGAGGAACCGATCTTCGCCCTTGCGCGTGCCCGCGTGGTGCGCGCGGACCGCATCGGCAAGGAAGGGGCGACGATCCGCGCCTTTGTGGAAGGCGAAGGGGGCGGGCGGCTCAAGACCATTTGCTTCCGCGCCAAGGAAGGGCCATTGGCCGAGGCGTTGCTCTCGCCAGACCGCACGCCTTTGCATCTATGCGGGCATTTGCGGGCAGAAGCCTGGAATGGCGAAGTGACCGCCGGGTTTCAGATTGTGGATGCGGCGCGGGTCTGAACGGCTTTGTTCAATGCTGCGGCCAGGCGATGGGCGGCACTTGCACAAGCGGTATCTGTACCGCGCTCACTACCCCATTTTGCAGGCTGATCGGGATTTCGGCGACAGGCGGGCCGCCATTTTCAGCCCTTCGCGTCAGCAAGGCGACGGCGAATTTTGTGCCATCCAGCGCACGACGCTGAACAAACCCAAGGCGCCCAAGAGAATCGATCACCGGATTCGGATTGGCGATGGACAAGGTGCCGGCCATGGCGGGCTGCAACGCATGATCAAGCCGCCCGGAAAGCGTGAGCCCGGCATTGAATTGCCCCCAGGAAAGGCGCGCATGGCGCAATTCCAGCCGTCCATCTGAAGCGCGCCAGGCATCCAATTGTTCTACCAAGCTCGGCAGAGGCAGCACGCTGCCATAAACAGCGCCATCGAATTCAAAACGCGCGATCTTCGGGCCAAGCTCCGCCAAGCTGCGGGCGGAAAACCAACCTTGCGGCAGGGTGGTGTCCTCAGCGGCGAATTGCAGCGTGAAGGCAAGTTCCGCCGCGCGCGACCAGGTAGCATCCAGGCCAAGGCGCTGAATGGCAAGCTGGCCATCGGGGGTTTGCGCGCTAATGCCTTGCAGCAAAGCATTCGTCCGGCGTGGCGGTTGGCCCGCTTCCAGCGGCATCAATGCCGTGAAGCTGGTTGTGGTGAAGGGGATCTGCATGGCACCCAGGCGCAGCGCCTGCTGGCCAGAGGCTTCAAGCCTGAGCGCATCGGGCAAGGGCAGCGGGGTGGCAATTGTCAGTAGCGCGGTTTCCCAACTCATGCCCTCACCGGCGGTTTCATCGCCAGGCGTATCAATGGAAAGCTGCGGGACAGAAAGCCGCGCGGCAAAGGGCCAGCCGCCGCGTTCGGGGATGTCGTGGCTGATGCGCCAGCCTTCAGCCCGGCGCTGCACCACCCAATCGGAAAAACCCTCTGCCAGGGCTCCGGCACTCCAGCGCCAGAGCAAGGTCTGGCCCGCCACCAGTGCCGCCAATAAAATCAGTACGCCAAAGACGAAGCGCCCAAGAAAGGACGTGCGTGGGGGTTTGGGTGGCTTGGCGATCATGCTGGGCGCCGATATAGCGCCTGAACCGCGTCGGTGGAATCACCGAAGCGGTTTTTCAGCTGCGCAAAGATAGGGGTAGCGGGAAGTGTCCTGCGCGCCATGACAAGCGATATCCAAACACTGCTTGCCCCGGATGGGGATTTCTATGTCTTTGCCTATGGATCGCTGATCTGGCGGCCGGGCTTTGATCATGCAGCGCGGCATCCCGCGCTGCTGCGTGGCTTTCATCGGCGGTTTTGTCTTTGGAGCCATCGCTATCGCGGCACGCCGGAACGGCCAGGGTTGGTGCTGGGGCTGGATCGTGGCGGCGCCTGCCGTGGCGCGGTGTTTCGCGTGCCAGGCCGGGCGGCGGCTGAAACTCTTGCCTATCTTGATGCGCGCGAATTGCCCGATGGGGCAGAGGTTGTCTATCGCCGCCGGCTTTTGCCGCTGACGCTGCTGGATACCGGGCAGCGCGTGCCCGCCATTGCTTATGTCGCCAATCGTGATTGCCGACTTTATTGCGGCAACCAACCAGCTGAGGTTTTGGCACGGGCGATTGGCGCGGGCCATGGCCAGATGGGATCGAACCGGGATTACCTGTTCAATACGCTGGATCATTTGAAGGAAATGGGCGTGCGCGACCGCGGGCTTGAAGCCATCGCGGCGCTGGTGGGCCGTTCATGATGGCTATGGCGTGATCCTTCGAAACGGATCATGCTTTGGCTGGATTGGGGAAGGACAGGATCATGGCCTTGCAACGCATGGTGCTTGAAATTGGCATGGGCACCGATATTCGCGGCGCGGATTACACCAAGGCAGCGGTGCGCGCTTTGCGTGATGCGCTTTGGCACAACTCGCTCACCATCGGCGCTGCGGTTGGCCAGGATGTTGATGCCATGCAGGTTGAAGTGCTGATCGGCGTACCCAAGCCCGATTTGGTGGATAAGGATCAAGTTCTGGCCATTCTGCCCCATGGCAGCGGCACGGTGACGCTGGTGGAAGGTGGCCTCGAAATCCCGAATGATGAGGGCACCAACAGTACTGTGATCGCCAATTGCTGCGCCATTGTGCGGCTGGATGTGTGAGGGAGACCGAAAATGGCCTTGAAGCGCATCATCCTTGAAATGGGCAGCGGCAATGATCTGCATGGCGGGGATTACACCAAGGCGGCGCTACGCGCCGTGCAGGATGCCTTGCACCATTCATCACTCGCGTTCGTTCGCACGCTGGGCCTTGATATCAAGACCATGCAGGTGGAAGTGACCATTGGCGTCCAGCAGCCCGACAAGGTGGATATCGAAGCCGTGCGCAAATCCCTGCCCTATGGCGTGGTCACTGCGCGCGCGGTGAAGGGCGGTTTGGATGTTCCGGAAGAAGGCAAGCATGACAAGGCGGTGATCGCCTCGGCCGCGATTGCTGTTCGGTTTGATTTGCCGTGATGGCGTAACCAGGCGGGGCTGGCCGCGCCTTTATCCCCAAAGGTCGGTTGGCAAATAAAAACCCCGCTTTTTGAAGGCTTACGGGGCTTAGTTCAGGCAATATGGCAGATATGGCGCGACCCTATTCCCCAGGTTTATCCACAGGCTAAGGGGCGGCCATGAGCCGCGTCGTTTCCGCTTCAATCTGCTGTTCCAGCGCTTCCATCAGCGGTTTGCGCGCCAAGCCCGGCGGCAGGGCAGGCAGGACGGAAATGGAAATCACGCCGGGCATTTTATGAAAGGCGCGCCTGCCCCAATGGCGCCCGCTATTGGTCGCAACCGGGTAGCATGGCGCGCCGCTGGCAATGACCAGCGCGGCAACGCCGGGCTGATAGGGTACTTTTTCACCGGGGGCCGAGCGCGTGCCTTCCGGGAAAATAACCAAGGGCCGGCCTTCATCCAGCACGCCTTTCGCATCGCGCACCATGGCGCGGAGCGCGGCACCGCCGCCATCACGGTCAACCGCGACTGCGCCAGTGTGGCGCGCGGCACGGCCCCAAAATGGCAGATCCAGCAATTCGCGCTTCAGGACATAGCTTGGATGAGCAATCAAGGCGGGCCACACAAAAGTATCAAAGGCTGATTGATGCTTGGAAGCAATAATCGCTGCACCGGGGGCGATATGCTGAAGCCCGGTCACTTCCACGCGAATGCCGCAGACCAGACGCAGCAACCAGATGATGATCTTCGCCCAACCCTGGATGTAGCGCCGCATGTATCTTGAATGGAACGGCAGCAAAGCCATGGCAATCATCGCGCTCAGCGCGGTGACGGACATGAAAAGCGCATTGAAGACAAGTGAACGCAGAAAAATCATATACGCTTTCCACCAAAGAATACTGAAACTCCTGCCTCGGCGCCCAGGAATTTGCAATATTCGCCAAGCAGCAGCCCCCAATTGCGCGGGCGCCAAAGGGCGCCTTCCGCGCGCAGCCGGGCCGGCATAATGGGATGCGCCACCACCCTCAGGGCCGGCATGGCGCGGCGCAATTCGGCCTGCGCGCGCGGCATATGATAGCCGGCTGTCACCAGCCGGATGGTTGAGATTTCCCGTGCCTTGGCCCAGGCGGCGATTTCCGCCGCATTGCCGCGCGTGGAAGCCGCTGCATGGCCCAACTCCACCGGGCCTTTGAGTTTCGTCGGATCAATCCCGGTGCCACGCACCAGATCTGCAAGCCGTGAATCCGGATGCACGCCAGAGACAAAAAGGCGCGGCGCCAAGCCATCGGCCAAAAGGCGAAAACCTGTTTCAACCCGTTCCGCGCCGCCGGTCAGCACCACAATGGCATCGGTGGTGTCCATGGTCTCGGCGCTGTCCTGCGCAGCCTTCACGAACCAGGCGAAACCGCCAAGCCACAGTAGCGCCAGCATAAGCGGCACGTGCCAAACCAGCCGGGCCTTCATGGCAGCCTACGCAGCCAGACTAAGATGCTGGCCCTGGCTGCGCCCCAGGCAATGAGCATGGCCAGCAGGGGGATTGCGGCAAGCCCCGGCCATGGCAGTAGCTGCCAGCCAAGATCGGGCAGGAATGGTCTGGCGAAAAGCAGCACGGCCCAAAATATCGCGAGCGCCGCCGCGATGCCCAAGGCGCCGCCCAAAGCGGCAAGCCAGGCGGCACGTAGCGCGAAACGGCCCGCAATATCGCGATCTGTCGCGCCCAGCATATGCAGCACCATCACAGCATCGCGCCGTGCGGCGATGCCCGCGCGCACCGCAATAATCACCACGGCCGCTGAAATGAAACCAACCAGCGCCAATACCGCGAGCGTTGTGGCGGAAAATGCCCGCGCCAGCGCGGCCAAGCGCCCGACGAAAATGCCATGCGCTTCCGTGACAGCGCCAGGCACCGCTTCCGCCACGCGATCACCAATCAGCACCGGGTCCGTGCCAAGATCCGCCAGGCGCAATTCAATCACGCCTGGCAAGGGCAACCCCGTGACATCGCCAAGCCAGGGGCGCAGCAATTCCGCCATCCTGAGCGGATCCACAACCTGCGCTTCCCGGATTTCGGGAAGGCCGCGCAGCATTTCCAGCGCCGCATCCATGCGCGCTTGCGTGGGGTTGGGGATTTGCACCACCACCGCGGCATTCGCCCCTTCCTGCCAGCGATCCGCAAGCCGCGCGACACCCTGATGCAGCCCAACCGTCAATGCCGCCAGCAGCGCCATGGCTGCGATCAGCCCGATCAATAGCCGGTCCGCCAGCGCATGGCGCAGCCCGATGGGATCCCCCCGCCCGCTGGCTTCATGGCGCATCGATGATTCTGCCTTCAGCCAGGGTGATGATACGCGCCGGGTGGCGCGCGGGCAGGTCTTCAGAATGCGTGGCGACCACGATGGCGGTGCCTAAACGATTCATTTCACCGAATAAGGCGATCAGCCGGCGCGCTTCGAAAACATCCAGTTCCGAAGTTGGTTCATCGGCGATTAGAAGCGCGGGGCGGGTGATGATGGCGCGCGCAATGGCAATGCGCTGCTGTTCACCGCCCGAAAGTTCCGCCGGTGGACGTGCGGATTTTTCGCGCAAGCCCAGCCAATCCAGGATCTCATCCACATCCTGCCGGATGGCGCCTTCGGTCCGGCCGGCAAGGCGCAGCGGCAGCGCCACATTGTCCCAAGCGGAAATATGGCCAAGTAACCGGAATTCCTGATGAACCACACCAATCTTGCGCCTGAGCGCCGGCAGCGCCCCACGTTCCGCCTGCCCTATATCGGTGCCGAGCACGGAAACCACCCCGCTGCTGGGCCGAAGCGCCGCGTGCATGAGCCTTAGGATGGAGCTTTTCCCCGCCCCCGAAGGGCCCAACAACCAGGTAAAGCTGCCTTCCCCCAAGGCGAAGGACACATCATGCAGCGCTGGCCGCCCCGGGCTACCCTGGGGTGTTGGATAGGCCAGCCCGACGCGCCCGAATCTCACCATGGGATGTGTTTCGCATGAGCGGGCCATTCCGCTCAATGTTTCGCTTGCCCAGAAGCCGCCGCTGACGGAAAATAGCGCCATGCGGATCGACTGCCCAAATTGCAAAGCTGGTTACGAGGTGCCGGAGCGGATACTGGCGGACCGGGCGCGGCCTTTGCGCTGCGGCCAGTGCCGGATGGTGTTTGCGGTGCCGGAAGCCCCGGCGCCTGTGGCCGAAGCCCCACCGAGCATAGCGCCCGAAGCCGCCGCCCCAGCGCCGCAGGCGCCAAGCGCGGCCATAGCCCCGATGCCGGCGCCGGAAGAGACGCTGCCCGATCCTTTGGTGGCCGGCGCCCCCCTGACCGAGGCCGCGAATGAGGCTCCTTCCCGCGGCTTGCGTGTGGCCTGGGCGGCTTCCATTGCGCTGCTGATCGGCGGCGGGCTTGCCGCCATCATCAAGCGCGACGCGCTGATGGAAGCCTGGCCGCCTGCGGCGCGGTTGTTTGGGGCGCTGGGCTTGGGGTGAGGCGCCGCTTCACGTTGCAAACAGCGCGTAGATATCCGCGAGCGTTGTGGTGCCGATGAGGATAACATCATCGCCTGCACCGCCATCCAAAGTGTCGCGTCCGCCGCCGCCAATAATGACATCATTCCCTGCGCCGCCCGTCAGGGTTTCTGCTTGATTGCTCCCTGTCAGGCTATCGGCGAAGGGCGTGCCGATCACGCCTTGGAAATTGGCGATGGTATCGGTGCCATCCCATTGGTTGGTGGCACGGCCCACATTCAGATCAACGGTAACGCCATGCGTGGGAACGCTACTATACCAGCCTGCACCGTATTCGAGTGTATTGGTGCCGCCGCGTCCATCGAGAAGGTTGTCTCCCGCCAAGCCTTGCAGCGTGTCATCTACTGGGGTGCCGTAAAGCGTGTCATTGCCATCGGCGCCACGCGCCCCGTTAAAGCGAATAAGCGTGTCGGTGACATTGCCGGCCTTAACGACAAACCCGCTATAACCGCCGCCCTCGGCCTGCGTCGTTCCAAGGTCAATCAGGACGCCACTGGTGAAGCTGTTCCCGGTTGCGTCAGAGAATCTGTAAGAATTGCTTCCGCCTCTGCCATCCAGAAGGTGGCTGCCAAGCGAGCGTGTTTCGATAATGTCGTCGCCAGCGCTGCCCAAGATGGTGTCATTGAAATTTGAACCGCGAACACGCCGGACATTTAGCAGTAGGTCCGTTCCACCCTGACCATCAGTGGCAGTGCCTGCAGCAAGATCAATGGTCACAGCGGATGTTGCACTTGTGTAATCAGCGCGATTGATCGCTTGCCCAAAGCCGTTGATGGTATCATTCCCTTCGCGGCCCTGCAGGTTAATCGAAATCGAGAAGGCGTCGCGAGGCGCGTCCAGTGGCGAGCCATTTAAGACATCCGCACCAGTACTGCCATAGATATTATTGATATTAAGCAATGTATCCGCGCCACCAGTTGATTTAACGACAGTGGCATTGAGGTGATCGCTGTAGGTCGCGACGATTGAAGTGCCTGGGATGCTAAAGGAGTTATAGTAAACGCCGTTACCGGCAACCGGGAGCGTGCCATTTATCAAGTCTGAACCACGTGAAGCCCAGAAGGTGGTTCCACTGCTCGGATAGCCGGGTAGCCCTACTTGGCCAGAAAGCTGATTGGAGCCAATCAGGATGTCGTCGTAGGGGGAGCCATTGATGCCCCGAATTGCAATAAGCGTATCTGTCCCGCCATAGGTGTTGGAAGCGATGCCGGTAACAAGATTTACCGAAACGCCAAAGCTTCCTTGGATGCCGTTGCTGTAGGAGATGTAATCGTCCCCACCCCCGCCGCCATTGATCAGGTTATTGCCGGGGTTTCCATCGAACCGGTCACGCCCCACGCCGCCCAGTAGAGTATCATCGCCGGCGCCGCCCAAGAATATATCATCGCCTTCTCCACCATCCAGAAAATCATTATCATTCCCGCCCAAAAGGGAGTCATTGCCGCGATTACCGGTAAGCGTATCCGCTCCGTCTAGTCCTGAAAGAGTATCGTTACCGTTTCCGCCATTCAGCGCATTGGCTAAGCCATCACCGGTAAGATTGTTGCCTGCACTGGGTGTTTGCGCGACGACCACGCTTTCCCAGCTTTGGACATAAAGCCGGGTTCCACCCTGGGAATACGTAGTCCATAGACCATCATTGCCTGTGGTCCACGGACCTTCCGGCAGGTAGAGCGTATCATTGCCTGGACCGCCAATGATGGTGTCATTGCCGGTGCCGGTCAGATAAGTGAGGCTGTCATTTCCGCCGCTGAAATCGAGCCAGTCATTGCCCTGGCCGCCGATAATTGTTTCAACACTCCACCAGCCATAAACCGTGTCATTGCCGACGCCACCATCAACAGAATCCGATGCGTAGCCTTCGATGTAGTCATCACCATTGCCGCCCAGCATGGTGTCATTGCCATCCCAGGAAGTCAGCGTGTCATTGCCATCGCCGCCGCGCAGAAGGTCATCCCCATCGCCGCCCCAGATGACATCATCGCCCCCGGCGCCATCCATGGTGTCATTGCCGGAGAGGCCATTCAGCAAATCCGCCGCAGCCAAACCTAAGACGGAATCATTGCCTGCGGTTGCGAATTGAAAATCAAAACCGTCTTCTGGGAAATCGGCGGCGGTCAGCGGTTGATTGTCCGCCGTATCCACAAAAACGGCGAAATCAGTCGCGTCCAGCGTGCCATCCAGATCAAGGTCCATGGCGACCCAGCCATCGCCGCCGGACCGCGATATCCAATAAACCGGGACATAGCCCTGAACAGCGCCCGCCGCCAGCGCAAGGCCGGGGGAGAGGCTGGCAACAGCCGTTGGAAGGGCACCCATCCAACGTAGCGGAAGGCCGCCGCCATCGCCAGGCGGGTAGTAAATGGATGGGTAAGGATAGTTGAAGAAACTGCCGTTGCCGATCAGCGTTAGACTGTCGCCCTCGGCGCGGTTGAAATCCATAACGATGTCCGGCGCTGTCACTGACGAGCCGATATCGGTTCGGTTAAAGTAGTCGTAGTATGTCAGATAAAAATAATCCGCGCCGGTACCACCATGATAGGTGTCGCGGCCCCAATCGCCTTCCAGAAAATCATTGCCAGCACCGCCGGAGAGACTGTCATTGCCGGGGCTGCCATAAAGAAGGTCGACGCCATTCCCCCCGACCAAGATATCATTGCCGCCTCCGGCGTTAATCATATCATCGCCGTCTTCGCCGAGCAGTGTACCACTAGCGGCCGATAAATCTTGAATCAGATAGTCATTTCCAGCACCGCCGAGAACACTATCAGACCCAGTTCCCGCAGAGATCCAATCATTCCCACCAAGCCCGAGGATGGTATCATTCCCGGCGTAACCATTGATGTAATCATCGCCGGTTGTGCCTCTTAGCGAATCATTCCCCGCAGTCCCCGACATCCGCTTTCCCCTGCTCATGAAGCTGGGCTACTGGGCCCGGGAATGAGATTAATTAATAATTAAAATCAAGTAAATACGGGTAGGGTCAGGCGTTCGACCACAACAACATAGCCCAGCACCCCAACCACAAGCCGGGTGCCACCTAAATCATCTAATTTTCGGGAAAACCGCTGGAGCGGGCGGGGGGAATCGAACCCCCGACATTCAGCTTGGGAAGCTGACGTTCTACCTCTGAACTACGCCCGCGCCGGGCCATCTCTATACGCGTCAGGGCCGGGTTAGGGCAAGATCATCCGGCAGCGGCCTTGTCCCGCGCCGCGGTTGCCAGTGCATCGGCGCGTTCATTCATGGGGTCCCCGGCATGGCCGCGCACCCAGCGCCATTCAATCTCATGCGGTTTGGCGGCGGCCAGAATGGCCTGCCATAAGTCGAGGTTCTTCACCGGCTCCTTCGCCGCATTGCGCCAATTGGCGCGCACCCAGCCATGAATCCAGCGGCTGATGCCGTTGCGCAGATATTCGCTATCCGTATGCAGCGCCACGCGGCAGGGTTTTTTTAGCGCCTCCAGGGCTTTAAGCGCGGCGGTCAGTTCCATGCGGTTATTGGTGGTCTCGGCCTCGCCGCCTGAAAGTTCCTTCTCATGTTCGCCAAAGCGCAGAATGGCCGCCCAGCCACCGGGGCCGGGGTTGGGCTTGCAGCCGCCATCGGTCCAAATCTCGACCAAGGGGCGCGGGTCCGCACTTTCCGTCACAGGCCGAAGGCCGAAAGTGTCTCGGCGCCGCTGAAAAAGCGCAGCTTGCGCAGATATTCCACCGGGTCCTTGCGCGTCACCAAGGCGCCTTCGGGTGTGTGGGTCCAGTCATAAAGCCGGGTCAGCAGAAAGCGCAGCGCCGCACCCCGGCAAAGCACGGGCAGGGCGGCCAATTCAGCATCAGATAGCGGGCGAATAGCGCGGTAAGCGCCAAGCATGGCGCGCGCGCGGGTGACGTTGAAGGAATAATCCGCCTCAAAGCACCAGGCATTCAGGCAGACCGCGATGTCATAGGCGAACAGATCTGTGCAGGCGAAATAGAAATCAATCACGCCCGAAACCCGAGGCTGCCCATCAGGGCCGGGCAGGAAAAACGCGTTATCGGGGAAAAGATCGGCGTGGATTTGCCCGATGGGTAGCGCGCCTTCCGCCGGCCAGGCGGCCAGAATACCAGCCAGCGCCGCATCAAGTTCGGCGATCAGGCCGGGCTGCACTTCATCACCCCGTGCGCGGCAGCCATCCAGCAAGGGCGCCCAGCCCTTGGGGCCAAGCGCATTGGGCCGCGTGATGGCGAAGCCTTCGGCGGCCAAGTGCATTTCGGCCAAAGCCTTGCCCAAGGGCGCGCAATGCTCCGCCCGCACCCGGCGCGGCCAGACGCCAGGCAGGAAGGTGACAATCGCCGCCGGCCGCCCCGCCAATTCCCGCAAAGCCACGCCATCCCGCCCATGCACCGGGGTCGGGCAGGCCATGCCGCGCGCCGCCAAATGCTCCATCAGGCCAAGGAAATAAGGGAGTTCCGCCGGGTCCACGCGCTTTTCATACAGCGTCAGGATGAAATCGCCCGCTTCTGTCTTCAGCGCGTAATTGGAATTCTCGACGCCTTCGGCAATGCCGCGAAAGGCGAGCAATTCGCCAAGCGCATATTCGGCCAGAAAGGCGCGCAAGGCCTCATCTGAAACTTCGGTATAAACAGCCATTAT
>JBEDHL010000253.1:0-2930 GCA_041174145.1 Pseudomonadota bacterium
CCCACCCGCCGTTACCAACGCGACCAAACGCCCGCCCTCGGCAAGCAGGCTTTCAATCCGCCGCGGAATGGCTGGCACCCCACCTTCAATCAAAATAACGTCAAAAGGTCCAAGCCCAGCCGGCGGTTGCGCGGGGTTTTCCTGCAAAAACCGCACTGAAACCTCGGGAAGGTTGCGGGCCAGAGCCGCCTGAGCCCCAGCACACAGGGCTGCGTCATCTTCAAGCGCCGTCACCGCAGCGCCCATGGCAGCCAAAACCGCCGCCCCGTAACCAGACCCGGCATTGAGCACCAAAGTGCGATCCCCGCGCCGCAATTCCGCCAATTGAATAAGCCGCGCCAGCACCATGGGCTGCATCAAAACGCGCCCGGACGCGAGCGGCACATCCGCATCCGCATAAGCCCGCGCCGCCAGGCTTTGGGGCAGGAAAGCTTCGCGGGGCAATGCCCCAAAGGCCGCGAGGATACGGGGGTCCTGCACCTGATTGGGCCGCAATTGCCCATCAACCATGAACCGCCTTGCGCGCGCGAAATCCATTATCCCGTTCCTTCACCCTTGCTGCGGTCACTTATAGGAGGCCCAACCCCAAGCCGCCAAGCGGGCGCTTGACCCAAACCCGCGCCGGCCCGATAGAGGCACCGCGTGGTCCGGTGGCCGAGTGGTCAGGCAAGGGTCTGCAAAACCCTCTACAGCGGTTCGATTCCGCTCCGGACCTCCACGCCACGCGCCTCTGTGAAGATTAGGGGGCTTTGACAAGCGCCGCAGCGCTGCTATTACGCCGCCGGCTCCTTTCCCCGATAGCTCAGCTGGTAGAGCGCGGGACTGTTAATCCCTAGGTCGTTGGTTCGAGTCCAACTCGGGGAGCCACTTTTCCACTCCCCCTCAAATTAGTCTCGGCCAAATAAGCTTGCGAATAGCTGTCGCTTTTGAAGCGCAACGGCTTTTTTGAGTTTGGCTCAAGGCCTAACCAAGCCGAGCACTCGCTTCCGGCGCCATCCAAGCCAAACGCCCTTGCGCAAAGACCGCCATTGGGGCGCGTCGCGCCTCATCAACCACAACCACATCGCCACGCAGTCCAGATTGAAGTCTGCCACGGTCATGCAGGCCACAAGCTCGAGCAGGATTTTCCGAAACCAAGGCCCAAGCGCGCGGCAAATCCAAGACGCCTCGGCCCGCCATAATGAACGCTGCTTCCAGCATGGCCGGCCAGAAATAATCGGAAGCCAGAACATTAACCAAGCCACGTTCCGCCAATGGCGCGGCAGAGGCCCAGCCCAAATGGCTACCCCCACGCACCACATTGGGCGCGCCCATCACCACAGCCTCACCGGCGGCACGGGCGTCCGCCGCAACTTCTTCAGTGATCGGGAATTCGCAAATCCGCGCGCCATGGGTGCGAAACAGGGCGCGACGTTCAATACTGTCATCATCATGGCTCAGCATGGGAATGCCAGCGCTTGAAGAGACTTCAGCCAAACGCGCGCGCGCTGACGGTACCGCATCCCGCCTTGCGTAAGCCGCTTGAGCCATAGCCATATAGGCTTCCGCTTTTACCCCAGCGCGCCCGGCATATTTCGCCACCTCATCAAGATTACCGAGCTTTTTCACAATGGATGGCGTATGATCGTTGAACCCCAGCAGATGCACATCTCCGGCAGCGATATCGGCTAGCGCATCTTCAAGCGCGTCAAAATTATCTGCCTCAAAGCGCAGATGCACGCGCAAATCGGTAGCAGCGGCGTGCTTCATGTCGCGGAGCGCTGCCTTCATGCCGCGCCAGGCATCAAGCGATCGCAAGCCCGGTTCCCAAGAAAGCGTAACGCCAAGATAAGCCGTGGTGATACCGCAGGAAATCAACTGAGCGGCGGAATCGCGCAACGCCAATCCTGCCGGAAAACCAATACCAGGCCGGGGCTGGAATTGGCGTTCATGCGCATCGCCATGAATATCCACCAGGCCCGGCATCACCAGAAGCCCCGCCGCATCAAAACGCCGCGCATGACTTGCGGGCTTTTCGGCAATAATGCCATCGGCCAGGAACACATCATCAGCCAGCATTTCGGTGCCGCGCAGTGTTCGTCCACCCTGAATGATCCAAGCCATCATCAACTCTCCATCACCAATTGCACACGCGCGGCGGCGTAACAGGAAAGGGTCCAATCCACCGGCGTGCCCGCTGGATCGGTATTCAAAGCTTCCGCCACAATCACCGGGCGGGAACGCGATTGCAGCAAATGCTTGGCTTCTTCCGGCGTTGGCAGGCGCGCCGTGATGCGCGTTGAATGGCGCCGGTAATCGGCAACCCCGCATTCTGCCAAACCAATGCTGATCGAAGACTGCCGCGCCAGCGAATCCGCAAGCGCCGCAAAGCGCGGCAGGGGGAAATGGTGCAGTCCCAGAACCAACGGCCTGCCATTGGCAAGCCCAAGCCGCGCAACACGCAGCACCGGGCGCCCGCGCCGAATGCGCAAACCCGCCGCTACCTGGGCATCTGCGGCAATCTCAGCAATCTGCAAAACACGCCCCGCCGCTTCACGATTCTGCCGGCGAATCGTCTCAGAAAACCGCGTGCGCGGTCCAAGCGGATAATCCAGCACATCTTCGGCAACAAAAGCGCCACGCCCTTGTTCCACGCGAATAATGCCGCGCGCTTCCAATTCTTCCAGCGCCCGCCTGACCGTGTGGCGATTGACCGCGAAACGCTCGGTCAGCACCGCCTCTGTGGGCAGCCTTTCGCCGGGTTGGCGCTTGCCACCCGCAATATCCGCTTCCAACGCCAGCGCGATCTGGCGCCACAACGCCACCCCGGCGCCCCGCGCCAGCGCATCCTTTGTCATTAAAGTTTCAACCATGACCCAGCAAATCCATGACATATCCGTATTGCACCAGGGCGTGGATCCTGTCTATAGGTCTAGACAAGTGATATGACC
>JBEDHL010000254.1:0-6225 GCA_041174145.1 Pseudomonadota bacterium
TGAAGCGCAGCAGCTTGCCTTGGAGCGCCAAATCCATTTCGCAAATTTCATCCAGGAATAGCGTACCGCCATCCGCCGCGCGCGCCGCGCCGATGCGGTCCGCCACCGCGCCGGTAAAGGCGCCGCGCACATGGCCGAAGATTTCGCTTTCAATCAAATCCTTGGGGATCGCGGCGCAATTGATGGCGATGAAGGGGCCGGTCTTGCGCGGGGAAATCCCATGCACAGCCTCCGCGGCCAATTCCTTGCCGGTGCCGCTTTCCCCGGTCACAAACACGGTCGCGCGCGATGCTGCGGCGTTTTCCAGAATGCGATACACCGCCTGCATGGCGGGTGCCGCACCAATGAAACCGGCAAAACCCTGGCGCGGTGACCCTGCCGCCAGCACCGCCACTTGGCGGCGCAAGGCGGCGCGTTCCATCACATTGGCAACCGTGACCGTGAGGCGTTCCGGCGCGAAAGGTTTCACCAGAAAATCCGATGCGCCCGCCTGCATCGCTTCCACTGCCAGCGTCACCGAACCATGCGCGGTCATCACCACCACCGGCAGGTCAGGATCACGCCCACGCAATTCTCGCAGCACGGAAAGCCCATCCCCATCCGGCAGGCGCAAATCCAACAACACGCCATCGGGCATTAATTGATCGGCGAATTTCAGCGCATCGGCAATGCAATGTGCGTGGCGAATTTGATAAGGCCCCGCGCGCAAATATTCCTGATAGACAGTGGCTAATGAGGGCGAATCCTCCACCAGCAAAATCTGGTGATGCAGTGGTGCGTCAGCCACGCGCGCGCATCCAACCGAAGAAGCTCAAGGCGCTACCCAACACCGCCGGCGCCACAAAGGCCGGCGCTTCCAGAACGGGCAGCAAGACATCATCCCACAACATGGGCAGAAGATAGCGCTGCACCACGGCCTGCGCCAAATTCAGTATCCCGGGATCCAGGCGGAACAGCACCGCGCCCAGCGGATCGCCACCAAAACCCACAAAAAGCCCAGCCGCCAGCAGCAGCAGGACAAGGCCGATCAGGCGCATCACGCCCTCACGCCCAGAGCCTTTCGCCCTGCAAACCGCTATAGAGGTCAGCAACAAAATCGCCATAACCATTGAAAATCTGGGTCGGCACGCTTTCCCCCGTGCCAAGCATGCGTTCCTGCGCTTGGCTCCAGCGCGGATGCGGCACGGCGGGATTCACATTGGCCCAGAAGCCATATTCCTGCGACTGGATTTTCTCCCAGAAGGAAACCGGGCGCTGATCGGTCAGCCTTATCGTCACAATGCTCTTGCCCGCCTTGAATCCGTATTTCCAGGGCTGGTGGAAACGGATCGGCCCGCCATTTTGCGGCGGCAGTAGCTTGCCATAGGCACCGACAACCATGAAGGAAAGCTCATTGGCGGCCTCCGCAATGGTGCAGCCTTCCGTATAGGGCCAGGGATACCAAGTCTGCCTCAGGCCGGGCATGACACTCGGCAGGGTCGCGGTCTGAAACACCACATAGCGCGCGGAAGATAGCGGCTTCACTTCGGCCAGAAGGGCTGAAAGTGGAAAGCCGGTCCAGGGCACCACCATGGCCCAGGCTTCGACGCAGCGCAGGCGATAGACGCGTTCTTCCAGCGGCATCCGGGCCAGCAAATCTTCAATGCCGTATTCGCGCGGCGCTTCCACCATGCCTTCCACCTTCACCGTCCAGGGGCGCATGGGCATGCGCTGTGCCGTTGGGCTGATGGTCTTGTGGCTGCCGAATTCGTAGAAATTGTTATAGGTGGTGACTTCCCGTTCAGCGGTGATGGCGCGGCCCGGCACATAACGCGTATTGCGCATGGCGGGTGGCAGGCCGGCCTGCTGCGCCATCGCGGGGCCAGCGGCCAGCATCCCAGCACCAAGCGCCATGGCTTGGCGGCGGTTGAATACCAGCGCTTCCGGCGTCACGCGGCTTTCGGGCAAATTCCAGGGTCGGCTTTTCAGGATATGCATGGCGGGGAGCCTTTCTTTATCCCGATAAAGGCGCGGCACCCGTGAAGGTCAAGCGCGTTCAACGCAGCGGGCGCGGCAAAACCACGCTGGATGGCTGACCGGGCGCTGTACGCACCCGAAATAGCCGATAAGCCTCAGCCTCCTGCCCCCCACGCGCTCGGATCAATCGGCCGGCTTCGCCTTCAATCGGCACCGCGCCGGGCCAGAGCGGCGGCCCCTCTCCACGTCTTTCGCTGCGGATCAACAGGCCCGGAACATTTTCGGGCGGGCTTGGCAGGGTGAAGAAGCGCCAGCGCGAGTCCATCGCCACCACCTTCATCTCGCGCGGCAGGCGAAAGGCCATGCCAGAAGCCAGGCCATATTCCTCGGCGGCGATGAAGGCGGCACCTTCACGCGCGGCGGCCCGCGCCACATCAGCCGCCAGCCCATCCCAACCGCCAAGCCGCGCGAGCGTCGGGTCCTGCCGGCGCGGCAAGGGCAAGGGCGCGGCGGTGGCTTGCAGATAGGCCGCGCCCGCCATGGCAAAACCCAGCACCAAGGCAGGGATGCGAAGCCTGAGCCAGCCCGCAGGCAGCAGCGCGGCGGCGGCAATGGCCGCACTCGGGTAAAGGATCGCCGGCCAATTCCCCTGCACCCGGCTCCCCAAAGCCTGCCAGAGGAAAATCGCGGCGCCGGGCAGGATCAGCGCCAGCAGCAGCGCCGCGCCAGCATCGCGCCTGCGCCAAACCTGCCGCACCGCCATGGCGATACCAAGCACGCACAACAGAAAGACCAGCGGCGTCACCAAAGCCACCTGGCCGCCCAGCAATTCACCAAGCCAGCGCAGGCTTTGCCCGGCGCCGCCCGAAGCGGTGCGTCCGCCCTGCTTGGCGAAGGACGCCCATTCATGCGCCGCATTCCAGAATAGCACGGGGGAAAACAGTGCCACCGCCAAAGCACCGCCCGCCCAAAGCTGCCAGCGCAGCAGAAAACGCCGCGCTTCCGGCAGCAAAAACAGCCAAATTACCAAGCCAAGCCCCAGCAGCGCCGCCGTGTATTTGGACAGCAGCGCGCCGCCCGCGAGCCCGCCCGCCACCAGCCACCAGCGCGCATCGCCGCTGCGGTTTGCCCGCGCCACGGCCCAAAGTGTCGCCACCCAGAAGAACAACAAGGGCGTATCGGGGGTCATGGTCACGGCGCCAAGCGCGGCAAACAGCGTCGCATTCATCAGCGCCGCCGCCCATGGGCCAGCGCCGCGCCCGGGGAAAAGATCCTCGGCGGTGCGCGCCAGCATCAGCGAGCCGATAAAAAGCGAAACGGGCCCCAAAAGCCGCACGCCAAAGGCGTTTTCACCGGCAATGGCCGTGCCCAGCCAGATGAAGATCGCGACCATCGGCGGATGGTCCAGATAACCGCCCTGCAAATGCCGCGACCAGACCCAGTAATACGCCTCATCCGGGGAAAGCGGCAGGATCGCCGCCAGCACAAGCCGCAACGCGGTCAGTGCCAATAGCGCAATCAGCCAGGGGTTCACTTCGCGCGCCAGACCAGCGTGGCGGAAACCGCGTAATTCCACACCACCGTCAGCGCCGCCCCGGCCGCGCCGGCCAGGCCCCAGGCCAGCACGCCATCGCGCAGCAGCAGATTGGCAATGCCGATATTGGCCACCGCCCCCAGCCCGCAAACCAGATAAAACACCACCAAGCCGCGCAGCAGCGCGGGCCCGCGCAGCCGCCTATCCCGATAGGTGATGCGATTATTCAGCAGGAAATTCGCCGTCATGGCGACCAGCGTGGCCGCCCATTGCGCGGCATTGAAGCCCGCACCGCCCAGCCCATGCAGCAGGCCAAGCACAGCCAGATGCACCAGCACACCAATCGCGCCCACCGCTGCGAAAGACAGGAAGCGGAGCGGCAGCACACCGCCCAAAGCCTTATCCGCCAGCAGCCCAGCGAATTCCAACAGCACCGCCGCGTCCAGCTTGCTTTCACCAGCTACCCGCGCGCGGAAGGAATAGGGGATTTCCAGGCTGCGCAAAGGCCGCTTCGCGGAGAGCAAAATATCCAGCAAAATCTTGAAACCCGTGCCGGTCAGGCGCGGTGCCACTTCCTCAAACAGGGCGCGCGGCAGGGCAAAAAAGCCGCTCATCGGGTCGCTCACGCGCACCGGAAGAGCAGCATTGGCAAGGGCAGCGCCAGTATCGGAGATCATTTGTCGCGCGGCCGAAAACCCGGCTTGCTTGTCACCGCCTTCAATATTGCGGCTGCCAATCACGATTTCCGCCTGGCCCGCTTCAAGCGCTGCCAACATGCGCGGCAGCAGCGTTTCATCATGCTGCAAATCGCCATCAATCACCGCCAGATAGGGGGCTGAGGTCGCAAGCATGCCTTCAATACAGGCGGAAGCCAGGCCGCGCCGCCCAATGCGCCTCAGGCAGCGGATGCGCCCATCCTGCGTGGCAATGGCGCGCACAGCGGCGCTGGTGCCATCAGGACTGTCATCATCAACGAAAATCGCTTCCCAAGCCACGCCCGCCAGGGTCGCATCCAGCCGCGCCACCATGGGCGCGACATTCGCTGCTTCATTAAAGCAGGGGATAACCACGCAAAGGCGCGGCGACACGGCCGCGGCCACTATTGGTCTTGCCAGGAAAGACCCGCTGTGCGGGTAGCCAATTCCATCTCCGGCTTGCCGAAGAGATAGCCTTGGCCATAGCGCACGCCGAGTTCCTTCATCAGCGTCGCTTCCGCTTCAGTTTCAATACGTTCAGCCACCACCTGGGCGCCGACAGTCCGGGCAAGGTCTACCATGGCGCTGATAAAGCCGCGATCACGTTCACTCTGCAAGGCATTGGCGACATAAATGCCATCAACCTTCACATAATCCACCTTGAAGGCCCGCAAGTAACGGAAAGCCGCCGCGCCGGCCCCGAAATCATCCAGGCAGACCGGGATTTGATGCTCCCGCAGCAATTCAATCATGCGAATTGCTTCATCTTCGTTTTCTATTTCAGCGGTTTCGGTAATTTCTATGACCAGGCGTTCCGCCATGCCGGGCGTAGTTTCCAGCATCATCCTCATGTCTTCGCGGAATTTTGGGCTTTGCAGGGAAAGCCCGGAAAGATTGCAGGCAACCCTGGTGCCCCCGGCACGCGCGGCCGCCACACAAACGGCTCTCACCACGGCCCAATCCAATTCCTCGGTCAGACCCATGGCCTCAGCCAAGGCGACGAATTCACTCGGCGGGGACATCTCCCTTTCATTGGCCGAGACAGGGCGAAACAGTGCCTCATAATGATGGGTGGTGCGGTTAGATAGACTGACAATAGGCTGAAACGCCATGCGGAAGCGGCCTTCAGCGATGCTGCGTCTCACCATGGTGGCGCGTTCTGAAGCGCTATCCAAAAAGCCTGCCAAGCCCCCCTGAAAGCCGGCTTTTTGCAGGGCATCATTCCCGCCTCGGGCGAAGGCAGCCAGCGCAAAGCGCAAGGCACGCGTCGCCTGCAGGGGGGTCAGCCCCTCAGACTCCAGGCCCAAAGTCATGGATCCAACGGCCACATCCCCGACACCACGATCCTGCAGGATTCCAGCCAATGTTTTCGTCAAAGCCTTCAGGTCAAGCGGCGCCTGGCCGGGCAGCACACCATAGCGGCCGGCAGCCAATTCGGTGGCGACCGCACCTTCACCCATTTCCTGGTTCAGTTTTTCCTGAATGACCTCCCTCACCTCCCGCGGCGGCGTGAAATTGCCGCGTGGCCCGGTCAATTCAAGAAAACCAATGGGCCCACCGGGCGCGCCGGTGCGCAGGATTTCTTCGGCAAGGCCGGTCAGCCCCGGCCCACTTGGCTGCGGCCCGCTTGGCAATTCACGCGGCAATGGGGCGAAGGTCAGGACAAGCTTATCGCCGTTACCCTCTAGCCTGAGCCCGGCAACGCTGAAGGATGTATTGCGCGGATCGGCAAGCCTAAGGACCGTGGGCTTCAAGCGACCAACTTCCGACATAAGCCCAATTGCAGAGGCAAAGGACGGACGATCTGCCGCTGCAATCAGGGAAATGACGGGACGGCCCAGAAATTCAGGCGCGTCTTGGCCAAAGCGCGTCCGAAACGTGCCTTCTGCAAAAATGATACGGCCTTGAAGATCGGTTTCCACCAATAATTCAGCCGCAGCGAAGGCAAAGATCAGAAACCGGTCCATGCTTCGGCGCGGCGCCGCATCATTCATTTGGAGTAAGGCGCCTGGCATCATCCCACCCGGTCTGGACCTGCTT